>NZ_JBICKW010000055.1:0-10926 GCF_043104645.1 Delftia sp. WSY_12
TGAGCTCCTGCAGCAGGTGCCAGCCATGGCCCAGCAGGCCGCAGGCCGCGCCGTGCTCGGGGTTGACGTAGCTGCTGTACTGGCGCTGCCAGGCCACGGGCAGCGCAGCCGATGGCAGGGCGAAGTCCAGGTCTTGTGCGCCCAGCAGGACCTTGGCGCCGAGCTGGGGGTTGACGGGGGAGCTGACGGTGATGCCACCTGGGCAGACGGAGCAGGCCAGGCCCCCCTGGCTGCCGATGAGCACGGTGCGCGAGCCGGTGACGATCTTGCCCTTGACGACGCTGTCGGTGATGCGGGCTGCGGGTTGGCCACTCATGCGGACTTCTCCTGAGTGGACTTGATGGCGCAGTCGCTTCGTATCGCTGTATCCAGAGCGGCAATTGCTTCACATTGCCTCATCCCAGGCAAATGGAGACAGTGGCGGATTCCCTGATGGCCAGGCATTTCATGAGAATGCAGTGGCTCGCCCCATGGCGTGCGGATGTCAAATGGTCGTGTCATTGTGTCAACCGCCCTGCGGACGGCTCCCCTCTCTCGATGAGCGCGAATCATAGACAGGCCAATGGCAATGGCGCAATTGATTTATGCGTCAGACTTTTCCTATAAATGTAAGCAGATTAATTATCTTGGATACATCAGCAATTGAATGAAGCCTCACCCATGGACGGCCATATCGATAATTCCCACATGCCATTGGTGCAATGGGCATGAGGCGCCTGCTGATCCGCATCAAGGCGCGTCAATAAAAAAGCCCCTGCCTCGAAAGGCAGGGGCTGTCAGGAGCCCGTGGACGCCATGCGTAGCATCGACGGGCCGGCTAGCAACGGGTTGGCGTCAGCCGGCAGTGGCCTGCGGCGAGGGCTTGGGCTGCAGGCGCTTGAGCACGCGCGGCACGATGAGCACGCAGGCCACGATGATGATCAGCGTCAGCGACATGGGGCGCTGCAGGAAGATCCACCAGCTGCCTTCGCCGATGGACACGGCGTTGCGCATCTGCGCCTCGGCCAGGGGGCCCAGGATCATGCCCACCACCACGGGCGCGGTGGGGAAGTCGAAGCGGCGCATGATCACGCCCAGTACGCCGATGCCGTACAGCAGGAACAGGTCGAACGCGCTCTGGCGCATGCCGTAGGCACCCACGGTGGCGAAGATCAGGATGCCGGCGTACAGCTGGGGACGCGGGATCTTGAGCAGCTTGACCCACAGGCCCACCATGGGCAGGTTGAGCACCAGCAGCATCAGGTTGCCGATGTACAGCGAGGCGATCAGCGCCCAGACCAGGGCCGCGGACGAGCTGAACAGCTGCGGGCCGGGGTTGATGCCGTAGTTCTGGAAGGCGCCCAGCAGCACGGCCGTGGTGTTGCTGGTGGGAATGCCCAGGGTCAGCAGCGGGATCAGCGCGGCGGTCACGGTGGCGTTGTTGGCGGCCTCTGGGCCGGCCACGCCTTCGATGGCGCCCTTGGTGCCGAACTCCGCACGGTCCTCGCCCTTGGCCAGCTTCTTCTCGGTGGCATAGCTCAGGAAGGTCGGAATCTCGGTGCCGCCGGCGGGAATGCAGCCGAAGGGCGTGCCGATGACGGTGCCGCGCAGCCACGCGGGCCACGAACGCTTCCAGTCACGGCCGGTCATGTGCACGCGGCCCATCTTGTTTTGCGTATCGACGACCTTGCCTTCGTACATGGCGGCGTACAGCACTTCGGCCACGGCGAACAGGCCCACGGCCACGAGCACGATGTCCACGCCGTCCAGCAGTTCCATCTTGCCCATGGTGTAGCGCGCAGCGCCCGAGATCTGGTCCATGCCGATGCAGCCCAGCGCCAGCCCCAGGAACAGGGCCGTCATGCCGCGCAATGCGCTCTGGCCCAGCACGGCGCTCACGGTGGTGAAGGCCAGCACCATCAGCATGAAGTACTCGGGCGGGCCCAGCTTGACGGCGAAGTCGGCCACCGAAGGCGCGAACAGCGTGACGACCACGGTGGCCACGGTGCCGGCCACGAAGGAGCCGATGGCGGAGGTGGCCAGCGCGGCGCCCGCGCGGCCGCTCTTGGCCATCTTGTTGCCCTCCATGGCCGTGACCATGCTCGCGGTCTCCCCGGGAGTGTTCAGCAGGATGGAGGTGGTGGAGCCGCCGTACATGGCGCCGTAGTAGATGCCCGCGAAGAAGATCATCGAGGCGGTGACATCGACCTTGGCGGTGATGGGCAGCAGCATGGCCACGGCCACGGCCGGTCCGATGCCGGGCAGCACGCCCACGGCCGTGCCCAGGGCGCAGCCGACCAGGGCCCACAGCAGGTTGGCCGGAGTGATGGCGGTGGCAAAGCCCGCCAGCAGTGCGTCAAAGATTTCCATTACAGCCACCCCGTCTCAGTCAGGCCCGGCAGGTTGATCGCCAGGAATTGCGTGAAGGCCCAGAACACGGGCGCCGAGATCAGCAGCCCGGTGACCACGTCCTTGGCCCAGGTGATGGGCTTGCCCGCCTGGGCCTGGCCGCCGGCACGGCGCAGGCCCTGCACGGCCAGCACGTAGCAGACGGTGCAGCTGACGATGAAGCCTACCGTGCCGATCAGCACGGCATTGACCAGCAGGCCCGTCGACACCCAGACGAAGGCGCCGATGTCGGCTCGTGGGTGGCCGCCCCCGCAAGAGGCTTCGCGAAAGCCGCCCGTGCGTGCCTCCCAGACCAGCCAGGCGCCGCAGACTGCGAGCACCAAGGCACACAGCCAGGGCAGGAAATTGGGGCCGACGCCGCCGTAGCCGGCATCGCCAGGGATTTGCAGCGCGCCGAAGGCCAGGCCTGCAGCGACAAGCAGCACGCCGGAGCCGACGATGGTCTGCGCGCGTACCGAGGGAAAGCCGCTGGGCTCATCGGCCTGGGCGGCATCCGTGGCAAGTGGATTGGGTTGTGAGGACTCGGACATGGTCAGTTCCTGGCCGCAGCGGGACCGGCGACCGGGCCGGCCACCGCTGCAGACGTGGGGAAAAAATTAAGCCGCCGGGGCCTGCGAGCCGCTGGCGCGGCGCGCGGGCATCTTCCGCTTCTTGAAGCAGGCGCTGCGACTGGCGCCTGCCGTGGCCCGCAGGAGTGCGGGCCTGTTGCTGCACCGACCCCGCAAGAGGCCGGTGCAGCAGCTCGATCACACCATGCCGGACTTGACCATGGTGGCGCGCAGGCTCGCGAACTCCTGGTCCACGAACTCGCCGAAGGCATCGCCGGCCAGCCATGCAGGCGTCCAGTCGTTCTTCTGCAGCGCCTCGGCCCAGGCCTTGCTCTTGGTGGCCTTCTCGATCATGGCGACCAGCGCATCGCGCTGTGCCTTGGTGATGCCGGGCGCGCCGTACACGCCGCGCCAGTTGCCGATCTCCACGTTGATGCCCTGCTCCTTGAGCGTGGGCACGTCCACGCCCTTCAGGCGCTGGCCCGAGGTCACGCCGATGGGCTTCATCTTGCCGGTGCCGATGTACTCGGCGAACTCGCTGTAGCCGCTGCCGCCCACGGTGACGTTGCCGCCCAGGATGGCGGAGATGGCCTCGCCGCCTCCACGGAATGCCACGTAGTTGATCTTGGAGGGATCGACGCCGACTTCACGCGCAATCATGGCCGCCGCAATGTGCTCGGTGGAGCCGCGCGAGCCGCCGCCCCACTTGACGGAGCCCGGGTCCTTCTTGAGCTGGGCGATCACCTCGGCCATGTTCTTGAAGGGCGAGTTGGCGGGCAGCACGAAGACGTTGTACTCGCTGGTCAGGCGGGCCAGCGGCGTGGCCTGCGTGAGGTTCACGGGCGGCTTGCCCGTGATGATGCCGCCCAGCATGACGGCGCCCATGACCATCATGGCGTTGGGATCGCCCTTGCTGCCGTTGACAAACTGCGCAAGGCCGATGGCGCCGGCGGCGCCACCCTTGTTGTCATAGGTGACGGAAGCAGCCTGACCAGCGTCCTGCAAAGCCTTGCCCAGGGCACGGCCCGTGGTGTCCCAGCCGCCGCCGGGGTTGGCCGGCAGCATCATCTTGACGGCTGCCGCAGCCTGCGCAGACAGCGGCAGGCTGCCTGCGGCGGCCAGTGCGGCCAGCGACTTCAGAAAAGTATCACGACGCATGGTTTGACTCCTTGTGTTGTAAGGCTGTCGATGATCGGTTCGCTACCTGTCAAATGGCTGTCCAAACCCCTAGGGGAATCCCTAGATCGCTCTCGCCACGATGGCCTGCATCGCGCCCGGTGCTAACGTCCGGCCCATGCAATTGCTGCTCGTAGAAGATGACAACGCCATGCGCACCACGCTGCAGCGCACGCTGATCAGGCGCGGCATCCAGGTGGAGACGGCGGCCGACGGGCCCTCGGCCCTGGCGCAGTGGCTGGTGCGCGAGCCCGACGCCGTGGTGCTGGATTTGAGCCTGCCCGGCCTGGACGGCCTGCAGGTGCTGGAGAGGGCGCGCGGCCAGGGCCTGCGCACGCCCGTGCTCATCCTGACCGCGCGCGGCACCGTGGGCGACCGCGTGCTGGGCCTGAACGCCGGTGCCGACGACTACCTGGCCAAGCCCTTCGACCTCGACGAGCTGGAGGCCCGGCTGCGCGCCCTGCTGCGCCGCAGCAGCGACAGCTTCACGCCCAAGCCGCCGCCCGAGACCATCGCCATGGGTGCGCTGCGCTACGACAAGGCCAGCGGCGCCATCCACCGCGATGGCGAGATCATGGAGCTGACGCCGCGCGAGCTGGCCCTGATGCACGCCCTGCTGGCACGCCCCGGCCATGCCGTGGCCAAGGAGCGCCTGTTCGCGCTGGTGTTTCCCGGCGAGTCGGACGTGCAGTACGAAGCCGTGGAAGTCGTCGCCTACCGGTTGCGCAAGAAGCTGTCGGGCACAGGCGTGCAGTTGGTCACGCTGCGCGGCCTGGGCTATCTGCTCAAGGCCGAGTCGGCCTGAGGCACTCCACCACTCACCGCAGCCCATGCGCGACCCCGGTCTTCCCCTTCCCGCCCCCGCGCGCACGCGCCAGCCCTGGTCGCTGCGCCGCCAGCTGCTGACGGGCATTCTCGTGCCCGTCATTCTGTTCATTGGCTTCAATACCTGGAGCCTGTACCACCAGACGCTGGCTGCGCTGAACACCGCCTATGACCGCACGCTGCTGGCCTCGGCCAAGAGCATCAGCGAGCAGCTGGATGTGACGGGCTATGACGAGTCCGCCCAGCTGCATGCCATCGTTCCCTACTCGGCGCTGGAGATCTTCGAGGCCGACAACCAGAGCCGCATGTTCTACCGCGTCTCCACGCTGGAGGGGGAAATGGTGTCGGGCTTTGGCGAGCTGCCCATGTGGCATGGCGTCATTCCCCAGCGCCCGCCCTACGCGGCCCTGGTCGACTTCTACGACGCACAGTTCCGGGGCCGGCCCGTGCGCATGGCCGTGCTGCTGCAGCCCGTGGCCAGCGCCAAGGGGCGCGGCATGGCCGTGATCCAGGTGGCCGAGACGCTGGAGCTGCGTGAAGCGCTGGCCCTGCAGATCCTGCGCACCACGCTGGCGCGGCAGGCCCTGCTGGTGGCCGCCGTGGCGCTGATCGTGATCTTCGTCGTCCAGCGCGCCACACAGCCCGTGCGCCGGCTCAGCAGCGACCTGCGATCGCGCCCGCGCGGCGACCTGAGCCCGCTGTCGGCACCCTCAGCACCGCGCGAGTTGCAGCCGCTGCTGGAGGCCATCAACCAGCTCATGCTGCGGCTGCGCCAGCTGCTGTCGGACCAGAAGCGCTTTGTGCGCGACGCGTCGCACCAGCTGCGCACGCCGCTGGCCGTGCTCAAGGCACAGTTGCAGTCGGCCCAGCGCGGTGATGTGCCGGCCGAGCAGGCCTTTGAGGAAATCGGCGCCACCGTGGACCGCGCCACGCGCCTGGCCAACCAGATGCTGGCGCTGGCCAAGGTCGAGCAGCTGCGCCAGGAAGACAGCGCCGAGCCCGCATCGCCCGCGCCCAGCCTGCTGGACGAAGTGGTGCGCGACGTGGCCATCGAACTGTCGCCGCTGATTGCGGAGCAGGACATCGACTTTTCCATAGACACGGAGCCCTGCCCCGTTCCTGCCCACGAATGGATGCTGCGCGAGCTCACGCGCAACCTGCTGCACAACGCCATACGCCACATGCCTGCGGCCGGCAGCCTGCACATCAGCGTGCACCAGGCCGGCAGCCAGGCCGTGCTCAGCCTGCGCGACAGCGGGCCGGGCATAGACAGCGAGCTGGCGCAGAGGCTGTTCCAGCCATTTTCGGCCGGCAATGCGCGCAGCGGCTCGGGCCTGGGGCTGGCCATCTGCCACGAGATCGTGCAGACGCTGGGCGGCGCCATCGAGCTGCGCAACATCTACCGGCAAGGCCTGGTCTGCGGACTGCATGCGCACGTGGCGATTCCGCTGCAGCCGACCACTGGCAGGCACCCCGCGCCGCGCGCACAATAACGCCATGACCGATATCGAATCCATGCGTCTGGACAAATGGCTGTGGTGCGCGCGCTTCTACAAGACGCGCAGCCTGGCGACGGAGGAAATCGGCAAGGGCCGCGTCACCGTCAACGGAGCCCTGGTCAAGCCCGCGCGCGAGGTGCGCTGCGGCGACACCGTGGCACTGCGCCAGGGCCAGGTCCCGCGCACCGTGGTCATCCGCGGCCTCTCAGGCATGCGGGGCCCCGCCCCCGTGGCCCAGGCCCTGTACGAGGAAACCGCCGAAAGCCTGGCCGAGCGCGAACGGCTTGCAGAGCAGCGCCGCCTGGCTCCGGAGCCCGCCAGCAGCATCGCCAGCCAGCACGAAGGCCGCCCCACCAAGCGCGACCGCCGCCAGATCGACCAGGTGCGCGAGCGCGGCAGCTGGGACAGCCGCTGGAGCGCCTCCATCGACGATCTGGACCGGCGCTGAATCGCACGGCCCTGCCCGCCTCTTCCAGCAAAAAAGGCCATGTGCAACAACTGCGCATGGCCTTTTTGCATGGATTTGCGGGAAGCAGGCCCTGCGGCGTTCAGACCACCTGGTCCCTGGCCGGGGCGTCGTCATCCTGCGCGCGCGGCAGGATGAGGTTCATCACCATGGCGGCCATGGCGCCCACGGTCACGGCCGAGCCCAGCAGGTACTGCAGCATGTCCGGCAGGCTCTGCACCCAGTCCTTGGGGGCCAGGGTGGCAAAGAAGGAGCAGATGATGGGCACGCCCACCACCAGCATGGCACGCTCGTCCAGGCGCACATGGCGCAGGATGCGGATGCCCGCCATGGCAATGGTCACGCAGACCACGGCGAACATGCCGCCGATCACGGGCGAGGGAATGGCCGCGATCAGTGCGGAGAACTTGCCCAGGAAGCCCAGGCAGGCCAGCACCAGGCCGGCTGCAATGAAAACCATGCGGCTGGCCACGCCGGTGATGGAGATCACGCCGGCGTTGGTGGAGTAGCCGGTGACCGGCGTGGCACCTATCAGGGCGGCCACGCTGCAGCTCAGGCCTTCGCCCACGGCGCCACGGTCCAGCTGGCGGCTGGTGATGGGCTGGTTGATCACGGCCGAGACCGCGAACCACGTGCCCGTGGTCTCCGCCATGACCACGAGGTAGATCACGACGAAGGTGAGCACGGCGGGCAGCGAGAACTGCAGCGGATAGTCGATGCCCGCCAGCTTGGGCAGCGTGAGCCAGGGCGCATCGGCAATGGGCTGCCAGGCAAACAGCCCCATGCCCCAGGCGACGGCCGTGCCGCCAGCCAGCGCGATGATCACCGACGACAGGCGCATCCAGCGGCCCAGCCGGTTGTCGAAGCGCAGGCCCAGCATCATGGCCGCAATCAGCAGCGCCGCCGATACCGAAGCCAGCGCAATGGACTGGTTGACCGTCATGCCGCCGTGGACCGCGAACACGTTGGCGCTCAGCGCAATCGGCAGCAGCGACAGCCCCACCACGAGGATGATGGTGCCGCCGACGATGGGAGGCACCAGCCAGCGGATCACGCGGTGGAACCAGCCCAGCGCACCCAGCGCGATGACGATGAGCGCGCCCGGAATCAGCGCGCCATAGACCGCTCCCATGCCGCCGAAGCCGCCGCCCGCGCCAAAGGCCACGGCCAGGATGGCACCCAGGGGAATGTAGGAAGGCCCTTGTGCCACGGGCATGCGCATGCACCAGGCCGTCTGGATCAGCGTGCCCAGTCCCGCTGCGAGGAAGGTGGACTGGATCATGGACGCCGCGTCGGCCTGCGACAGCGCCAGGGCCGAGGCAATGATGAAGGGCACGACATACACGTCCATGGCCATCACATGCTGCAGGCCCAGCAACAGGGCCTGGGAGAGCGTGACGCGGTCGTCAGGGCGGGCGATCAGGCGCCCTTCGTAGGAGGAGGTCGGTTCGGTCATGGAGCGGAAAACGCGGGAAACAGCCAGTGCGCAAACGCAGCCGGTCTTCAGGCGGGGCTGGCCGCCTGGCGCCGGTGCACGCACGCGCCCTGCACCCAGGTGCAGGCCACATTGGCACGCGTGGCATGGTGGATGATCTTCTGCAGGATGTCGGCCGGGCCGTCCTGCTCGGGCCAGATCTGCACATTGGAGTCCGGCGCCAGGCAGTCGACGGCCAGGGCATCCATGGCATGGCCGGGCTCGATGCGGCCAATGGGAAGGTCCAGCGCATCGCCACCCGCCGCCGTGGCCAGCCACAGTGCAAAGACGTGGTCGATGCGGGCCTGCACGCCCTGCCCCGCCCTGCCGCGCCGGGCGGCCGTCTGCGCCGGATCCACGCCTTCGTGCAAGGCCAGCGAGGCTGTCATGGCATGTCGGCAGGCGTCGAACATGCTGGGGCTGTAGCCCCCCGAAATGTCCGTGGCCAGTCCCATGCCCAGGCCCTGCTCGCGGCCGCTGCGCGCGGGGAAAACGCTGTTGGCGAAATAGAAGTTGGATAGCGGGCAATGCGCCACCGAGGCGCCCGTGCGCGCCATCAGCGCCACGTCATCGGCCGTGAGGAAGTTGGCATGGGCCACGACCGTGCGGCGCGTGAGCAGGCCGAAATCATGCAGCGCATGCGCATCGGTGCGGCCCTGGCGTTCCAGCACATGGGCGTGGGCCCAGTCGCTTTCGGAGCAATGCGTCTGCACATGGGCGCCGGTGCGCCGAGCCAGGTCACCCAGGCCGCGCAGCAGCTCGTCGGTGCACGAAGGAATGAAACGCGGCGTGATCGCCGGCAGCACGCGCTGCTGCGCGTTGTCCGGATGCTGGCGCAGCCAGTCGATGAAGCGCGCTGTCTCGGCAATGCCTTCGGCGGCACTGGCGTCCTTGTAGAACGAAGGGCATTGCGACGGCTCGTCCATGGCCACCTTGCCGATCAGGGCGCGCTGGCCCAGGGCCAGGCAGCGTTCGGCCAGCACTTGGTTGCCCACGGCGTGGATGGTGCCGAAGTACATGGCCGTCGTCGTGCCATTGGCCAGCAGCGTACGCACCACGCTGTCGTACACCGAAGTGGCAAAGCCGGCATCGCCGTAGCGCGCTTCCAGGGGAAAGGTGTACTCCTGCAGCCAGGTTTCCAGCGGCACATCCAGGGCCTTGCCGCTTTGCGGCCATTGCGGGGCATGCACATGCAGGTCCACCATGCCGGGCAAAAGGTACTGGCCCTCGGGCAGGCGCTGCAGCGTGCCTGCGGCCGCATGCGCGGCCTCCAGAGCGGCGCGGCGGGGATCACCGCGCTCCAGCACGGCATCGACCATGCCGCGGCCATCCACGACGATCAGCACGTCCTGCCGGATGCGCAGCGCGTGCGGCGTGGGGGCATCGAAGGCCGTGCACAGCAGGGCCCAGCCTGGGCGCGGCTCAGAGGAATTCATCATGGGAAACGACAAGAGAGCTTCACTTGGCCTTGAGCTTGGCCAGGTCCTCGACCGACAGCCAGCGCCACTGGCCCGGCTGCAGGTCCTCGGTGAGCTCCAGCTCGCCAATCTTCCAGCGGTGCAGGCCTTCAACGCGGTTGCCAACGGCGGCGATCATGCGCTTGACCTGGTGGTACTTGCCCTCGGTCAGCGTGAGGTCCAGCACATGCTCGCTCACCTGCTCGCAGGCAGCCGCCTTGACGGGCTTGGGGTCGTCATCGAGCACCACGCCCTCCAGCAGGCGCTGCACCTGCCGCGCATCCACGGCATGCTTGGTGGTCACACGGTAGACCTTGGGCACGTGCTTCTTGGGCGAACTCATGCGGTGGATGAACTGGCCATCATCGCTGAGCAGCAGCAGGCCCGTCGTGTCCTGGTCCAGCCGGCCCACGGCCTGCACGCCCTGCACGGCACCCTTGTTCGGGCGCTGGCGCAGCGGCATGGGCAAAAGCGAGTAAATGCTCGGATAGGTTGAAGGCTTTTGCGAGCACTCCGTGCCCGCCGGCTTGTGCAGCAGCACATAGCCCAGCGCGTGATAGGCCCACTCCACGCCCTGTACGCGATAGCGCAGGCCTTCAGGATCGATGTCCTGCGTGGAGTCGAGGCAACGCACCCAGTCGTTGGCCTCGGTGTCCCACAGTTCCACCCAGCCCTGCTGGACCAGGCCCGAGCACACGCGGCGGATACCGAAGCCTTGGGAATACAGAATGTCTTGCAGTTGCATGTTGGTCTTTCAAGCCGGCGCACCCACCATGGCGCACGCACATCGCGCAGGGCCGGAACAGGTATTCTGCGCAAACAAGCAAAAAACCCCGTAGCTTTGGGCTACGGGGTTTCTTGGGCTATAAGAGCCTGACGATGACCTACTTTCACACGGGAACCCGCACTATCATCGGCGCAAAGTCGTTTCACTGTCCTGTTCGGGATGGGAAGGAGTGGTACCAACTTGCTATGGTCATCAGGCATAACTTGTTGTCATGCTGCTCTTGTGAGCAACACAACGAATTCATAGAGTCTGTAATCAGCTTTGTATTTTGACTGCGCCTTACTTGGCATAACCACCTTGATGATC
>NZ_JBICKW010000056.1:0-21659 GCF_043104645.1 Delftia sp. WSY_12
TGCGCTACCGCACGCGGGACCTGACGCGGCTGCTGGCGCCGACTTCGCGCAGCTTCCGGCGCATGGGCAAGATCGTGGGGCGCAGCGACGACATGCTCATCATCCGCGGCGTGAACCTGTTTCCCACGCAGATCGAGGAGATCGTGCTGCAGAACGCCCAGCTGTCGGGCCAGTACCAGCTGGTGGTCACGCGCGAGGGCAATCTGGACCGGCTGGCCGTGCGCTGCGAGATGCAGCCGGGCACGCAGGGCGACACCGAGGCGCTGGCCCTGTGGGTGCAGCAGCGCATCAAGACCCTGGTCGGCGTGAGCGCCGAGGTCGAGGTGCTGCGGCCCGATTCCATAGAGCGCACCCTGGTGGGCAAGGCCCGCCGCGTGATCGACCACCGCAGCCGCTGAGTGCGCACAGGAGTCCCATGGCCCGAGGCCGATCTTCCGGATACGACGACCAGCGCGAACTGATCCTGGGCCATGCCGCCGCGCTGTTCGCGCGCAGCGGCTACCCCGGCACTTCGATGAACGAGGTGGCCCAGGCCTGCGGCCTGTCCAAGCCCACCATCTACCACTACTTCCGCGACAAGTACGCGCTGCTGGTGGACATCACCGATGGCCACATGACGCGGCTGCAGGCCCTGGTGGACGAGGTGCAGGCCATGGGCCTGCCGCCCGAGCCACGGCTGCGCATGCTGATCGAGCGCTTCGTGCAGGAGTACGCCCATGCCCGCCATGCCCACCGCGTGCTGACCGAGGACGTGCGCTTCCTGCAGAACGAGGACCGCCAGCGCGTGGTGGGCAAGGAGCGCGCCGTGGTCGAGGCCTTTGCCCAGGCGGTGGCCCAGCTGCGGCCGGACGCCGACGGCGCGGGCCTGTCCAAGGCGCTGGCCATGCTGCTGTTCGGGATGATGAACTGGATGTTCACCTGGCTGCGGCCCGACGGAACGCTGGACCACGAGGCCATGGCCCCCGTGGTGGCCGACCTGTTCCTGGGAGGCTTGCCTGCCGTGCAGACCCCAGGCAAACCCGTGCATCAAACCGCTGGCAAAAAAATAGTTACCACGGTAAATTGTGGCGCCTGACGGCACCGCGCCCCATCCAACACAAAGGAGACAGACATGAAGCGCATGACAAAACTGGGCCTGCTGGCCGCAACCCTGGCCACGGTGTGGGGCTCGGCCCTGGCCGACATCAACGTGGGCGTGGTGGTCTCGGCCACCGGGCCGGCCGCGTCGCTGGGCATTCCCGAAAAGAACACGGTGGCGCTGATGCCGCGCACGGTGGCGGGCCAGAAGGTCAACTACATCATCCTGGACGACGCCTCCGACACCACGGCGGCCGTGGCCAACACGCGCAAGCTGATCAGCGAGAGCAAGGTCGACGTGATCCTGGGCTCCAGCATCACGCCCAACTCCCTGGCCATGGTGGACGTGGTCTCCGAGGCCAAGACGCCCATGATCACGCTGGCCGCCTCGGCCAAGATCGTCGAGCCCGTGGATGCCAAGAAGTTCTGGGTCTTCAAGACGCCCCAGCACGACGCCATGATGGCCGCCGCCATCGGCGAGCACATGGCCAAGGCCGGCATCAAGACCGTGGGCTACATCGGCTTCAACGACGCCTATGGAGAAAGCTGGCTGCAGGAATTCCGCAAGGTGGCCGAGGCCAAGGGCCTCAAGCTCACCGCCACCGAGGCCTATTCGCGCAGCGACACCTCGGTCACGGGCCAGACGCTCAAGCTCATGGCGGCCAAGCCCGATGCGGTGCTGATCGCCGGCTCGGGCACGCCGGCCGCACTGCCGCAGAAGTCGCTCAAGGAGCGCGGCTACCAGGGCAAGATCTACCAGACCCACGGCGTGGCCAATGCCGACTTCCTGCGCGTGGGCGGCAAGGATGTGGAAGGCACGCTGCTGCCCGCCGGCCCCGTGCTGGTGGCCCACCAGCTGCCCGACAGCAACCCGGTCAAGAAGTCCGCCGTCTCCTATGTGGAGGCCTACGAGGCCGCCAACGGCAAGGGCACGGCTTCGACCTTTGGCGCGCATTCCTGGGATGCGGGCCGCGTGCTCGAAGCGGCGATTCCCGCCGCGCTCAAGAAGGCCCAGCCCGGCACGGCCGAGTTCCGCGCCGCGCTGCGCGATGCGCTGGAGCAGACCAAGGACGTGGCCGGCGCCCACGGCATCTTCAACATGACGCCCACCGACCACCTGGGCCTGGACCAGCGCGCGGCCGTCATGGTCAAGATCGAGAACGGTACCTGGAAGTACCAGCCCTGAACCTGCAGGCCTGAGGCCGCAGCGGCTGCCGCGCCTGGCGGCGGCCGCTGTGGCGCTTGGCCGCGTCTGCTCGAAAGTCGATCATGGATCTGCAAATCGCCCTGCTGCTGGGGCAGGACGGCATCGTCAACGGCGCCGTCTACGGCCTGATGGCGCTGGCCCTGGTGCTGGTGTTCTCGGTCACCCGCATCATCTTCATCCCGCAGGGGGAGTTCGTCGCCTTCGGCGCGCTCACCCTGGCCATGATGCAGGCCGGACGCGTGCCCACCACGCTGTGGCTGCTGCTGGCCCTGGCCGCCGCCGTGCTGGTGGTGGACCTGCTGCGCTGGCGCGCGGGCAGCCAGGTGAGCTGGCCCGCCACCTTCCTGTGGTGCCTGGCGCTGCCGGCCATTGCCGTGGCCCTGGCCTGGGGGCTGCGCCCGTCCTCGCTGATGCTGCAGGCGCTGGCCACCCTGGTGCTGATCACGCCCATGGGGCCGCTGCTGTACCGCCTGGCCTACCGGCCGCTGGCCCATGCCTCGGTGCTGATGCTGCTCATCGTCTCGGTGGCCATGCACGGCGTGCTGGTCGGCCTGGGGCTGCTGTTCTTCGGTGCCGAAGGCTCGCGCACCCCCGCGTTTTCCGAGGCGCAGCTGCGCCTGGGCGACATCACGATCTCGGGCCAGTCCCTGGTGGTGGTGGGCGTGACCCTGGTGCTGGTGGCCCTGCTGTTCGTGTTCTTCGAGCGCTCCATGATCGGCAAGGCGCTGCGCGCCACGGCCATCAACCGCGTGGGCGCACGCCTCATGGGCATTCCCACGGCCATGGCCGGCGACGTGAGCTTTGCGCTGGCCGCGCTGATCGGCGCCATCTCCGGCCTGCTGATCGCGCCGCTGACCACGGTGTACTACGACACCGGCTTTCTGATCGGCCTCAAGGGCTTCGTGGCCGCCATCGTGGGCGGGCTGGCCAGCTACCCGCTGGCCCTGGCCGGCGCGCTGCTGGTCGGGCTGCTGGAGGCCTTCTCGTCGTTCTGGGCCAGTGCCTACAAGGAGGTGCTGGTGTTCACGCTGATCATCCCGGTGCTGTGGTGGCGATCGCGCAATAGCCACCATGTGGAGGAAGAAGAATGAGCGCCCCCGTTTCCTCGCAGGCCGCGGCGCCTGCCAAGGCCGCCTCGGGCGGCATCAGCACGCGCGTGCTCACGGTGGCCGCCATTGCGCTGCTGGCCGCGTCCTGGGGCTTCCTGCCCGATTTCACCGTCGTCATCCTCAGCTACATCGGCCTGTTCGCCATGGTGGCCGCAGGCCTGGTGATGCTGACCGGCGTGGGCGGCATGACCTCGTTCGGCCAGGCGGCCTTCGTGGGCATCGGCGCCTATGCCACGGCCTGGGTCTGCACGGCGCCGGCCTCGGTGGCGGCGCTGGGCGGGCTGGTGGGCGCGGCGGGCCTGCCCTGGGTGGGCCTGGCGCTGGGCCTGCTCATCACCTTCGTCGTGGCCTGGCTGCTGGGCGCGGTCACGGTCAAGCTGCAGGGCCACTACCTGCCGCTGTGCACCATCGCCTGGGGGCTGAGCCTGTACTACCTGTTCGGCAACATGGAATTCCTAGGCGGGCAGACCGGCATCACGGGCATTGCGCCGCTGGTGATCGGTGGCGTCTCGCTGGCCTCGCCGCGCGCCATGGGCGTGGTGATCTGGGCCGTGCTGCTGGTGGCGCTTTGGCTGCTGCACAACCTGCTGGACTCGCGCGAGGGCCGGGCCATCCGCGCGCTGCGCGGCGGCCGCGTCATGGCCGAGTCCATGGGCATCGACACGGCGCACTACCGCGTCAAGCTCTTCGTGTTGGCGGCCCTGCTGGCCACGCTCTCGGGCTGGCTCTACGCCCACATGCAGCGCTTCGTGAGCCCGGCGCCCTTCAACCTCAACGTGGGCATCGAGTACCTGTTCATGGCCGTGGTCGGCGGCGCCGGCCACCTGTGGGGCGCGGTGCTGGGCGCCACGCTGATCACGCTGATCAAGCAAAAGCTGCAGGACATATTGCCGGCCCTGCTGGGCACCAGCGGCAACTTCGAGGTCATCGTCTTCGGCCTGCTGATGGTGCTGGTGCTGCAGCGCTTTGCAGAAGGCCTGTGGCCCACGCTGCAGGCGCTCACGGCGCGCTGGGTGCGCCGGCCCGTGTCTGATCTCAAGCTGGCGGACGCTGCGCCGCTGGCGCAGCGCGCGCTGCCCGCGGCGGGCCAGGTGCTGCTGGCGGCCGAGCATGTGACCAAGCGCTTTGGCGGCCTGGTGGCCAACAACGATGTGGCCATGACGCTCAGGGCCGGCGAGGTGCATGCGCTGATCGGCCCCAACGGCGCGGGCAAGAGCACTTTCTTCAACATGATCTCGGGCGTGGACTCGCCCACCGAGGGCCAGGTGCGCTTCATGGACCAGGCCATGAACGATGCGCCCTCGCGCCGCTTTGCCGCCCTGGGCCTGGGCCGCACCTTCCAGCATGTGCGCCTGCTGGGCCAGCGCAGCGTGCTGGAGAACGTGGCCGTGGGCGCGCACCGGCGTGCGCACCGGGGTTGGCTGGCCTCCATGCTGCGCCTGGACCGGGCCGAGGAGGCCTCGGTGCTGGCCGAGGCGCGCCGCCAGATCGAGCGCTGCGGCCTGGGCGCCTTCGCCGATGTGCCGGCCGCCTCGCTGGCCCTGGGCCAGCAGCGCATCGTGGAGATCGCACGCGCCCTGGCCGGACAGCCTGCGGCCCTGCTGCTGGACGAGCCGGCCGCCGGCCTGCGCCACCTGGAAAAACAGGCCCTGGCCGACCTGCTGCGCCAGCTGCGCGCCGAGGGGCTGGGCATTCTCGTCGTGGAGCACGACATGGAGTTCGTCATGAATCTTGCGGACCGCATCACGGTGCTGGAGTTCGGCACCGTGATCGCCGAAGGCACGCCGGCCCAGATCCAGGTCAACCAGCGCGTGCTGGACGCCTACCTGGGCGGCGGCGACGACGACGAGGCAACCGGAGAGACGGCATGAGCGACACCCTTTTGCAGCTCAAGGGCCTGAGCGTGTCCTACGGTCCCGTGGAGGCCGTGCACCAGGTGGATCTGGATGTGCGCAGCGGCGAGATCGTCACCGTCATCGGCCCCAACGGCGCGGGCAAGACCACGCTGCTGTCGGCCGCCATGGGCCTGCTGCCCTCGCGCGGCGAGATCCATCTGGACGGCAAGCGCATCGCACGCCCCGGCGTCGAGGTCATGGTGGCCAACGGCGTGGCCCTGGTGCCCGAAAAGCGCGAGCTGTTCGGCGAGATGTCGGTGGAGGACAACCTGCTGCTGGGCGGCTTCTCGCGCTGGCGCCGGGGCCTGCGCGACCAGGCGCAGCGCATGGACGAGGTCTTCGCCATCTTTCCGCGCCTGAGGGAGCGGCGCCCGCAGATGGCCTCCACCCTGTCGGGCGGCGAGCGCCAGATGCTGGCCATCGGCCGCGCGCTGATGGCACGCCCGCGCCTGCTGCTGCTGGACGAGCCCTCGCTGGGCCTGGCGCCGCTGATCGTGCGCGAGGTGCTGCAGGTCGTGGCCGGCCTGCGCGACCACGGCGTCTCGGTGCTGCTGGTCGAGCAGAACGCGCGCGCCGCCCTCAAGGTGGCCGACCGTGCCTACGTGCTGGAGATGGGCGCCGTGGCGCTCAGCGGCGCGGCCAGGGAGCTGCTGCATGACCGGCGCATCATCGATACCTATCTGGGGATGGGGCGCAGTGCGGAGGCGGCGGCGGTGGCCTGAGACGCAACCCCCAGCCACAACGAAAAAGGCTGCCGGACCGGCAGCCTTTTTGCGTCTGCAGCGTGGCGCTCAGTCCAGCTTGATGTTGTTGGCCGCGATCACCCGGCCCCACTTGCCGCGCTCGGCGCGCACGAACTGGCCCATCTGCTCGGCGCTGCCGGGCATGGGCTCCACGCCCATGGCGGCCAGGCGTGCCTTGGTGCGGGTGTCGGCCAGGGCCTGCTGCAGCGACTGGCTGAACTTCTTGACCACCTCGGCCGAGCTGCCCGTGGGCACGACGATGCCCTGCCAGGCATAGCCCTCGAAACCTTTCAGACCCTGCTCCTGCAGCGTGGCGACCTGGGGCAGCACGTCCACGCGCGCAGTGCTGGCCACGCCGATGGCCTTGAGCTTTTTCTCGCTCAGGAAGGGAATGATGGTGGCGCTGTCGGCCCACATGGCGGGAATCTGGCCGCCGACCACGTCCTGCACGGCAGGGGCCGCTCCGCGGTAGGGCACATGGGTCATGTTGGTGAGGCCCGCCTGCTCCCGGAACAGCTCGCCCACCAGGTGGTGGGGGCTGCCCAGTCCGGCCGAGCCCCAGCTCACGCCGGTCTTTTGCTGTTTGGCCCAGGCCAGGAATTCGGCGAGGTTGGTGGCGGGCACCTCGTTGTTGACCACCAGCAGCATGGGAAAGCGCACCAGCATGCCCACGGGCTTGAAGTCGCGCTCGGCGTTGTAGTTGAGCTTGCTGAACAGGAAGGGGTTGGCCGCCAGCGTGGCGAAGTCGGCCGTGAACATGAGGTTGCCGTGGTCGCGCGAGCGGGCGCTGTACTCGGCCGCGATGTTGGTGCCTGCGCCGGGCTTGTTGTTGATGACGATGACCCGCTCCATGTTGCGGCCCATGGCCTCGGCGATGACGCGGGCGACCACGTCCGAGCCGCCGCCGGCCGCATAGCCCACGACCCATTCCAGGGGCTTGTCCTGTGCCAGGGCGGCAGGCCCTGCGGCCAGGGCCAGGCCCGAGCAGGCCAGTGCGGCCAGAAACTGCTTGCGTTGCATCCTTGTCTCCATGTTGTATGCGGCGCCCTTGTGAGATGTCCAAGGTGTGAGGCGGGCGCCTTTGTGGGGATGGCAGGCCGCCGCGCGGGCGGCGGCGCGCGGCTTCAGGCGGCCGCGTGCACCGGGGCGACCGGTGTCACGGCGCCGCGCTCGGCCGGGTCCGCGCCGGCAGGGGCAAGTCCTGCGCTGGCGCGGGCCAGTTCGAGCGCATGCAGCAAGGTGCCCTGGTGGCCGATGTGGTTGGCCAGCAGCAGCACGAGGCGGGCATTGAGGGCATGGCTTTGCGCGGTGTCGAGCCCCTGGTGGGTGGCGATCAGGGCTTCGTAGAAATCGTCGCAGGCCTGCAGGTTGGGGTGGGTGGACAGCAGCATGGCGGTCTCCTGTGGATGGGGCGTAAGAGGTTCAGGCAGTGGCGGCGGCGCCGCAGGCTCTTTGCAGCGCGGCGCGCACGCCGGCCTCGTCGGGGCGGCGCCAGCGCGCGCAGACATGCTGGTCGGGCCGCAGCAGGTAGCTGGTGCCGGGGCGTGCATCAAGGCGTCTGGCCGCCAGGCCGCGCGCATCGATGAGGTCGGCGTCAGGTGCATGGGCCTCGCCCTCGGCCGCGATGGACAGGTTGAGCACGCCGGGCAGCGCCTGCGCCCAGGCCGGCGTGGGGCCGAAGTGCAGCAGCGTGAAGTCCGGTCCCAGTGCGCGCAGCAGCCAGGCCGTGCCGTCCACGCCGGGCCGGCGCATGGGCGCATCGGCCAGCACGGCGCCGGGCAATTGGGTGCCGTCGAAGGTGTCGGTGTCGGGCGTGTTGAGCGCCGAGCCATGCAGCGTGGCCGGCACGGACAGCCGCCCGCTGTTGACGATGCGGCGCGCGAATTCATGGTCGCGCGCCAGGTCCAGCACGGCGTCGCGGAACAGGCGGCTGATCTCGCTCTTGGGCGTGATGAAGTCGGTGGCGCGCGTGGAGTTGCGGATGTTCTCGTCGGCCGCGTATTCGCGCTCGGCGCCATAGGTGGCGATCAGCGAGGCATCGGCCTGGCCGCGCAGCACGCGGTCCAGCTTCCAGGCCAGGTTCTCGGCATCCTGCACGCCGCTGTTGGCGCCGCGTGCGCCAAACGGCGAGACGCCGTGGGCGCTGTCGCCCGCGAAGACCACGCGGCCATGGACGAATCGGTCCATGCGCAGGCAGGCGAAGGTGTAGACGCTGGCCCATTCCAGCTCGAAGGGCGCGTCCTTGCCCAGCAGGGCGCGGATGCGGGGAATGATGTTCTCGGGCTTTTTCTCTTCCTCGGGATCGGCGTCCCAGCCCAGCTGGAAGTCGATGCGCCAGACATCGTCGGGCTGGCGGTGCAGCAGCACGCTCTGGCCCGGGTGGAAGGGCGGGTCGAACCAGAACCAGCGCTCGGTGGGGAATTCGGCGTGCATCTTCACGTCGGCGATCAGGAAGCGGTCGCGGAAGATGCGGCCATGGCTTTCCTGGCCCAGCAGGCCGCGCAGCGGCGAGCGCGAGCCGTCGCAGGCCAGGACCCATTGCGCATCGATGCGGTAGCTGCCGTCAGGTGTCTCCACGGTCAGCAGCGCACCCTCGGCCTGCGGCTCCAGTGCCGTGACCTTGCTGTGCCAGCGCAGGTCGATCAGCGGCAGCTGCAGTGCGCGCTCGACCAGGTAGGCCTCGGCGTAGTACTGCTGCAGGTTGATGAAGGCCGGGCGCTCGTGGCCGTCCTCGGGCAGCAGGTCGAAGCGGTACAGCGGCTGGTCCTTGAAGAAGACCTTGCCCAGGTTCCAGGACACGCCCTTGTCCACCATGGGCTGGCCCACGCCCAGGCGGTCCCAGATCTCCAGAGTGCGCTTGGAAAAGCAGATGGCGCGCGAGCCCGTGGACAGCCGGCAGTCGTTGTCCAGCAGCACCACGCGCTGGCCGCGCTGGGCCAGGTCGATGGCCAGCGACAGGCCTACGGGGCCGGCGCCGACGATGACCACGGGATGCCGGGCGGGCGTGTCCGCACCGGCGTCCTGGTCGGCATGGCGCTCGTAGGGAATGTGGATGGACTGTATGTCTGCGCCGCTGCCGCGCAGCGCTTGCAGGGAGATGGCGGGGTGGGACATGGTGTTCGTCCTCTGGCGTGGGCAGTGTGGAAAAAAGGGCGCAGCCATCCCCGCCGGCGCGCCAGGGCGCCGGTTCACGGACGGGTGCGATGGGCGGGCGTGCCGGTGTTCAGGCCCGGACGCCGCCGTGCATCAGCCTTCGAGCGCCAGCCACATCTGGCGGTCGCGTTCGGCGGTCCAGATGCGCGGGTCGGCGTGGCCCGATGCCTCGTCATAGGCGCGGGTCACATCGAAGGGCATGCAGTGGTTGAAGATCACCCACTGGCCGTACTTGGGCTGCAGCTTGGCGAAGGCGGCCTCGTAGACCTTGCGCAGGTCCTGCTGGGCGTCGGCGCCGGCCTTGACCTCGGTCCACAGGTCGCTGATGAAGTCGCGCGTGCCGGCCAGGCCGGCCTGCACCTCGGCCGGCGTCTGCAGCGCGGCGCCCCGGCCGGGCACGAGCTTTTCGGGCTGCAGGGCGGCGATGGCGTCCAGCGTGTGCGGCCAGTCCTGGAAGTAGGCATCGCCCGCATAGGGCGTGGCGCCGAACTCCACCAGGTCGCCGCTGAACAGCACCTTGTCCTGGGGCAGCCAGACCACGGTGTCGCCCTTGGTGTGGCCGCGGCCCAGTTGCAGGATCTGCACCTCGAGCTTGCCCAGCCACAGCGTCATCTTGCCGGTGAAGGTGAGGGTGGGCCAGGTCATGCCCTCGGGCACGCTTTCCACGTTCTGGAACAGGCGCGGGAAGCGGCCGATCTCGCTGGCCTTGTCCTGCTCGCCGCGTTCCACGATCAGGTCGTAGGTGTCCTGGCTGGCAATGATGTGCTCGGCGCCTTCCGCGAAGAAGGCCGAGGCGCCCAGCACGCGCACCGCGTGGTAGTGCGACAGCGTCACGTACTTGATGGGCTTGTCGGTGACCTCGCGGATGCGGCGGATCACGTCCTGGGCCATGACGGGCGTGGCCTGGGTGTCGATCACCATCACGGCGTCGTCGCCAATGATGATGCCGGTGTTGGGGTCGCCTTCGGCCGTGTAGGCGTAGGCGTGCTCGGAGAGCTTGTCGAAGCTGACCTGCTTGATTTCGAGGTCGGCGGCTGAGGCAAAGGTCTTGGTGGTCATGGGCATCCTGCTTTTGAGATGGACAAATGCATTTGTTTTTATCGAATGCCTGAATGCTAGGGAAAAATTCAACATTGAACAATTCATTTGACATAGTGAAAAACCCTCGGAGCCGCAAACTCCGGGTTCCAGCCTTCACAATGCCTGCCATGTCCGATGCCGCCTCCTCCCCGAACGACCCCGTCTTCCCCTCCGACAGCGCCGATGACGAGCCCGCGCGCGGCCCGCGCGGCATCCAGAGCGTGGAGGTCGGCGGCCAGCTGCTCAAGGCGCTGGCGCGCACCGGCCGGCGCATGGCGCTGAAGGATCTGGCGCGCGAGGCCGGCATGACGGCGGCCAAGGCCCACCCCTACCTGGTGAGCTTCTGCAAGCTGGGCCTGATGGAGCAGGACCGCGCCAGCGGCCACTACGGCCTGGGGCCGCTGGCCATACAGATGGGGCTGATCAGCCTGCAGCAGGCCGATCCCGTGCGCCTGGCGATTGCCGAGCTGCCCGCGCTGGCGCAGGAGGTGGGCAGCACGGTGTCGATTGCCATGTGGAGCGGCCAGGGGCCGACCATCATCCGCGTGGAAGAGGGGCCCACCCATGTCTACGTGGCCATGCGCCACGGCACGCCCGCATCGCTGCGCCACACGGCCACGGGCAAGATCTTTGCGGCCTTTGGCGAGCCCGGGCGCATTGCGCCCCTGCTGGACGCGGAAGGCCACAGCCTGGAGGAGCCGGCCTTCGCTCAGGAGCTGGCCGCCATCCGCGCCAGCCGCCTGAGCCGGGTCGAGAACCAGCTGCTGTCAGGCGTGAGCGCGCTGGCCGTGCCGGTGTTCGACGGCTTTGGCCAGCTGGTGCTGGCCATTGCCGCCATCGGCCCTTCGGCCACGCTGGACCTGGACCTGCAAGGCCGGCCGGCCCTGCTGCTGCAGGCCCAGGCGCGCAGCCTGTCCCAGCGCCTGGGAGCGCCGGCCCAGGCCTGAGCCCGTCGCTTGCTGCGGCTCAGTTGGTGAGCAGCAACTGATCCCGGGCAGGCGCACGCCCTTCCAGCGTGAAGCCGGCCACCGTGCGCGACAGGTGGTGGGCCTGCTCGTTGAGCACGGACGATGCGGCGGTGGACTCTTCCACCAGCGCGGCGTTCTGCTGCGTGGCGCGGTCCATGTCGGCCACGGCCTGGTTGATCTGGCCGATGCCCACGCTCTGCTCGGTCATGGCGCCGTTGATCTCGACAATGATCTGGGAGACGCGCTGGATGCCGTCCACGATCTCGCCCATGGTCTGGCCGGCCGCGCGCACGCGGTCCGTGCCCATGGCCACGCTGGCGCCGGAGGCGTCGATCAGGGTCTTGATCTCCTTGGCGGCCGCCGCACTGCGGTGGGCCAGGCTGCGCACTTCTGCCGCCACCACGGCAAAGCCCCGGCCCTGCTCACCGGCGCGGGCCGCCTCGACGGCGGCATTGAGCGCCAGGATGTTGGTCTGGAAGGCGATGGCATCGATGACGCCGATGATCTCGCCGATCTTGGACGAGGCCTTGGAGATGTCGTCCATGGTGCTCACGGCGCTGCCCACCACGTCGCCGCCCTTGGTGGCCGAGCTGCTGGCCGACTGGGCCAGGCGCGTGGCCATGGCGGCCGCCTCGGCCGACTGGCGCACATTGGCCGTCAGCTGCGACAGCGAGGCCGAGGTCTCCTGCAGGCTGCTGGCCGAGGACTCGGTGCGGTTGGACAGGTCCAGGTTGCCCAGCTTGATCTCGTCGGTGGCGGTCTTCATGGACTCCACGCCGTTGCGCACATCCTTGAGCACGGTGCCGATCTGCTCGACGAAGCCGTTGAAGGACGAGGCGATCTGCGCCACTTCGTCATTGCCCGACACCGGCAGGCGCTGCGTCAGGTCGCCGCCGCCCGAGCCGATCTTGTCCATGGCGTCGCGCACCTGCGACAGGCGCCGGAAGGACTGGGCCGTCAGCGCCGCCGCCACGGCCGTGGCCAGGCAGGCCAGCAGCACGATGGCAATGGCCAGCGTCTTGAGCACGCTTTGCAGTCCGGTCGTGGCCTCGGCCTTGTCCAGCGCCACCACCAGCAGCCAGTCCGTGCCCTGCACCGGGCGGGCCTTGAGCAGCTTGGCGCTGCCGCCCAGGTTCACTTCCAGCGGCGCCGTGGCGCTGGCCAGCGCGGTCAGCGCAGCCGGCGTCAGCAGCTCGGACAGGTCGGAGGTGGGCTTGAGCAGCAGCTTGGCATCGGCATGCGCCAGCACCTGGCCGTCACGGCTGACCACAAAGCCCAGGCTGCCGGGCGTGGGACGGATGGCCGAGACCACCTCGCGCACGCCCTCCAGCGGCACGGCGCCGCTGATCACGCCCTGCAGCGCGCCGCCGCGCAGCATGGGCGCCACGAAGGCCACATAGGGCACGCCCGTGGTGGAGTCGCCATAGGGCTTGGTCAGTGTCAGCTTGCCGGCCTGCACGGCGCTCTTGTACCAGGGGCGGGCCGTGGGGTCGTAGTCGGGCGGGGTGCTGGTGGTGGACTTGAAGGTCTTGTCCTGCCAGCCCACCGTGGTGATGGGGAAGCCGCTGGCCTGGCCCATGTGGGCGGCAAAGCCCTGCGGGTCGCCATGCTCGATCACGGCGGCGGCGGCGCTGACGGCGCGCGCCTTGGAGGCCACCCACTGGTCGATGGCCATGGTGTTGCCTGCGGTGATGGCGTCCAGGTCCTGTTCGATGGTCTGGAACGTGCTGCCGCGGACGATGTGGTACGTGGCGGCCCCCGTGATGGCAAGGGCGCCGACCACGGTGGCTGTGCTGATGGCAAGAATCTTGGAGCGAAGGGTCTGGAGCATGGCGCGGCAAGGGAAGACTGAGGACTCCGCAAGCCGCGATGGCCGGGCATGCGGCCCTGTCATTAACGCACAATTTGTTTCATTCTTGACGACATGCCAACCCTGGGATGGCGTGCACCAACTTGCGCGCAACACCTGTCATAGAGGCATTTGCTGCAGCGCACCATTGCAGTGCGGTGTGACATGTTGCTGTAACGCAACCGTCGCGGGACTTTCATGGCGGCTTTCCACAATGGCGGCACGCAGGCAAACCGAGTGGCACAGGCAGGTCACCGACTGCGTCCAACATGACGAGGAAGGCGGGCATATGGACGTTCTTGACACCCTTCGCAACGCGGCGATCGACGTCGCCAAGCCCCCGCTTTCCGCGCTTCTCCAGCCACCCCAGGCCGCAGACAAACCGCTGCGGCTGGACGTGCGCTGGGCCCGGCACCTTGACGAAGTGCGACAGGTGCAGCGCCTGCGCCACGCGGTGTTCGCCGCCGAGATGGGCGCCGTGCTGCAGACGCCGCTGGCCGGGCACGACATCGATGCCTTCGACGACTTCTGCGAGCACCTCATGGTCTGCGACGCCGACCGGGGCGTGGTCATCGGCACCTACCGCCTGCTCACCCCCACCCAGGCGCTGCGCGCCGGGGGCCTGTACTCCGACCAGGAATTCGACCTCGCCCCGCTGCACGCTTGGCGCCCGCGCATGGTGGAGCTGGGCCGCAGCTGCGTGCACGCATCGCACCGCCAGGGCGGCGTGATCCTGGCGCTGTGGGGCGCCCTGGCCGAATTCATGCAGCGCAACCAGCTGGACGCCATGGTCGGCTGCGCCAGCATTCCCATGCAGTACCCGGGCCTGGCCCACGGAGAAGGCCCGGCGCGCGTCTGGCAGCAACTGCGCCAGACCCATCTGGCCGAGCCCGAGCTGCAGGTGCGTCCCCGCGTGGCCCTACCCGAGGAGCTGGCATCGGTCAGCACCAGCGGCATGAGCGTGGAGCCGCCCGCGCTGATCCAGGGCTATCTGCGCACGGGCGCCAAGGTGCTGGGCGCGCCGGCCTGGGACAGCGACTTCAACACGGCCGACCTGCCCATCATGATGCGCATGCAGGACCTGCCTTCGCGCTACATGCGCCTGTTCACGCGGCGCGGCTGAGGCCGTCCCGGCGCTTGGGGGGGAATCGGGGGATTTTCGGAAAGAGAGGGCGGATCCGGCTTCTTGTGCAGTGAGCCGGACCGTGATGTGCATCACAGGGCTGTCACAAAGACCGTGCATGATGCTGGATGTGGGCTGAAGCAGACACCCGGACGGAGGCAGGTAACCTGCACCGGACTGACCGGGCCTTGGTCCACGCCAATTGCAGGCCGCAGCCTTTCAGGGGCTGCGGCCTTTTTCATGGGCAATTCCTGAGCTACCGGGCAGCGGCTGGGGCATCGGCCAGAAGGCGCTGGTGCTCGATCTTCACGCAGCGGTCCTGCACGGTCCAAAGACCTGCAGCGCGGGCCAGTTCCAGGGCTTTGTCGTTGACCACGCCCAATTGCAGCCACAGGCAGCGCGCGCCGATGGCAACGGCCTCGGCGGCCAGCGGCGGGATGTCCTCGCTCTTTCGGAAGCAATCGACCATGTCGATGCGCAGGCCCTGGGCAGCCAGCGCGGCCGCAGCGTCGGCCAGGCTGGCATGGACGGGCTCGCCCAGGATGCGTCCGCCTTCGCGTGCGACCACGGGGTTCACGGGAACGATGCGGTAGCCGTGGCGCTGCATGTACTGCGACGCCTGGTGGCTGGGCCGGTCGGGCTGCGGCGACAGGCCGACCACGGCCAGGGTGCGGCACTGCACGAGGATGTCGCGCAGGCGGGAGTCTGTGGCTGTATCACTCATGCGCCGCAGTGTACGCAGCGCATGCGGATCAGGCCGGCTGCACTGTCGCGGCCGCAGCATGGCGGCGGCGCAGCACCAAGCCCCAGGCCAGGCCCAGCACGGCGGCCGTGGCCGACGCCATCAGCACCCCCAGCTTGGCGGCATTGAGCAGGGCCTCGCTGTCAAAGGCCAGCGTGGCGATGAAGATGGCCATGGTGAAGCCAATGCCTGCCAGCAGGCCTGCCAGCAGCGTGTCGCCCCAGCCCATGCCTGGCGGCAGCGCGCACATCCGCAGGCGCACGGCCAGCCAGCAGCTGAGCAGCACGCCCAGCGGCTTGCCCAGTACCAGGGCCAGGGCCACGCCCCACATCACGGCCGACGTGCCCGCCACATCAATGCCAGCGGTGCCCGCGCCCTGCAGCGGCACGCCGGCATTGGCCAGCGCAAACAGCGGCATCACGCCAAAGGCCACCCAGGGATGCAGGTCCGCCTGCACGCGCTCCACGGGCGCTGCGCTTTCGCGGCCTGCCAGTGCGTGCACGGGCGTCACCAGGCCCAGCACCACGCCGGCCAGCGTGGGATGGGCGCCGGTCTGCCAGATGCCCCACCAGAGCACGGCGCCCGGCAGCACATAGGCCCAGGCGCGGCGCACGCCCAGCGACTGCAGCAGGAACACGCCGGCCAGGCCGGCGGCGGCC
Source organism: Delftia sp. WSY_12 (assembly GCF_043104645.1). Lineage (NCBI taxonomy): Bacteria > Pseudomonadati > Pseudomonadota > Betaproteobacteria > Burkholderiales > Comamonadaceae > Delftia > Delftia sp. WSY_12. Next base: position 15,606 of record NZ_JBICKW010000056.1, read on the forward strand.
ACCAGCAGTTGGTCCCACTGCAGCCCGCCCGAATAGAACAGCGCAATGATGAGCACGGCCACCAGGTCGTCGATGATGGCCAGCGCCAGCAGGAACACGCGCAGCGCGGGCGGCAGGCCCCGGCCCAGCAGGGCCAGCACGCCCATGGCAAAGGCGATGTCGGTGGCCGTGGGCACGGCCCAGCCGTTGCGCAGCGGCGGCGCGGCGTTGAAGGCCAGGAAGATCAGGGCCGGCGCCACCACGCCGCCCAGCGCGGCCATCACGGGCAGCAGCGCCTGGCGCGGCTGGGCCAGTGCGCCGGAATGCATCTCGCGGCGTATCTCCATGCCGACCACGAGAAAGAACACGCTCATCAGCGCATCGTTGACCCAGAAATGCAGGGATTGCGACAGCTGCCACGGGCCCAGGCCCAGGCTCAGCGGCGTGTGCCACAGCGCCTCATAGGAGCCGGCCCAGCCGGAGTTCGCCCAGAGCAGGGCGGCGGCCGCTGCCAGCAGCAGCACGATGCCGCTCGCGGCCTCGGCATGGGACCAGCGGGACAGGAAGGCGCCGACGCGATCGGCAAAAGACAGGAAAAGGGGCGTGCGCGGGCCGGACGGCCGCGGGGTCGTGTAGGTGTTCATGTGCAAAGCAGCAAAGGGGCCTTGCGGCCCCAGTGCGCAGGCGGCCCGACCTGCGCTATCAACACCTGTCCTGCCGCCCCATGCGGTCTGGACACCCAGCGGCCATTATAAAAGAAGCCCCCACTCCCTTTACTGCGCAAGGTCCGCTGCCCCCCGAGGGGGCCGCTTTTTGCCTTGGGGCGGCCCGGCGGCAAAAAATCGGCCACCGGGACTCTTGCGCAAGACCCTGCGGATTCAGGGCCTGGGCGGCTCATTGCGCGCAACGCATTCGGCCAGCAGCCCCAGCGAGGACAGCGCAATCATGAAGACCAGGAACACATAGGCCGCCGTTGCCACGCCCAGGCTCATGCTGAAGCCCCATTGCAGCACCGAGCAGGCCATGCTGGTCTGCGGATACATTGCCGTGCATTGCGATGCTGCGGGCATGTGCACGTACCAGGTGACGGCGATGAACATGGCGCCCGCCACCATGGCGGCATTGCCCCAGGGATGGGTCTGCGGGTGGTACAGCGCATAGATCAGCGCCACGGGAACGGCCAGGCCCCAGGCGAACATCATCAGCCAGCTGAACACCGGCGAGACCGCCAGGATGGACTGCAGCCATCCCATCTTGGGCAATCCGTTGACGAAGCCCAGCAGGTCCCAGACAAAGGGCAGGACGATCCCCGCCACGGCCAGGCTGGCAAGCCCCAGCGCCAGCAGCAATCCCTTGCCGCGTGAACGATGGTGCACCCCCGAAGGGTGCGAATGGGTGATCAGTGCATGCATGGCCCACCTCCTGTGTCGTGCAGGGCGGGCAGTTGCCGCGCGGGCGGGTCTCCGGAGTCGGGCGGCAGCCGCGGCGCCTAGCGTTCGGATTGCGGTATTCCCCGGATGCATCCAGTCTAGGACGGCGTGCGCTGCAACAAATGTAGGCCTGGGACCTACCCAAAATCGGGGTTTGTCCCAGGAGGGCGTGCCGTCAAAGCGCGGCCAACGCCCCCAGCACCTCGCCCTTGGACAGCAGTTCGCTGAGCACCACCGGCGGCTTGCCCGGCGCATGCAGCACATAGACGGGCACGCCGCTGCGGCCCAGCTGCTGCAGCGCGGCGGTGATGGCCGGGTCGCGCCGCGTCCAGTCGGCGCGCAGCAGGGTCACGCCGTGCTTGTCGAAGGCGGCCAGCACCTCCTCATGGTTGAGCGTGGTGCGCTTGTTGACCTGGCAGGTCACGCACCAGGCGGCCGTGTAGTCCACGAACACGGGCTTGCCCGCCGCCTGCAGCTCGGCCACGCGGGCGGCCGACCAGGGCTGCCAGCGCTGGCGTGCAGCGGACGCCATGCCCGTGCCCTCCGCCTGGGCAGGTGTGGCGATCAGCGGTGCGGTGGTGGCCAGCAGCGCGCCCCCCAGCACCACGGCCAGCGTGGCCAGCACGGCGCGCGTGCGGCCCTTGAGCGTCAGCGTCCAGACCAGGGCGCTGAAGGCCAGCAGCAGGGCCAGCAGCGCAGTGGCGGCGTCGATGCCGCTCTGGTGCCCCAGCACCCAGACCAGCCAGACCACGGTGGCGAACATGGGAAAGGCCATGGCACGGCGGAAAGTGTCCATCCAGGCGCCAGGGCGTGGCAGCCAGCGCACTACGGCGGGAACGAAGCTGGCCAGCAGATAGGGCAGGGCCATGCCCAGGCCCAGGGCGGCGAACACCGTCAGCGCCTGCAGGGCCGGCATGTCGATGGCAAAGCCCAGCGAGGCGCCCATGAACGGCGCCGTGCAGGGCGAGGCAATGGCCACGGCCAGCACGCCGGACAGAAAGGCATCGGCCACCGGGTGGCGCGCATGCGCCGCAGCCCAACGCCCGGGCAGCATGGAGCCGAACTCGAACAGGCCTGCCAGGTTCAGGCCCAGCAGCGTGAACAGGGCTGCCAGCAGGGCCACGATGGCCGGCGACTGCAGCTGAAACCCCCAGCCCAGCTGCTCGCCTGCCGCGCGCAGCGCCAGCAGCAGCCCGCCCAGGGCCAGGAAGGACAGCACCACGCCGGCCGTATAGGCCAGCCCGCCCAGGCGCTGGGCGCGGCGGTCCTGTCCATGGCGTGCAAAGCCCAGGATCTTGATGGCCAGCACCGGGAAGACGCAGGGCATGAGGTTGAGGATCAGTCCACCCACCAGACCACCGAGCAGGGCCATCCACAGGCTGGTGGCGCTGGCAGCAGGCGCAGCGGCCTGGTTGGCCGCCAGGGCGGCGGCCAGTGCGGGGGAAACGCTGGCCATGGCGGCGGCCGTCCAGCGGCCCTCGACCGAGGCCTCGGCGCGCCAAGCCACGGGCTGGCCCTGCTCCAGCGCTGCGGCGCGCTCGGCGGGTGGCAGGGCCAGAACCACGGGCAGCTTGGCCGGAGTGTCGCCGCGCATGTCGGACAGGGGCAGCTCGGCCACCCAGGCCGCGCCGTCCCAGCGCTGCTGCCAGTCCTTGCCCAGTTCTGCCGCGTGGTGGAAGGTGTCGGAAGATTCGGGATAGAAGTCCAGCGTGCGGCCCTGCAGGGATTCCGGCAGGCCCTCGATGCGCAGCTGCACGCGCTCGTCGGGCGTCCTGCCTTCTGCTGCTGGCTGGCTGGCCGGCACCACCTTGGCCTGGGCTGGCGCAGACAGTGCCTGGGGCTTGAGCGCCCAGGCCTGGGTGAAGGCCTGACCCTGGCCTGCCGTGCTGCCCTGCACGGGCAGCTGCAGCTGGAAATCGCCTTCCTCGGGAATGCACTCCACGCGGCAGACCAGCCAGTTCGCGTGCAGGCGCAGGTCCAGCATGCCGGACGCGGGCGGCTTGAAGTCGGCGGCCACCTGCACGGGCACGGGCAGCAGCACCTGGCCCTCATAGCCGTAGTTGAGCAGCGGGCCCACGCGCAGCGCCTCGGGCACGGGCCACTGGATCTCGCCCGCCGTCAGGCCCGCAGGCAGCTGCCAGTTCAGCTCGGTGGCCAGGCCGGAGTCACCGGCGTTCTTCCAGTAGGTATGCCATTCGGGCTGGTGGGTGATCAGCAGGCCCAGCCACAGTGTCTGGCCAGGCTGTACGCCTTCGGGCGCCTGGGCCACGAGTTCGGCGCGCACGCGCGGCGTGTCCACGGTCGCTGCCGCCCCGCTGCCGGTTTTCAGGCGGATCTGCGCGCCGGCCTGGAAGGCCAGCAGGCTGGAGGCGGCCAGAAGGAAGGCAAGAAGCCAGAAGGCGAGGCGCTGGAGTGCGGTGTGGCGAGGAGGCGTTTGGAGTGGCATGGCGGACTATGGGAGCCCGGGGCGGGATCTTTGGTTCCCCTGGCTACAGGCGGCGATGGTAGCGGCCATGCGCCATGGAATCCTCTGTGCGTTGTTGCAAGACGATTGGCAAAAGATATCGTTGCATAGGCGCTTGGTATTGGACAGGCGATAGGTCCGTTGCCCATCATGGGCCGGCCACCCATCCGGGATAGAGCAACACAAGGAGACAAGCCATGCAGGAGACATCTCGCCGCCAATTCCTGGCCGCCGGCGCGGCAGCGGCCGCCGCCTGGGGGCTGCCGCAGCACGCGCGCGCGGCCGCTGCCTATCCCGACAAGTCCGTGCGCGTGATCGTGCCCTTTCCCGCCGGTGGCACCACCGACGTGGTGGCGCGGCTGGCCATGCAAAAGCTCGGGGAGCTGACCGGCCAGTCCTTCGTGGTGGACAACAAGGGCGGTGCCAACGGCGTCATCGGCACGGAACTGGCCGCGCGCGCCACGCCCGACGGCTACACCCTGCTGATGAACACGGCGGGCGCGCAGACCCTGAGCCCGGTGCTCTACAAGACCAGCTACGAGGCGCTGGCCAGCTTCGAGCCCATCAGCCATCTGTGCGACGTGGGCTTCGTCCTCATTGCGCGCAAGGACCTGCCCGTGAACAGCCTGCAGGAGCTGGTTGACATGGCCAAACAGGGCAAGCCGCTGAGCGTGTCCTCGGGCAGCAGCATGATTTCGCTGATCACCGAGCAGTTCAAGAAGGTGATTGGCGCGCCGGGCATCGTCAACGCCCAGTACAAGGGCACGGCGCCGCAGATGCAGGCCGTGGTGGCGGGCGAGGTGGATTTCTCGTTCGACTCCTTCACCTCGGTGGAGATGATCCGCACGGGCAGGGTCAAGGCCCTGGCCGTGCTGCTGCCCCAGCGCGCCGAAGTCTTTCCCCAGGTGCCCACCATCAAGGAGGCCGGCGTGGACGGCATGGGCTTCAGCTCCTGGTCGGGCCTGCTCGCGCCCAAGGGCACGCCCCGCGACATCGTGGCCCAGCTCGCGCAGCAGATGGACAAGGTCATGCAGATGCCCGACGTGCTGGCCAAGCTGCGCAGCTACAGCTATGTGCCGCGCCGGGGCACGCCCGAGGAGTTCGCGCGGCTGATCGAATCCGACAACGAGCGCTGGAAGCGCATCGTCAGGGAATCCAACTTCAAGGTCGAATGAGACGCAGGGCGGGGGCTAAGATCATGGCCATGTCAAGCTCCCCGCCTCCACACACGTCCCTCGGTACCTGGCCATCGCGCTGGTGGGCCGAAGTATCGGCGCGCGATTTCGCGCTGGCCCAGGCGGGGCTTGCCGCGGAAACCGTGGCGGTGCTGCCCGTGGCCGCCGTGGAGCAGCATGGGCCGCACCTGCCGCTGTCCGTCGATGCCCGCCTGCTGCAGGGCGTGATCGATGCGGTCCTGCCGCTGCTGCCGGCCGACCTGCCCGTGCTCTTTCTTCCTCCGCAGAACATCGGCTTCAGCGTGGAGCACCAATCGTTTGCCGGCACGCTGACGCTGTCGCCCGCCACGGTGATCGCGCTGTGGACCGAACTGGGCGCCTGCGTGGCGCGGGCCGGCGTGCGCCGGCTGCTGCTGCTCAACGGCCATGGCGGCCAGGTCAGCGTGATGGACATCGTGGCGCGCGAGCTGCGCATGCGCCACGGCCTGCTGGTCTACAGCAGCAGCTGGTTCGGCCTGGTGGACGATGCGGCCAATGCGCAGTTCAGCGCGCATGAGCACCGCTTCGGCATCCATGGCGGCGAGGTGGAGACGTCGATGATGCTGCACCTGGCGCCGGAGACCGTGCGCATGGAGCATGCGCGGGACTTTCATTCCACTTCGCAGGATCGGGCGCAGCGGCATGCCTTGCTGGGCAATGGGCGAAGCGCCAAGATGGGCTGGGCCATCGAGGATTACAACGTTTGCGGCGCCGTTGGCAATGCAGCCGGGGCTGCGGCCGAGCGTGGTGCAGCCATGGTGCAGGCGTCGGCTAGAGGGCTGGTGCAGTTGCTCTCGGAGATGCATGCACTGGCCCCAGATACGGTGGGGCGGGCGCCGGAGCCGTTGTAGGTTTGTTGCGGGTTCGTTTTTGGACCCTGCCGGAAGGTGGTTTTTCGAGGCCGGGTCTCGGCCCGGCGGCCGACCTACTTTCTTGCGGCGCAGCAAGAAAGTAGGCAAAGAAATGC
>NZ_JBICKW010000057.1:0-117891 GCF_043104645.1 Delftia sp. WSY_12
TGCTGTGCCGCCGGGTGACGATGACATGCTGCGCGCCCGCTTTGCCCGTCCCCAAAGCCGCGCTCCCCACACAGCTACAGTACAAACCCTAGAATCCCCCGACGACTGCGCCACGCCGCGTTCGCTGTTGCGCCGGCTCACAAGCCGGCCCCAAGAGAGAGCCAAGTCCTCCGATCCCGAAGTCTTGCAGAACGATCTGCCGCCGCACGCCCATCCGTTGCCGTGGCATCCACCGCGCCGTCCTGCTGTTCGATCCCTGGAAAAAACCATGACTACACCAGCCCCAGCGCCTTCACCCGCCCGGGCGATCCCGGCTACCTGCACAACGACCACCTGAGCACGCCCTAGGTTGCCAGCGATGCAACGGGTCGTTCATCCTGGTAGGCCTTGAACGAGAGCTTTGGGCACACGCTTGAGCGCAGCGGCAACCGCACTCGGATGAACCTGTGGTTTACGGACAGTATTTCAATTAAGAGACGGGGACTCATTACGATGCAGGATGCGCAGGATAAATTGAAGGCTTGCAGCATGACTATAACCATCATCGCCCGCACGGTTTGCTTGGCCACCTGACCCTAAGCGAATTCGTCAAAAAGAGGTTGGATCAAAAAATGGAAAGTCGCTCAACTCCAGTTTTGAAGTGACCTAATATGTGGAAAATGCCAGCGATAAATCTCATCGCGGAAAATCCGACGCCCGAGTGGGAGGGGTGAATCCACCGATGTAGCGAGCCACTCCCTTAGTGATGCGCAATTCATCCACATTGGCGTTGAGGTACGAATCACCATACCCAAGACTTTGGCCAAACTGTGTAGTGAGGGCTGAGTTGTTCAAATTACGTGAAAGTGTCACTCGGTTCATCTCTACTCCATTGCGGTAGCCGTAGAGCTGATTGCCTAGGCGTGACACTGCAAAGTGAGCCCATTGATTCTGTGCCACATCATGCAGCCCCATGCTAAACCAGGCGTTGCCTGCCGTTGGGCTGGCATATTGAAAACCAATTTCTGCATCGTTGTTGATGATGCTGTAGTCATGATCGACTCCGCTGGTTCTTTTGGAAAGCACCGTCCCGTACAGCGACGTTCCACTCCAGGTTCGCAAATACAGCCAAAACTCAATGGTGAAGTCTGAACTGGAGAGATTCATGTCTTCCGAATATGGAATATGCAACATCGATCCGCTGCCATTAAAGCGCACGCTCGCATTGCCTACTTTTTTCACATCCCCCATCGTGAGCACCGTACCGCTTCTGGATACATTTTTCCCCGTCTCTTCGAAAAAGGTGGTTCCAGAATTCTCGCCGTCAAAATGCATCAGCAGTACGACTGCACCAACCCCCATTTCGACGTCAAATGACTCCAATACATTGCTGTCGGGATCAAAAGCCTGAACCGCGAACTTGTAGTACCCATTGGCAGCGGTACTCACACCGCTGATGAGGCCTTGCGCATTCAGCGTCAGCCCTTCCGGCAGTGTTCCTGCAGCAAGCATCCAGACAACAGATGAGGATGAAGACGAAACGACTTGGCCGGAAAGCTGGCTGAAATAGCTCTCTCCCCGTGCCGCAGAAACCAGAAGGCGCTTATCCGTTGACACGGATACTGTCGTCTCGCCACGCACGACGAGGTTTGCGAGTACAGAGGAAAAGTCCTCGGCCTGAGCAGTCAAGCGGGTCGCACCTGCAGCCAGACCGGTCACATCAAAACTCGCACATTGCTGTCCAGCCTGCACGACAACCGATGCAGAGACATTCAGTATTGAAGGATTTACCACTGTCAGCTGAACGGGCACATCGCGAGCTTCCGGATCCGGCAGACACACAGTCATGGAAGTGCGAATGCCTTGATTCAGCACAGCACTCGAAGGCGTCAAACTTAGCAAAGGCATATCTCGCACTTCAATCTGAGCCTCCGCAATGCCCAGACTGGCATGACTGACGGTGATCTTTGCGATGCCAAGATTGTTGGCTTGAACTTTGAAATCAGCGCTACGTTGCCCCTCTGGAATGAAGATGCTTGTGCTTATTGAGGCAACTGAAGGATTGCTGCTACCTGCGTCCAGAGTCATGCCGCCAGAAGGCGCCGCTGCATCGATTGATATCTGAAGAGAGCTTTCAGTACCAGGATTGAGTTTGAGACTGGTGGGCTTAATGGTAAGAGCCTCTTGACCAACATGAATCAAGCCCTGTTGTACGAGATAGGGAATGCCCAGCAAACCCCAAGTTATTGAATTTCGGATATGGCCAGATGGCACAACGATCGCATTCAGAAGATTTCCGTAAGCCGAGTTGCCGTTTCCCACGGGAGAAGACTCCAGATCCATTATCACTGCAGGCGCGTTGTGATGATGAATGATCGTATTGGATATTTGTGGAGACGAAGCCTCGATGGCGATACCCTTACCATATTCAAAATGTACATAGGCCAACCGTGTCAGCGAATTGTTGGTGCCAGCAGTAAAGCGCCATGTCCCCCAATCCCCAGCAGCCGGAGTGCTTTCGGCAGAGGTGATCACGATCGGCTGGGTTGAAGTGCCAACAGCGTTGAAGGCACCTTTTTGAAGAGTAAAGCTGGCATTCCGTGCCATGCGAATCGTCACGCCGGGCTCGACGCTCATGGTTGCGTCATTGCCCAGCACGACGGCACCTTGGAATGTATAAGGCGACTGTGCGGCGCGCAGTGTGATATTGCTTTCAATGCGGCCAGTGATTTCTGTGAGGCTTTGGGCTATAGATTGACTGCTGCTCGCCAGCATTGCGAGCATCAAAAGAAATCTAGCGCCAGCTTGACGGGCTATGCGCTTCACTTTGAACAATTCACTCACCGCACGACCTCTGTGTGTTGAACCAACCGGAACGCGAGTATGGATGAAGTACAGTCCGCATACCCATTCTTGGTATTTGTTGGTTGTCGTTTTTTTGCAATATGCGGGCCATGGCTTTTGCGTTCCGCCGGAATCGGCTGGGCTGGACTTCTTGAAGAGTGAAATTGACGGCCGTGACCCTTCATCGGGAATACCTGCGTCGGCGAGCGGCGGTGATCAGCGAACCAGATGCTCACGCAGCAGCCTGTTCATGTCCGCAAAAATAGGATTGGTCTGACCGTCATGCCTTTTCGCGGGCAGAGTCTGGAGGGCGTGTGAAGGAAGCCGATCCAGGGCCGATTCAAAGGCTCCTTGCCTGCGACTCGCAACAGACGCCGCAAGGGCTATGAACGATCAATTCCATCTGGCTGGCGCGATGCAAGCGCTGCACTGTTGAAGGGCGTTTTCTCGCCTGCCAGCACGCCTGCCCTTCCATGATCCGTATGCCAGAGCGGGTAGACGGTCCGCCGTGATGTTGCGCTCAACGGCGCCAAAGCCGCGCTCCCCACGCAGCTACAGTACAAACCCTAGAATCCCCCGACGACTGCGCCATGCCGCGTTCGCTGTTGCGCCGGCCCACAAGCCGGCCCCAAGAGAGAGCCAAGTCCTCCGATCCCGAAGTCTTGCAGAACGATCTGCCGCTGCACGCTCATCCGTTGCCGTGGCATCCACCGCGCCGTCCTGCTGTTCGATCCCTGGAAAAAAACCATGACTACGCTTGACCAAGCGCAGCCGGGCATGGCCCCCGCTGTTGCGACCGCTCGTCCTCTCAACCGACAGGACTACAAGACCCTGGGCCTGTCGGCCCTGGGCGGCACCCTGGAGTTCTACGACTTCGTCGTTTTCGTTTTCTTCGCCAATGTCATCGGCAAGCTGTTCTTCCCGGCCGAGATGCCGGACTGGCTGCGCCAGCTGCAGACGCTGGGCATTTTTGCGGCGGGCTACCTGGCCCGGCCCATCGGCGGCATTCTGATTGCGCACTTTGGCGACATCCTGGGCCGCAAGAAGATGTTCACGCTGTCCATCTTCCTGATGGCCGTGCCCACGCTGGTGATCGGCCTGCTGCCCACCTATGCCTCCATCGGCATTGCCGCGCCGATTTTGCTGCTGGCCATGCGCGTGCTGCAGGGCGCGGCCATTGGTGGCGAGATGCCGGGCGCCTGGGTCTTCGTGGCCGAGCATGCGCCGGCGCGCCACTACGGCTTTGCCATCGGCTCGCTGACTTCGGGCATCACGGGCGGCATTTTCCTGGGCTCCATCATCGGTGTCTGGCTCAACAGCACCTACAGCGCCGAGGAGATCCACGACTGGGCCTGGCGCATGCCCTTCATCCTGGGCGGCGTGTTCGGCCTGGTGTCGGTCTACCTGCGCAAGTTCCTGCACGAGACACCCATCTTCCAGGAGCTGATGGCGCGCAAGCAGGCCGACCGCGAACTGCCGCTCAAGACCATCGTGCGCGACCACCGCCAGGCCTGCGTGCTGGTGGCGCTGATGACCTGGGTGCTGTCCACGGCCATCGTGGTGGTGGTGCTGTTCACTCCGGCCTATCTGCAAAAGGTCTTCCACATCGACGCGGCCCTGGCCATGAAGGCCAATGCCGTGGCCACGGTGACGCTGACGCTGGGCTGCGTGTTCTGGGGCTGGCTGTCCGACCGGATGGGCACGCGTGTGGCCATGGTCACGGGCTGGCTGGGCATGACGGTGACGGCCTATGCGTTCTATCTGAACCTGCCGGGCACGGCGTCCTCGCTGGTGTGGAGCTATGCGCTGGTGGGCTTTTTCGTGGGCAGCATTGCGCTGCTGCCGGTGGTGGGCGTGCGCGCTTTCCCGGCCGAGGTGCGTTTCACGGGCCTGTCCTTTGCATACAACATGGCCTATGCGGTGTTCGGCGGCATGACGCCCATGCTGGTGTCCGTGTGGCAGCAGGTTGATGTGATGGCGCCTGCGCACTATGTGGCGGCCATGGGCATCCTGGGCGCGGCCATCGGCTTCTGGCCCCTGGCCTGCCGTGGTTGGCAACCCAGGCGCGGCTGAGCTTGGCAGTGGAATGAGGGCAGCATGGCTGCCCTTTTTCCTGGGCGCCGCATGGATCGCTGACAATCCTTTCATGAGCACCACGCGACAAGAACTCCTGGCCCACTTCGACGGTTTGCTGCAGCCCGAGCGCTTCAAGGACTATGGTCCCAACGGCCTGCAGGTGCAGGGGCGCGGCGAGATCCGCCGCATCGTCAGCGGGGTGACGGCCAGCCGCGCGCTGATCGAGGCGGCCATCGAGGCGCAGGCCGATGCCATCTTCGTGCACCACGGCCTGTTCTGGCGCGGCATGGATGGCCGCATCACGGGCTGGCTCAAGGAGCGCATCCGCCTGCTGCTGGCCCACGACATCAATCTCTTTGCCTACCATCTGCCGCTGGATGCCCATCCGCAATGGGGCAACAACGCGCAGTTGGGCGTGCAGCTAGGGCTTGAGGGCCAGGCCACGTTTGGCGAGCAGAACCTGGGCTGGATGGCGGCAGCGGATTTTGCCGATGCGGCTGCGTTGGGCAGGCATGTGGGGCAGGCGCTGGGGCGCACGCCTGTCTGCGTGGGGGGAGAGCGCCTGCGCCCCAATCACCCCATTCGCCGCATTGCCTGGTGCACGGGCGGCGCGCAAGGTTTCTTCGAGGCCGCGATTGCCGCTGGGGCCGATGCCTTCATCACGGGCGAGATTTCCGAGCCGCAGGCGCATCTGGCCCGGGAAACGGGCGTGGCCTTCCTGGCGGCAGGCCACCATGCCACGGAGCGCTACGGCGCGCCGGCCCTGGTGGGCCAGGTGGCATTGGAGCTGGGGCTGGAGCACCGTTTCATCGAGATCGACAATCCGGCCTGATGCTGGCCTGTTAGTGGCCCACTATTGGCCCGCCCAGGGGGCGAGGCCTTTTGCTGCAAGCGCGGCGCGAATGCCCGGCTTGCCTGATCCGGATACTGAAAATGCCTGATTCCACACAGTCCACGGCCTTGATGGCCATCACCCAGGGCGACTCTGCCGGGGTGGGGCCCGAGACCATTGCCAAGGCGTTCATGGACGCGCCCGAGCAGATGCGCGGCTGCTTCGTCGTCGGCGAGTTGCAGACGCTGCGCCGGGCAGCCGCCGTGGCGGCGCGTGCGCGCGATGGCGACAACGCCATTCCCATGCCCGTGGCCGTCATCGAGTCGGCTGGGCAACTGTGGCAGGTGCCGCCCCATTGCATCCCTTTGCTGGAGCTGCCCGGGCTGCCCGGTCCTGCGCCCTGGGGGCAGGTGAGCGCCAGCGCGGGTGACGTGGCCGCGCGCTGCGTGGTCTGGGCTGCGCGGGCTGCCTTGCGCGGCGAGATTGCGGCTCTGGTGACGGCGCCGCTGCACAAGGAGGCGCTGCATGCCGCAGGCGTGGACTTCCCCGGCCACACGGAATTGCTGCAATTCGAGGCGGCCCGGCACGCGGGCGTGGAGCTGTCGCACATGCCGGTGCGCATGATGCTGGCCAACGATGAGCTGTGCACGGTGCTGGTCAGCATCCATACCTCGCTGCGCAAGGCGATCGATGCGGTAACGAAGGACAACCTGCTGCAGACCTTGCGCATCACGCATGAGGCCCTGTCGCGCAGCCTGGGCCGCCCGCCGCGGATCGGCGTGGCAGGGCTGAACCCGCATGCGGGCGAGGGCGGCCTGTTCGGCAGCGAGGAGGTGGAGATCATTGCCCCGGCCATCGCCCAGGCGCGCGCCGAGGGCCTGGACGCCCATGGACCTTTTGCGCCCGATACGGTGTTCATGCGCGCCCGCAATGCTCCTGGCCATCCCGGCGAGTTCGACGCGGTGCTGGCCATGTACCACGACCAGGGACTGATTCCCGTGAAGTACCTGGGCGTGGAAAAAGGCGTGAATGTCACATTGGGGCTGCCGCTGGTACGCACCAGTCCGGACCACGGCACGGCTTTCGATATTGCGGGGCAGGGTGTTGCAGAGGCCGGAAGCCTGATTGAGGCCGTGCGAATGGCGCGCAAATTGGCGGCTTGAATGGCTAGCCCAAGCATCGGGAATTCGCAGTAATGGAAAACGCCCGTGGCAACCATGCCACGGGCGTTTTGATTTGCGTCAAAACACGGATTTCAGCGCTTGAGGCTGTCGCGAATCTCGCGCAGCAGCACGATGTCTTCGGGGGTGACGGGCGCGGGAGCGGGGGCTGCCGGTGCCTCGCGGCGCAGGCGGTTGATCTGCTTGACCATCATGAAAATGATGAAGGCCAGGATGATGAAGTTCACTGCCACCGTGATGAAGTTTCCATAGGCAAATACGGGGACGCCGGCCTTCTTGAGCGCATCGAGCGTCATCGCCGTTCCGGGGGGTACGCTGCCCAGCACGACGAACAGATTGGAGAAGTCCAGCTTGCCGAAAACCAGGCCCACGACCGGCATGATCAGGTCGTTTACCACGGAATCAACGATTTTGCCAAACGCTCCACCAATGATGACGCCCACGGCGAGATCTACCACGTTTCCCTTAACTGCGAACTCACGAAATTCCTGCATCATGCCCATGGCTGGCTCCATCTGGAAAGAGTTTGAGATAGCGCAGTATTGCGCGGCTTTGGAGCCTGTCAACGGCACAAGCAGCATGGAATAACCATACTCGCCCCGCTACAATTTATTGTTGACCCCAACTCAAGCGACGTAGTTCGAGGAACCCCATGAGTGACACTCCAATCGACTCCAGCAAGCGGACGTGGATCATCACGTCGGCGTGCGCTGGTGCGGTGGGCGGCGTGGCGACAGCCGTCCCGTTCGTGAGCACCTTCCAGCCATCCGAGAAGGCCAAAGCCGCCGGGGCTGCAGTGGAGGTCGATATCTCCGCCCTCAAGGACGGCGAGAAGCTCACGGTCGAGTGGCGCGGCAAGCCCGTCTGGATCATCAAGCGCACGCCTGACCAGATCAAGGAGCTGCCCGAACTGGACAGCCAGTTGGCCGATCCCCAATCCAAGCGCCACCCTGAAGAGTTCACGCCGCCCTATGCGATGAACGAGGCCCGCTCGATCAAGCCCGAAGTGCTGGTCGTCGTCGGCATCTGCACGCATCTGGGCTGCTCGCCTTCCGACAAGTTCCAGCCGGGCGCCCAGCCCTCGCTGCCCAGCGACTGGAAGGGCGGCTTCCTGTGCCCCTGCCATGGCTCGACCTTTGACATGGCTGGCCGTGTCTTCAAGAACAAGCCGGCCCCCGACAACCTGCAGGTGCCACCGCACATGTACCTGTCGGAGACCAAGCTCCTCATCGGTGAAGACAAGGCTTGAGGGAGACAAGAACAATGGCCCACGAATTCAAGGACATCGATCCGAATGCGCCCGCCGGCGCCAAGCTCACGAACTGGTTCGAGAACCGTTTTCCCACGGCTTTCGACGCCTATCGCGTGCACATGTCGGAGTACTACGCTCCGAAGAATTTCAACTTCTGGTACATCTTCGGCTCGCTGGCGCTGCTGGTGCTGGTGATCCAGATCGTCACCGGCATCTTCCTGGTGATGCACTACAAGCCGGACGCCGAAAAGGCGTTCGCCTCGGTGGAGTACATCATGCGCGATGTGCCCTGGGGCTGGCTGATCCGCTACATGCACTCCACGGGTGCGTCGGCCTTCTTCGTCGTCGTCTATCTGCACATGTTCCGCGGTCTTCTGTACGGTTCGTACCGCAAGCCGCGCGAACTGGTCTGGATCTTCGGCTGCGCCATCTTCCTGGTGCTGATGGCCGAGGCCTTCATGGGCTACCTGCTGCCCTGGGGTCAGATGTCGTACTGGGGCGCCCAGGTGATCGTGAACCTGTTCTCGGCGATTCCCTTCATCGGCCCTGACCTGGCGCTGCTGATCCGTGGCGACTACGTGGTGGGCGATGCCACGCTCAACCGCTTCTTCAGCTTCCATGTGATCGCCGTGCCCCTGGTGCTGCTGGGCCTGGTCGTGGCCCACTTGCTGGCGCTGCACGATGTGGGCTCCAACAACCCGGATGGCATCGAGATCAAGGGCCCCAACGCGCCCAAGGACGCCAAGGGCCATCCGCTGGACGGCATTCCCTTCCATCCCTACTACACGGTGCACGACATCTTCGGCGTGACGGTGTTCCTGTTCCTGTTCTCGGCCGTGGTGTTCTTCGCGCCCGAGTTCGGCGGCTACTTCCTGGAGTACAACAACTTCATCCCGGCCGATCCGCTGAAGACGCCTTCGCACATTGCGCCGGTCTGGTACTTCACGCCGTTCTACTCGATGCTGCGTGCCATCACCAGCGAGATGATGTACGTGCTCATCGCCTGCGTGGTGCTGGGTGCGGGCTTTGGCGTGCTCAAGTCGCGCCTGCCGGCCGCCGTCAAGGGCGTGGTCGCCATCGTGGCCCTGGGCGTCATCGCCATGATGCTGTCCATCGATGCCAAGTTCTGGGGTGTGGTGGTGATGGGCGGTGCCGTGATCATCCTGTTCGCGCTGCCCTGGCTCGATTGCAGCCCGGTCAAGTCCATCCGCTACCGCCCGAGCTGGCACAAGTATCTCTACGGCATCTTCGTGATCAACTTCGTGATCCTGGCCTATCTCGGCGTGCAGCCGCCTTCGCCCATCGGCGAGCGCGTGTCCCAGGTCGGAACGCTGTTCTACTTCGGCTTCTTCCTGCTGATGCCCTGGTGGAGCCGTCTGGGCAAGACAAAACCCGTTCCCGATCGTGTGACGTTCAAGCCGCACTGAAGCTGGAGAGAACAACAATGAAGAAACTGATTCTCACGTTGATCGCGGCCCTGGGCATCGTGACCGGTGCACAGGCTGCCGAAGGCGGTATCGCCTGGGACAAGGCCCCGGGCAAGACGAATGACACGGCATCGCTGCAAAACGGCGCCAAGCTGTTCGTCAACTACTGCCTGAGCTGCCACTCGGCCGCATTCATGCGCTTCAACCGGCTGCAGGACATCGGGCTGACCGAGCAGGAAATCAAGGACAACCTGCTTTTCACCACCGACAAGGTCGGCGAGACCATGAAGGCGGCCATCAACCCCAAGGAAGCCAAGGAGTGGTTCGGCGCCAATCCTCCGGACCTGACGGTGATCGCACGTTCGCGTGCCGGCCACAACGGCACGGGCGCCGACTACCTCTACACCTTCCTGCGCACCTTCTACCGCGACGACACCAAGGCCACGGGCTGGAACAATCTGGCCTTCCCCAGCGTGGGCATGCCCCATGCGCTGTGGCAACTGCAGGGCGAGCGCCGCGCCATCTTCGAAGAAGCCGAGGAGCACGGTGTGAAGACCCAGGTTTTCAAGGGGTGGGAGCAGGTCTCTCCTGGCAGCATGAGCGCAGTGCAGTACGATCAGGCAGTTGGCGATCTGGTGAACTACCTGCAATGGATGGGTGAGCCGGCACAGAACAGCCGCACCCGCATTGGCGTGGGTGTGCTGCTTTTCCTGGCGGTCTTCATCTTCATCGCATGGCGCCTCAACGCCGCGTTCTGGAAAGACGTCAAATAAAACCGTGACTGCAGAAGGCCGTGCAAGCAATTGCTGCGGCTGAACTGTGTGCAGAGTGGGCGCCGCGAGCGACCCACTCTTTTTGATTTTTAGGAGCCTCCACCATGATGGTGCTTTATTCGGGAACGACCTGCCCCTTTTCACACCGTTGCCGCTTCGTCCTGTTCGAAAAAGGCATGGACTTCGAGATCCGCGATGTGGACCTGTTCAGCAAGCCTGAAGACATCAGCGTGATGAATCCGTACGGCCAGGTGCCCATCCTGGTCGAGCGCGACCTGATCCTGTACGAATCGAACATCATCAACGAGTACATCGACGAGCGCTTCCCGCACCCCCAGCTGATGCCCGGCGACCCGGTGGACCGCGCCCGCGTGCGCCTGTTCCTGCTGAATTTCGAAAAGGAACTGTTCGTCCACGTGAGCACGCTCGAGGAGCGCAACGTCAAGGGTAACGAAAAGGCCATCGAGAAGGCCCGCGCCCACATCCGCGACCGCCTGACGCAGCTGGCTCCCGTGTTCCTCAAGAACAAGTACATGCTGGGCGAGAACTTCTCCATGCTGGACGTGGCCATCGCCCCGCTGCTGTGGCGCCTGGACTACTACGGCATCGAGGTGTCCAAGAACGCCGCCCCGCTGCTCAAGTACGCCGAGCGCATCTTCTCGCGCCCTGCCTACATCGAAGCGCTGACGCCTTCCGAGAAGGTGATGCGCAAGTAATTCGCATCGGTTGACGACTGATTGCGCGGGCAGGGAAGGCGGTCAACCGGTCGCCATCCTGCCCGTTTTCGTGTTCCGACCACTCAGACCACTCATTTCCTGGGATCGTCATGACTGCCCCCGAAGCAACTTCCACCCGCCCCTACCTGATCCGGGCACTGTACGAGTGGTGCACCGACAACGGCTTCACGCCCCACATCGCCGTGCGTGTGGACCGTAATGTGCAGGTGCCGCGCGAGTTCGTGCGCGACGGCGAGATCGTGCTCAACGTCAGCTACGACGCCACCAGCGGCCTGCAGATGGGCAATGATTTCATCAGCTTCACGGCCCGCTTTGGCGGCAAGCCCCGCGAAATCATGGTGCCCGTGGAGCAGGTGATGGCCATCTACGCACGCGAGACCGGGCAAGGCATGGCTTTCCCGGCGCCGGAGCCTGAGGCCGAAGCCGACAACGATGTTTCGCCCGGGCAGGCGTCCGATGAGCCTGTGCCACAGGACGCCGCCGCTGAGGTGCCGGCCGAGCCTGCATCCGACGAGCGCGTGGTGCAGCTGGTGAGCATCCACAGCGAAGGTGATGACGAGGAGCCCCCGCGCACGCCGCCGCCTTCGGGCACGCGGCCTTCGCTGAAGCTGGTCAAGTAGGTTTTTCGCATCGGCGCGCATGCCGTTGCTCCCGCAAGCGTGCTTGGCCCCATCGGGAAAGTCCGAGGCAGCATTTTTCTGCGCTAGAATGCGTGCTTCGCCGGTTTAGCTCAGTTGGTAGAGCACCCGCCTTGTAAGCGGTAGGTCGTCAGTTCGAATCCGACAACCGGCACCAGAAGGTCTCCTCAGGAGGCCTTTTTTCATTTCCGTGCCCCGATTTCAGCAGCCGCTCTTCAGTGGCCGGTCAGGCCTGGACCTTGAGGCGGATCTCGGCCACATCCCAGCCCTTGGTGCGCAAGTGGGCGGCCATGGCCGGCAGCAGCTGGCGTATCTTGGCCGCTGCCGCGTTGTTGCGCACCAGCAGGCACCAGGTGCTGCCCTCGATGGGGCCTGCCTGCAGGCTGTCGCGCAGCAGCGGTGGCACCAGGGGCAGGATGGCCGTCAGGCGATTGCTGGAGTCGCGTGTGAGCTGGGCGAGCCGGGCCAGTGTCGGCGAGTTCTCGACAGCGTGCAGGGCGGTGACGGCGTGATTGCGGCGTGTGAAGGTCATGGGCTTGAAGGCTGGTCAGGCAGCGTAGGCATGCGCCAGCCGGGACCCTCGTTATAGCAGCATCTGCAGGGCGGCGCGGGTCCGGGAATTCGGGTTCAGGGCTCTGCGGCCGCATGCGTCGGCCTGCCTGGAAGAGGGTTGGACAGAGACAGTTAGAATCAATTGTTCGGTTCTCGCTTCAGCCCGGCCGCATGTGTTCTCCAGCAGGGTACTTGCAGGCAGGTGGAGCGGCCCCATCTGAAATCCAACAATCTAGGGATTCCAGGCACACCGCAGTCCGCTTCAGCGGGTGGCGGTGTGTCTTTTTCGCATGGCCACCAACTTCCTCACCAAACTATTCGGCAGCCGAAACGATCGGCTTCTCAAGCAATACCGCAAGACGGTCGTTCGCATCAATGCGATGGAGCCCGACTACGAGAAGCTCAGCGACGAGGATCTGCGCGCAAAGACGCAGGAATTCAAGGAGCGTGTGGCCAAGGGAGAGTCGCTGGACGACCTGCTGCCCGAAGCCTTCGCCGTGGTGCGCGAAGGGTCCAAGCGTGTCATGAAGATGCGCCACTTCGACGTCCAGTTGCTGGGCGGCATGGCACTGCACTACGGCAAGATCGCGGAAATGCGCACCGGCGAAGGCAAGACGCTGACCGCCACGCTGCCGGTCTACCTGAACGCACTGTCGGGCAATGGCGTTCACGTGGTGACGGTGAACGACTATCTGGCCAACCGCGATGCCACCTGGATGGCCAAGCTGTACAACTTCCTCGGCCTGTCGGTGGGCATCAACCTGCCCAACATGCCGCGCGAGGAAAAGCAGGCCGCCTACAACAGCGACATCACCTACGGCACGAACAACGAATACGGCTTCGACTACCTGCGCGACAACATGGTCTACGAGTCGGGCGACCGCGTGCAGCGCGTGCTCAACTACGCCATCGTCGACGAGGTGGACTCCATCCTGATCGATGAGGCCCGCACGCCGCTGATCATCAGCGGTCAGGCCGAGGACCACACGGCCATGTACGTGGCCATGAACAAGATCGTGCCCAACCTGGTGCGCCAGGAAGGCGAGGCCGATCCCCGCACGGGCGAAGGCGTGACCAAGCCCGGCGACTTCACGGTGGACGAAAAGAGCCACCAGGTATTCCTGACCGACCAGGGCTACGAAGCCGCCGAGCGCCTGCTGGGTCATGCCGGCATGATTGCCGAGGGCGCCTCGCTCTACGACCCGGCCAACATTACCCTGGTCCACCATCTGTATGCGGCGCTGCGCGCCAACAATCTCTACCACCGTGACCAGCACTACGTGGTGCAGAACGGCGAGATCGTCATCGTCGACGAGTTCACGGGCCGCCTGATGGCGGGCCGGCGCTGGAGCGATGGCCTGCACCAGGCTGTCGAGGCCAAGGAAGGCGTGACCATCCAGGCCGAGAACCAGACCATGGCCTCGATCACCTTCCAGAACTACTTCCGTCTCTACGGCAAGCTGGCGGGCATGACGGGTACGGCCGATACCGAAGCCTACGAATTCCAGGAAATCTACGGCCTCGAAACCGTGGTGATTCCGCCCAACCGTCCCAGCAAGCGCGACGACCAGCTCGACCGCGTCTACAAGACCACGCGCGAGAAGTACGAGGCGGCGATCCGCGACATCCGCGAATGCCATGAGCGCGGCCAGCCCGTGCTGGTGGGTACGACCTCGATCGAGAACTCGGAAATCATCGACGCGCTGCTCAACAAGGAAAACCTGCCCCACCAGGTGCTCAACGCCAAGCAGCACGAGCGCGAGGCTGACATCGTGGCCCAGGCTGGCCGTCCCGGCATGATCACCATCGCCACCAACATGGCCGGTCGTGGTACCGACATCGTGCTGGGCGGCAACATCGAAAAGCAGGTTGCGGCTGTCGAGGCCGATGAATCCCTGTCCGAAGCCGAACGCCAGCAGCGCATCGAACAGATGCGCGCCGACTGGAAGATCGAGCATGACAAGGTTTCGGCCCTGGGTGGCCTGCGCATCATCGCCACGGAGCGCCACGAATCTCGCCGTATCGACAACCAGCTGCGTGGCCGTTCGGGCCGCCAGGGCGACCCCGGCTCCTCGCGCTTTTACCTGAGCCTGGACGATGCGCTGATGCGCATCTTCGCGGGCGACCGTGTGCGCGCCATCATGGACCGCCTGAAGATGCCCGATGGCGAAGCCATCGAAGCCGGCATCGTGACCCGCTCCATCGAAGGCGCTCAGCGCAAGGTCGAGGCCCGCAACTTCGACATCCGCAAGCAGCTGCTCGAATACGACGACGTGTCCAACGACCAGCGCAAGGTGATCTACCAGCAGCGCAACGAGATCCTCGACGCCTCGGACCTGCACGAGATGATCACGGTGATGCGCGATGACGTGGTGTCCGACCTGGTGCGCCAGTACGTGCCCGCCGAGTCCATGGAAGAGCAATGGGACCTGGCCGGCCTGGAAAAGGCGCTGGAAAGCGAATGGCGCATCCAGCTGCCGCTGCAATCGCAAGTGCAGTCCGCGCATGCCATCACCGACGAGGAGATCCTCGAGAAGGTGCTGCAGGCTGCCCGTGAAGTGTTCGAGGCCAAGGTCGAGCTGATCGGACGCGAGAACTTCACTCAATTCCAGCGCGCCGTGCTGCTGCAAAGCTTTGATACCAACTGGCGTGACCACCTGTCCGCGCTGGACTATCTGCGCCAGGGCATCCACCTGCGTGGCTATGCCCAGAAGCAGCCCAAGCAGGAATACAAGCGCGAGGCTTTCGAGCTGTTCCGCCAGCTCATTGATCAGGTCAAGACCGAAGTCACGCGCGTGCTGATGACCGTGCAGGTGCAGTCGCGCGAACAGGTGGAGCAGGCCACCGAGGCCATGGAGCAGCGCAGCGCCCACAGCCTGGAGCACATGACCTATGGCGCTCCCTCGGATGGCGACATCGGTGGCTCCGTCGAAGACGAGCCGCTGGAGTTGCCCGAAGGCGCTCGCGTGGGCCGCAATGATCCCTGCCCCTGCGGCAGCGGCAAGAAGTACAAGCAGTGCCACGGCAAGCTGTCGTGATGCGGCCGGCGTCGTAAGACGCCGCAAGACACGGAAAACGGCACGGATGCACTCCGTGCCGTTTTCTTTTTTAAGGTCGATGAAATACGTGCCGCCCCGGTTTGTTCCGATAATGGAGCGCGTTTTTCTTTCACTGTAGGAAGCCCCTCAATGCCTGTGAATCTCTCCGCTCCCGTGCACGCCGACCTGTTGGCGATCAACGGCGTTCGCATCGGCGTCACCGAAGCCGGTGTGCGCAAGGCCAACCGCAAGGACCTGTCCGTGTTCCTGCTCGACGAGGGCGCTTCGGTGGCGGGTGTGTTCACGCAGAACCGTTTCTGCGCAGCGCCCGTGCAGGTCAGCCGCGAGCACTTGGCCCAGACGTCCGGCGCCATCCGTGCCATGGTCATCAACACAGGCAATGCCAATGCCGGCACCGGCGCTGACGGACTGGCGCGCGCGCGCCGCACCTGTGCGGATCTGGCTGCGCTGCTGCAGCTCAAGCCCGAGCAGATCCTGCCGTTCTCCACTGGCGTGATCATGGAAGAGCTGCCCGTGGATCGCATCGCCGCCGGCCTGCCAGCTGCCATCGCAGCAGCCAAGGCCGACAACTGGGGCACGGCCGCCGAAGGCATCATGACCACCGACACCCTGCCCAAGGCCTTCAGCCGCGCCGTGGATATTGGCGGCAAGCGTGTGAGCATCACCGGCATCAGCAAGGGTGCAGGCATGATTCGCCCCAACATGGCGACCATGCTGGGCTTTCTGGCCACCGACGCCGCCATCGCACCCGAACTGCTGCAGCCTCTGGTCAAGGAACTGGCCGACGGATCTTTCAACCGCGTGACCATCGACGGCGACACGTCGACCAACGACTCCTTCGTGCTGGTCGCCACGCACAAGGCCGGCAATGCGCAGATCACTTCGCTGACCAGCGCCGAAGGCCAGACCCTGAAGGCCGCATTGCTGGATGTGTCGCGTTTGCTGGCCCAGGCCATCGTACGCGATGGCGAAGGTGCCACCAAGTTCATCACCGTCAAGGTGGAGGGTGGCAAGACCGAGGCCGAGTGCCGCCTCGTGGCCTATTCCATCGCGCATTCACCCCTGGTCAAGACGGCCTTCTTTGCCAGCGATCCGAACCTGGGCCGCATCCTTGCGGCGGTGGGCTATGCTAGCATCGACGATCTGGACCAGACCAAGATCGACCTGTACCTGAACGATGTGCATGTCGCAGTCAATGGCGGCCGCAACCCTGCCTATCAGGAGGAAGACGGCCAGCGCGTGATGAAGCAGCAGGAGATCATCGTGCGCGTGCTACTGGGCCGAGGGCAGGCCGAGCAGACCGTGTGGACCTGCGATCTGAGCCACGACTACGTGAGCATCAACGCCGACTACCGCTCCTGACTCTCCACCCACCGTGCCGCCGGCAGCCGCAGGCCTTGTGCCTGGCTGCTGCCAGCTTTCAATGGCGGCCGGCGCGCAAAAGCTCTGGCGTTGGCATGAGATCCATCTCGATTCCCGGGCATATCCAGCGTCGGTGGCCGTGAGATCCGTATTCGAGAGACATCCATGACATTGCCCACAGAAGCCGTCGCCGCCCCCTTGCTGCAACTCGTGCAGCGCGCCGAGCAGCTGATGCAGCGCATCGAGGCCATCCTGCCCCAGCCGCTGCAATCCCCCGCCGACTGGAGTGCCTCCATCGCCTGGCGCTACCGCAAGCGCGCCAACGGCTGCGGTTTGCTGGAGCCCGTGCGCCATGTCGGCGCCATGCAGCTGTCCGACCTGCAGAACATCGATGTGCAAAAGGACAAGATCGCGCGCAACACCGAGCAGTTCGTGACCGGCCGCACGGCCAACAACGTGCTGCTCACCGGCGCGCGCGGCACGGGAAAATCCTCGCTGATCCGTGCCTGCCTGCATGCCTTTGCGTCGCAGGGCTTGCGCCTGATCGAGGTGGACAAGGCCGATCTGACCGACCTGCCCGACATCGTCGATGTGGTGGCCGGCCGGCCCGAGAAGTTCATCATCTATTGCGACGATCTGAGCTTTGAGGAAGGCGAGCCTGGCTACAAGGCCATGAAGTCCATTCTGGATGGATCGGTCAGCGCCGCCAGCCCGAACGTGCTGGTCTATGCGACCAGCAATCGCCGCCATCTGCTGCCGGAGTACCAGTCCGAGAATCTGACCCACCAGCGCGGCGAGGATGGGGAGCTGCATCCCGGAGAGGTGATCGAGGAAAAAATCTCGCTGTCCGAGCGTTTCGGCCTGTGGGTGAGCTTCTACCCGTTCAGCCAGGATGAGTACCTGCGCGTGGTGGCACAGTGGCTGGAGGCCCTGGGCCTGGACCAGGCCACGATCGAGGCGGCACGCCCGGAGGCCCTGGTCTGGGCGCTGGAGCGCGGTTCACGCAGCGGTCGCGTGGCCCACCAGTTTGCGCGCGACTATGCGGGCCGTGCCGAGCGCCCGAGTCAGCGCCAGACCGGCATCGCCGATGTCCAGGGGTTGGCTGAAGAGGCTGAACTCTGAGCACCTGCTGCCTGGCCCTGGGCTGGGCAGACTTTTTTGCGAAAGATCAAGTGACTGAAAAAGAAATCTCCCCCAAGGCCCGCGCTGAGGCGGCCGAGTCGCAGGCGCCAGTGCGGCGCAAGCACACCGAAGTCGCCGTTGGCGTGCTGCTTCGCGAGTCCGATGGCGCGTTGCTGATCACCAGCCGTCCGCCGGGCAAGCCGTATGCAGGCTACTGGGAGTTTCCGGGCGGCAAGATCGAAGCCGGCGAGACCGTGGAGCAGGCCTTGCGCCGCGAGATGCAAGAGGAACTGGGCGTAGAGATCGCGGCCGCTGAAGTCTGGAAGGTGACCGAGCATGACTATCCACATGCCCTGGTGCGCCTGCACTGGTGCAAGGTCACGCGCTGGAGCGGGGAGTTCGAGATGCGTGAAGGCCAGCAGATGGCCTGGCAGCAACTTCCGCTGCAGGTGCATCCGGTGCTGCCAGGTGCCTATCCGGTGCTGCAGTGGCTGAGCGAGGAACGCGGGCTGCCTTTCGATGCCGGGTTCTACGAGGCAGGCCAGCCGAAAGCCTGATCGGGCCTGATCAAGGCTCGGTGCGAGGATCGCCGAAGGGCGCATCCTCGGGCGGCATCGGTGCAGGCACGCGGAATTCCTCATTGGCCCATGCGCCCAGGTCGATCTGGCGGCAGCGTTCGCTGCAGAAGGGGCGGAAACGGTTGGCTGGTGCGAACAGGCTGGGGCCTGCACAGGTCGGGCAGCGCACCGTGGGGCCGGCAGAAGAGAGGCTGGCGGGCTGGGGGGCGGGGGCGCTCGAGGGCATGTCGGCCGTCTTGTCCATCAGCTGCAAAGCGTGACCTCGAACGAGGCATCTTCGCCGCAGGGTTGAGGCTTGGCGCCGTTCTCGGGGCGGAGCAGGCGCACCGAAACCAGCAGGCGGTTGCCGCTGATCTCCGGAACCAGATTCAACGACGGGTCTATGCGCAGGCGCAGCAGCTGAAAGCTGCGGCCGGGCGGCATGGCCTGCTGGAACACGCCTTTTTCGGCAGCCACCCATTGCGGCACGCCGGTTTCGCGCAGCAGCTTGAGCAGCAATTGCAGCGACTGACCCAGCGGGGTCAGGGTGCTGGCCCAGTCCTCCAGATCGCGCAGGCGTATCTGGGGATCATGGAACTGCCAGGCGTGATAGGCCGGAAGGTCGAAGCCGCAGGTGCCGCCGGGGATGCCGATGCGGCTGCGCACGGCCATCAGCCACTCGTTTTCAGTCAGGGTCTGGCCGGCCTTGCCGTTCTGGGCATTGAGCTGGGCAAAGCACTGCTCCACATGGCGTGAGACCTGGTCAAGCATGTGCTCGGCAATGTCGGGATTGCCGCGCAGGCTGTCGAGCAGGCTTTTGTGGCGCTCAAGGTCCTTGAGCACGTCCGTCTTCAGGTCGGTACGTGCCGCCACGTCCATGATCTCGAAGATGGTGACCAGCGCAAAATGGTGATCGATGGAATGAGCGCGCGACAGCAACTCGCTCAGGCGGCGATATAGCTGTTCCAACCGGAGGTAGGTCCTCAGGCGCTCATTGAAAGGATATTCGTACAGGATCACGCTTGCTGGGCTCCTCGGGGTGCACAGGAATCAGCTGTCTACGTCGTGCACATGCTGAATTACACGCACAGGCCAAGCCATGGCGTGCATCATAGCCCGAACCATGCAGAGATTCGATCGGTGCATGCGCGCAAAGCCTCTATCGTCATGGCCTCGTCGTTGTAGAGCACCCAGTCGGCGGCTGCCAGCCGTGCCGCACGTGTGGCCTGGGCCGAGATGATGGCCTGCACCGCCTCGCGTGGCAATCCGTTGCGCGCGATCACGCGAGCGATCTGCGTTTCGGTGCGGCAGTCAACGACCAGCACCGCATCAAGCATGGCAGGCCAGCGGCCGGACTCCACGAGCAAGGGAATGTCATGCACGATGAGTCGGCACCCAGCCACTGTGGCCTGTTCCACTTGCCGGGACGTCTGCTGCGCCACGAGGGGATGGACGATGGCCTCCAGCTGCTGTCGTGCCGAGGGCTGCTGAAAGACCAGTTCGCGCATGCGCGTGCGGTCCAGGGCGCCGCTGGCGTCAATCAGTTCGGGCCCGAAGACGCGCGCTATCTCGGGCAGAGCAGCACCTTCGGGGGCTGTGAGGCTGCGAGAGATCTGGTCGGCATCGATCACGGCCGCTCCGCGCAAGCCCAGTTGCGCTGCGACGGTGCTCTTGCCGCTGCCAATGCCGCCCGTCAGGCCCAGCCGAAAC
Organism: Delftia sp. WSY_12; assembly: GCF_043104645.1. NCBI lineage: Bacteria > Pseudomonadati > Pseudomonadota > Betaproteobacteria > Burkholderiales > Comamonadaceae > Delftia > Delftia sp. WSY_12. The sequence continues at coordinate 20,102 of NZ_JBICKW010000057.1, forward strand.
GGGCGTGCAAGCAAGGGCGGGGCGATGCTGGGGGCCATGCCGCAGTGTTGAATCAAAGGCCCAAGGCCGCCAATAGGGATTGCAGCATCTGCTGCGGTCCGAACACCATGGCTGCAAAGCCGGCGCCCGCCAGAAAGGGGCCGAAGGGAACATAGCCGCCTTCACGCAGGCGGCTGTTGATCTTCAACGCGATGCCCACGATGGCGCCAATCACCGACGAGATCAGGATGATGGGCACGAGTGCCTGCCAGCCGAACCAGGCGCCCAGCGCGGCAAACAGCTTGAAGTCGCCGTAGCCCATGCCTTCCTTGCCGGTGGCCAGCTTGAAGGCCCAGTAAACCAGCCACAGCGAGAGATAGCCCGCTGCAGCGCCCCATACCGCGTCGGCCAGAGGCACGGCGGTCCAGTGCAGCGCCGACGACAGCAGTCCGGCCCACAGCAAGGGCAGGGTGATGTCGTCGGGAAGCAGTGTGGTGTCCCAGTCGATCAATGCCAGGCTCAGCAAGGCCGCACTGAAAAGGCACCAGGCAGCGCCTGTGGGCGTGATGCCCCATTGCGCCGCACAGTAGGCAAACAGCGCGGCGCAGGCCAATTCCACCAGCGGATAGCGGATGCTGATCGACGCCTTGCATTCGGAGCACCGGCCCCGCAGCGCCAGATAACTGAGCACGGGAATATTCTCGTACCAGTGGATGGCATGACCGCAATGCGGGCAGCGCGAGCGGGGGCGGCTCAGGCTCAGGGGCGCCTCGGCAGGCGGCGGCGCTGTGGCGGGCGATGGCGTGGCGGAGGATGAAGATTGCTCTTGCGCCCATTGGGCGCATTCCGCATTCCATTGCTGCTCCATCATGCGGGGCAGCCTATGCACCACCACGTTGAGAAAGCTGCCAACCAACAGGCCCAGCAGGCCGCCCAATGCAGCCTGCATCCAGAGTTCCAAAACCATCAGACCACCTGGCCCAGCTTGAAGATGGGCAGATACATCGAAACCACGATGCCGCCGATGAGGGTGCCCAGGAAAACAATGATGATGGGCTCCATCAGGCTGGACAGGCCAGCCACCATGTCATCGACCTCTTCCTCATAGAAATCGGCCGCCTTGCCCAGCATGTGGTCGATGGAGCCGGATTCCTCGCCGATGGCGCACATCTGCAGCACCATGGAGGGAAAGACATTGGCATTGGTCATGGCCACGGTGAGACTGGTGCCGGTGGAGACTTCCTGCTGGATCTTTTCCGTGGCATTGGCATACACGGCATTGCCGGATGCGCCGCCGACAGAATCCAGTGCCTCGACCAATGGGACACCCGCGGCAAACATGGTCGACAGCGTGCGCGTCCAGCGTGCGACGCAGGATTTCTCGATCAGCACGCCAAAGACCGGCACCTTCAGCAGCGTACGGTCCATGAATTGCTGCATGCGCTCGTTGCGCTTCCAGGCCTGCATGAAGAAGTAGAGACCGCCGCCAATCACGCCGAAGATCAACCACCACCATTGGACAAAGACATCGCTGATGCCCATCACGAACAGCGTCGGTGCCGGCAGGTCGGCGCCGAACGAGGTGAACACTTCCTTGAAGGCCGGGATCACGAAGATCATGATGATGGTCACGACGATGAAGGCCACGACGATGACCGAGATCGGGTACATCAGCGCCGATTTGATCTTGGACTTGATGGCCTCGGTCTTCTCCATGTACGTGGCCAGGCGGTCCAGCAGGGCTTCCAGGATACCGGCCGCTTCGCCCGCCTCCACCAGATTGCAGTAGAGGCTATCGAAGTACATGGGGTGCTTGCGATAGGCCGCGTTCAGCGAGGTGCCGGTCTCCACGTCGGCGCGAATATCGGCCAGAAGGCGCGTCACGCTGGGGTTGGTGTTGCCCCGTCCGACGATGTCGAAGGCCTGAAGCAGCGGGACGCCCGCCTTCATCATCGTTGCCATCTGGCGGGTGAACAGCGCAATGTCCTTGGGCTTGATCCTCTTGCCGCCGCGTGTGCGGCGCTTCTTGATCTTGCTGGGCAGCACGCCCTGGCGGCGCAGCATGGCCTGGACCTGGTTGATGCCCCCGGCCCGGGTCTCGCCTCGGATGATCTTGCCGTTGCGATCCTTGCCTTCCCATTCGAAGACAAATTCCTTGATTCCCTTGGACGCGGCTGTGGCCATCGTGCTCCCTCGTTTGTTGTCTGCGCTGTCCGCGCTATTTACTCATTGGTGACTGCCAGCACTTCTTCGAGCGAGGTCAGTCCCTGTCTGGCCTTGTGCAAACCCGATCCACGCAGCGACCGCACGCCTTCGCGCTTGGCCTGTGCGGCGATCTCCAGCGCACTGCCGTCCTGCAGGATGATGCGCTGGATTTCCTCGCTGATAGGCATCACCTGATAGATGCCTACGCGGCCCTTGTAGCCGTTGTTGCATGCCGGACAGCCGACGGGCCTGTAGGTGACCCAGCTGCCGTCAATGTCCGCATCGTCGTAGCCTGCATCGATCAGGGCCTCCCGCGGAATGTCAGCCGGCTCCTTGCATTGAGGGCACAGGCGCCTGGCCAGGCGCTGGGCGGTGATCAGGATCACGCTTGATGCGATGTTGAAGGGCGCAATGCCCATGTTGCGCATGCGCGTCAACGTGGTCGGTGCGTCATTGGTGTGCAGGGTGGACAGCACCAAGTGGCCGGTTTGCGCTGCCTTGATCGAGATGTCGGCCGTTTCCAGATCGCGGATTTCACCGACCATGATGATGTCGGGATCCTGGCGCAGAAAAGCCTTGAGCGCAGTGGCAAAGGTGAGGCCGGCCTTTTCGTTCACATTGACCTGGTTGACGCCGGGCAGGTTGATTTCCGAAGGATCTTCCGCCGTGGCGATGTTCACGCCGGCCTTGTTCAGCAGGTTCAGGCAGGTGTACAGCGACACTGTCTTGCCCGAGCCGGTGGGGCCTGTGACCAGAATCATTCCGTAGGGGCGGCTGATGGCTTCAAGCAGGCGTGCCTTCTCCTCGGGTTCATAGCCCAGGGCGTCGATGCCCATCCTGGCCGAGCTCGGGTCCAGGATACGGATCACGATCTTCTCGCCGAAAAGCGTGGGCAGCGTGCTGACGCGAAAGTCGATGACGCGGTCCGGGCCGACCTTGAGCTTCATGCGCCCGTCCTGCGGGACACGCTTTTCCGAGATGTCCATGCGCGAGATCACCTTGATGCGCGAGGCCAGCTTCTCCTTGATGGCAATGGGCGGCGATGCAATTTCACGCAGCTCGCCGTCAATGCGAAAGCGCACGCGGTACTGGTGCTCGTAGGGTTCGAAATGCAAGTCCGACGCGCGCATGTTGAAGGCGTCGAGCAGCATTTTGTGCAGGAACTTGACAATGGGCGCATCTTCGACGTCTGCTGCGGCCGAGTTGTCCTTTTCCTCTGCCACCTCATCAGGCTTGAGGTCGCCGAACTCGAAGTCGCCGCTGCCGCCATAGCTGTCCATGGCCTCGCTGGCGCTTTTGTTCTGCTGCGCGATCAGTCGCTCCAGCTTGTCGGCCTCGACGATGATCCAGTCCACGCCCAACTGGGTGGTGAACTTGATCTGCTCGGCGGCTTCCTGCTGCGTCGGGTCGGCGGTGGCCACCGTGAGGCGGTTGCCGCGCTTGCTCAGAGGCAGGACGCGATAGGTGCTGATGATCTTGGCGTCCAGCAGATCCTGCGGCAGGCGCATGGCGTCGACCGCATCAAGATCGAGCAGCGGCGCGCTGAACATGGTGGAAACCGTCTCCGCCACTTCCAGGGCAGAGAGGGTGCTGGCGACGCTCAGTTCTGCAATGAACGAGGTGCGATTGGTGGCGGCCTTGCCGGCAGCCGCTTCCGCTGCCTGTTGCGATACCTTGCCTGCTGAAATCAAGGCCCGCCCGATGCCGGGAAGCGATGCGACAGCGGATGCATTCTTGAGCGAGGAGTCAGCAACAGCCATGTAGCAAGACGTGTGAGAGGAAAGGACATTTATCCTATCATCACTGAGCACTTGGAATGCCAGACACACTGTTACACGCCTGGGTCTTGAACCTGGCGCAATGGTGTGATGGAGATGGAGTGACCAGATGGTCGGGGTGAGAGGATTCGAACCTCCGGCCTCTACGTCCCGAACGTAGCGCTCTACCAGGCTAAGCTACACCCCGTTGCTTTTGTAGAAAAAGCAAGCAGCCTGAATCAGGTGCGTCGCTCCAAAAGCTGAGACGCCAATTGTAGCAAACTTGCCGTATGCAAATTGCTTGGGAGCACATTTATTGCGTCGATGGCGCGGCGTGCCTCGGCATGTGCGGCCTCGCGTGCCACGTCCAGCGCACCTGTGCTGCGCACGATATCCACTACGGCGGTCAGTTGCTCGGTGGAGCCCTGTTCGATGGCGGCGCGCACGATGGCGGCCTGCTCAGGTGTGCCGCGTTGCATGGCGGCAATCAGGGGGAGGGTGCATTTGCCTTCGCGCAGGTCATCGCCCAGGTTCTTGCCCATTTCCTGGGCATCGCCTGCATAGTCGAGTACGTCGTCAATGATCTGGAAGGCCGTGCCCAGCGCCTGGCCATAGCTGGCGCAGGCCTGCTCGATTTCGCGGGGCGCGTCGGCCAGCACGGCGCCCAGCTGGGCGCTGGCTTCGAACAACTGGGCGGTCTTGGAGCGGATGACGTGCAGATAGCCTGCTTCGTCCAGCGAGGCATCGTGAGTGTTGATCAGCTGCTGGACCTCGCCCTCGGCGATCACGTTGGTGGCATCCGAGAGAATCTTGAGCACGCGCATGCTGCCGACTTCCACCATCATCTGGAAGGAGCGCGAGTGCAGGAAGTCGCCGACCAGCACGCTGGCCGGATTGCCGAAGGTCTCGTTGGCCGTCGGGCGGCCGCGACGCAGCGTGGATTCATCCACGACGTCGTCGTGCAGCAGGGTGGCTGTATGAATCAGTTCGACCACGGCAGCCAGGACATGCCTGTCCTTGCCTTCGTATCCCAATGCATTGCAGACCATGAGCAGCAGGGCGGGCCGCAGGCGCTTGCCGCCTGCAGCGATGATGTACTGGGAGATCTGGGCAATCAGCGGGACGGTGGTCGTCAGGCGCTGGGCAATCACATGATCCACCTCGCGCATGTCGTCAGTGATCAGGGCAAGCGGATTGGGGGTGGAGAGAGCTGTGGTCAAGGTACTGCGGGCGCCAAGTGGATCGTCAATTATAGGAAGAGCGACCCTGCCTGCGACCCGCTCTGGCGGTTGTTTGGGCGAAGGAGGGGAGCGCTTCATGCAAGGAATGTGAGTGCGTGCTAGAATCTCCGGCTTCCGTGGAAATTCGTTCGCGGAACTCTCAAATTCAAGAGGTTTAAATGTACGCAGTCATAAAAACCGGCGGCAAGCAGTATCGCGTTGCAGCTGGCGAAAAGATCAAGGTAGAACAGATTGCTGCGGACGTAGGCCAAGAAGTTGTGATCGATCAGGTTCTGGCAGTCGGCAACGGCGCTGAAATCAAGGTCGGCACACCTCTTGTGTCCGGTGCGTCTGTCAAGGCAACCGTGGTTGCTCACGGCAAGCACGACAAAGTGCACATCTTCAAGATGCGCCGTCGTAAGCATTATCAGAAGCGCCAAGGCCATCGCCAGCAGTTCACCGAGCTGCAGATCGTGGCGATCGCTGCTTAATCCAGGAGCTGAGTCATGGCACAGAAAAAAGGCGGCGGCTCTACGCGAAACGGGCGCGATTCCAAGCCCAAAATGCTCGGCGTGAAGGCTTTTGGTGGTGAGTTGATCACCGCCGGCTCGATCATCGTGCGCCAACGTGGCACCAAGTTCCACCCCGGCGACAACGTCGGCGTGGGCAAGGACCACACCCTGTACGCTCTGGTGGACGGCCACGTGTCGTTTGCTGTCAAGGGTGCACTGTCCAAGCACACGGTCAACGTGACGGCTGCCTAAGCTCTGTCACTTCGACGCTCGAAGCCCCGACCTGTCGGGGCTTTGTCGTTTCAGGAGGGCGGTGCATCGTGCGCTCGTCCCCTTTTCCGTCTCTGAGGTGTGGCCTGGGGCTGTCTGGTGCACACTGCTTTTTGTAAACTGGATGCCTCATGAAGTTCGTCGACGAAGCTTATATCGACATTGCTGCCGGTGATGGCGGCAATGGCTGCGTGTCATTCCGGCACGAAAAATACAAGGAATTCGGTGGTCCCGATGGAGGAGATGGCGGCCGTGGAGGCCATGTCTACGCGGTGGCCGACGTCAATCTCAACACCCTGGTGGACTACCGCTTCTCGCGTCGCCACGATGCCACGCGCGGCGAGCACGGCAAGGGCTCGGACATGTTCGGTGCCGCAGGCAACGACATCACGCTGCGCATGCCGGTTGGCACCATCATCAGCGATGCCGAAACCGGGGAGGTGCTCTACGAGCTGTTGACGCCCGGCGAGGTGGTGACCATTGCCAAGGGCGGGGATGGCGGCTACGGCAACCTGCGCTTCAAGAGCGCCATCAACCGCGCGCCACGGCAAAAGACGCCTGGCTGGCCCGGTGAGCGCAAGAACCTCAAGCTGGAGCTCAAGGTTCTGGCCGACGTGGGTCTGCTGGGCATGCCCAATGCGGGCAAATCCACTTTCATCGCCGCAGTCTCCAATGCGCGTCCCAAGATTGCCGACTATCCGTTCACCACGCTGCATCCCAATCTGGGCGTGGTTCGTGTTGCCGCCGAGCAAAGCTTTGTGGTGGCCGATATCCCCGGGCTGATCGAAGGCGCGTCGGAAGGTGCCGGCCTGGGCCACCAGTTCCTGCGTCACCTGCAGCGCACCCGATTGCTGCTGCATGTGGTGGACCTGGCGCCGTTCGATGACAGCGTGGATCCCGTGGCCCAGGCCAAGGCCATCGTGGGCGAGTTGCAGAAGTACGATGCCGAGCTGTACAACAAGCCGCGCTGGCTGGTGCTCAACAAGCTGGACATGGTGCCGGCCGAGGAGCGCGCCGCACGCGTCAAGGACTTCGTCAAGCGCTTCAAGTGGAAGGGTCCGGTGTTCGAGATTTCCGCCCTGACGCGCGAAGGCTGCGAAGTGCTGATCCGCACCATCTACAAGCATGTGCATGAACAGCAGCAGATCGAGGCCGGTCCCAAGGAAATCGATCCACGCTTCGTCGAAGTCGAGGGTGATGGCGTGGATCTTACCGACCCGCGTTTTGCTCCCCGCGATTCCGAGTAAGAGCGGCCTGTCCCACCCATTGCCTTGATCACAACAGCGGCGGGGTCTGCCTCGGCCTGCGCTGCAAGAATCACTATCCATCCATGTCTTCCAACTTGTTGCGTGATGCCCATCGCATCGTGGTCAAGGTCGGCTCCAGCCTGGTGACCAATGAAGGTCGCGGTCTTGATGAGGCCGCGATCCAGGAATGGAGCCGCCAGCTGGCGGCCCTGGTGCGCGGGGATGAAAGCCATGGAGGCCGGCGGCGCGAGGTAATCATGGTCTCCAGCGGCGCGGTGGCCGAAGGCATGAAGCGTCTGGGCTGGATTGCACGGCCCAAGGAGATTCATGAACTGCAGGCCGCTGCGGCCGTGGGGCAGATGGGCCTGATACAGATGTACGAGTCCAAGTTGCGCGAACAGGGCATGGGCAGTGCGCAGGTGCTGCTCACGCATGCCGACCTCGCGGACCGCGAGCGCTATCTCAACGCGCGCAACACTTTGCTGACGCTGCTGGAGCTGGGCATCGTGCCGGTGATCAACGAGAACGACACCGTGGTCAACGACGAGATCAAGTTCGGTGACAACGATACCTTGGGCGCTTTGGTTGCCAATCTGATCGAGGCCGATGCCCTGGTCATCCTGACCGATCAGCGAGGCCTTTACAGCGCCGACCCGCGCAGCAATCCCGATGCGCGTTTCATCGATGTGGCCAATGCCGGCGACCCGGCGCTGGAGGAGATGGCCGGAGGCGCGGGCTCGTCCATTGGCAAGGGCGGGATGATCACCAAGATCCTCGCGGCCAAGCGCGCGGCGGGCTCGGGTGCTTCAACCGTCATCGCCTGGGGGCGTGAGCAGGACGTGCTGGTGCGTCTGGCGGCAGGCGAGTCCATCGGCACGCTGCTCCTGGCGCAGACGCACAAGAACCAGGCGCGCAAACAGTGGATTGCAGACCATCTGCAACTGCGCGGCTCCGTGTCCGTGGATGCCGGCGCCGTGGCCAAGCTGCGCGACGAAGGCAAGAGCCTGCTGCCCATCGGCATGGTGAATGTGGATGGCGAGTTCGCCCGTGGCGATGTGATCGCGGTGCGCGATGCCCTGGGTATTGAGGTGGCGCGTGGGCTGGCCAACTATGCAAGTGCCGAGGCGCGGCTGCTGTGTCGCAAAAGCTCGGTGGAGATCGAGCGCCTGCTGGGCTATTCCGCAGGCCCGGAGATGGTGCACCGCGACAACATGGTGATTGCGGGGCACTGAGGCGCCAGACCCTCAAGGCCAAGAAAAAGCGCACCCTCGGGTGCGCTTTTGCGTATGGCTCTGGCCCGGTTTCAGGCCTTGCCTGGATCGGGTTGCAGGGCTTGCTGCCCCGACTGTGGATCAGGATCGAAACAGGCGCCAGGCGGCAACTCCATGCCGGGATTGACGCGAAAGCTGCCTGAGCGTGCTGGATGCAAACCCGGCGCAGTGTATGTCTCAGGACCCTGTTCATGGGCTTCCCTGGGGCGCATGCCGCTGCGCAGATAACGGTTGCGTTGCTGTTCGCCGCGCGGCAGGAACCGGGCCAGCTCGGTCAGGGCCATCTCATAGACGCCGCGCTTGAACTCCACCACCACGTCCAATGGCACCCAGTAGTCATTCCAGCGCCAGGCGTCGAATTCGGGGTGGTCGGTGGCACGCAGGTTCAAATCCCAGTCGTGACCCATGAGCTGCAGCAAATACCAGATCTGCTTCTGGCCTTTGTAGTGTCCGCGCGCATCGCGGCGGATGTACCGGTCTGGCACCTCGTAGCGCAACCAGTCCCGGGTGCGGGCGACCACGCGAACGTGGTTGGGCATCAACCCCACTTCCTCATGCAGTTCCCGGAACATGGCCTGTTCGGGTGTCTCCCCCCGGTCAATGCCGCCCTGTGGAAACTGCCAGCTGTGGGTGCGGATGCGTTTGCCCCAGAACACCTGGTTCTTTTGGTTGAGCAGGATGATGCCGACGTTCGGGCGAAATCCGTCCCGGTCAAGCATAATCGAACCCCAATTTTCTGAATTGTGTCCATTATGCACGGTGCCTTGCCAGCGGCAAGCACGCTGCCCCGATTCCCGCGAAGCCCCTGATCCATGAAAGCCTCCCAATTTTTCATCTCCACCCTCAAGGAAGCTCCGGCCGACGCCGAAGTGGTCAGCCACAAGCTCATGATGCGGGCCGGCCTGATCAAGAAGCTGGGTGCAGGCATCTACAACTACATGCCCATGGGGCTGCGCGTGATCCGCAAGGTCGAGGCCATCGTGCGCGAGGAAATGAACCGTGCCGGTGCCGTGGAAGTGACCATGCCCGTGGTCCAGCCTGCCGAGATGTGGGAGGAGACCGGCCGCTTCGAGAAGATGGGCCCCGAGCTGCTGCGCATCAAGGACCGCCATGGCCGCGACTTCGTGATCCAGCCCACCAGCGAAGAGGTGGTGACGGACATCGCGCGCCAGGAGCTCAAGAGCTACAAGCAGCTGCCCAAGAATTTCTACCAGATCCAGACCAAGTTCCGCGATGAGCGCCGCCCGCGCTTTGGCCTGATGCGTGGCCGCGAGTTCATCATGAAGGACGCCTATTCCTTCGACAAGGACCGTGATGCGGCCCAGGTCAGCTACCAGACCATGCGCGCGGCCTACAAGCGCATCTTCGACCGCTTCGGCCTGCAGTACCGTGCCGTGCGTGCAGACAGCGGTGCCATCGGCGGCGATCTGAGCGAGGAATTCCAGGTCATCGCTTCCACGGGCGAGGACGCCATCGTCTACTGCCCAAGCAGCGACTATGCCGCCAATATCGAAAAGGCCGAGGCCCTGGCGCCTGCGGGCCCCCGTCCCGCTGCGGCCCAGGCGATGACCAAGGTGGCGACGCCCGGCAACAGCACCTGTGAATCTGTCGCAGCCCAGCTGGGCCTGCCGCTGTCGCAGACGGTGAAGTCCCTGGTGCTGGCCACCGACAAGCTCGACGACAAGGGCGAGGTGGCAGGCAGCCAGATCTGGCTGCTGCTGCTGCGCGGTGATCATGAAATGAACGAGATCAAGGTGGCCAAGGTGCCGGGCCTGGACGTGGGCTTCCGCTTTGCCACTGTGGCCGAAATCGAGGAGCACTTCGGCTGCCAGCCCGGCTATCTGGGGCCCATCGGCCTGAAGAAGCCCGTGAAGCTGGTCGTTGACCGCGAGGTGGCCGTGATGGCCGACTGGGTCTGCGGCGCGAACGAGGCCGACTTCCACATCACCGGCGTGAACTTCGGCCGCGACCTGCCCGAGCCTGATGTGGTGGCCGACCTGCGCAACGTGGTGGCTGGCGACAAGTCTCCTGATGGCGCAGGCGAGCTGGCCATTGAGCGCGGAATTGAAGTCGGCCATGTGTTCTACCTGGGTACCAAGTACTCCCAGGCCATGAACGCCACCTTCCTGGCCGAGAACGGCAAGCCCTCGCTGTTTGAAATGGGCTGCTACGGCATTGGCGTGACGCGCCTGCCCGCTGCAGCCATCGAGCAGAACCATGACGAGCGCGGCATCATCTGGCCCGACGCGATTGCGCCCTTCACCGTGGTGGTCTGCCCCATCGGCATGGAACGCAGCGAACCCGTGAAGGAAGCTGCCGAGAAGCTGCATGCCGAGCTGCTGGCACTGGGTGTGGACGTGATCCTGGACGATCGCGGCGAACGTCCGGGCGCCATGTTTGCCGACTGGGAGCTGATTGGCGTGCCGCACCGCGTGGTGCTGTCCGACCGGGGCCTCAAGGAAGGACAGCTCGAGTACCAGCATCGCCGCGACACGGAAGCGACCAAACTGGCCGCCGCCGATGTGCTGGGCCATCTCAAGCAAAGGCTGGGCCTGTGAGCCAGGCGCCCGTGGTGACGCGACGCGATTGCCTGCGCCTGGCGGCTTCGCTGGGCTCGGCACCGCTGCTCGGCGGGCTGGCCGCGCCCGCCTGGGCCGGTGGCCAGCTGGAGGAGCCGCTGGCCGATTCGGTGCGCACTGCGCTGAGTTCCGCCGTCACGGGATCGGCGCCGCCCGAGCTGCGCTTTGCCTCCACCGAGGCCCGGCTGGACTACCTTCGCTGGCTCACGGCCAGCAGCGAGCGCCTGCGTTCGCGCAAGCCGGAGCTGGCGACGAGGCTGGAGTTCCTGCAAACCGTCTGGTACGAGTCCAAGCGTGCCGGCCTGGAAGTCTCTCTGGTGATGGGGCTGGTGCAGGTGGAGAGCGCGTTCCGCAAGTTCGCCATCTCCAGCGTGGGTGCACGCGGCTACATGCAGATCATGCCGTTCTGGATGCGGCTGATCGGCGATGGAGACATCGGCAAGCTGTTTCACATGCAGACCAATCTGCGCTTTGGCTGCGTGATCCTGCGCCACTATCTGGACCGCGAAAAAGGCGATGCCTACATGGCGCTGGGCCGCTACAACGGCAGCCGGGGACAGCCCCAGTACCCGAATGCGGTGTTCGCTGCGCAGCGGCGCTGGGAGATAGAGCCCTCGCGCTCGGCTTGAGGGCCGCGCAGCGCCGCCGAGCGGCTTCGCGGTGTTCTGCGTCGCCCGTCAGGACGACGTCTCCGACGACATGCTGGACACCTTGGCCACGGCCGCTGCCGTGTCGCCGGCGTTGGGCGGCGCGGCCGGGCTGCTGGCGGACATGCGCGTGACCAGCACCTGGTCGATGCGGTAGCTGTCCACGTCCATGACCTCGAAACGGTAGCCGCCCCATTGCACGGTGTCGGTGCGCCTGGGAATGCGGCGCAGCATCACCATGAGGAAGCCGCCCAGGGTCTCGTAGTCCTCGGCGTGGGGCAGCTCGTCGAGTTCCAGGGCCTGCATCACATCCTCGACCGGCGTGACGCCGTCGATCAGCCAGGAGTTCTCGTCGCGGCGCAGGATCTGCTCCTCGTCGCCCGGGCTGACCAGGCCGCCCATCACCGTGCTCATCACGTCATTGAGCGTGACCACGCCGACCACCAGGCTGTATTCGTTGACGATGACGGCAAAGTCCTCATGCACCTGGCGAAACTGCTCCAGCACCTCGGCCAGCGTCAGGCGGTCCGGCACGACCAGCACCTTGTGGACCAGGGAGTCGTCCATGAGCGACAGGGGCTGGTTGTTCAGCGCGCGCTGGAACAGGTCCTTGGCATCGACATAGCCGACGATGTGGTCGATGTCGCCATCGCAGACGGGGTAGGTGGAAAAAGGTTCTTCGGCAATGCGGACCCGGATCAGTTCGTCGGGGTCGTCACGGTGGAAGTAGGCGATGCGGTCGCGCTGCGTCATGGCCGAGCCGATGGTGCGCGAGTCCAGCTCGAACAGGTTGGCGATCACCTGCTGCTCCTTCGCGGCCAGCACGCCGGCGCGCGCGCCAGCTTCGGTCATGGCCAGGATGTCTTCGTGCGTGATGCGGTCGTCGCGCACCGTGGGCAGGCCTAAGAGCTTGGCAACGGCGTCCGCCAGGTGGTTGAAGCACCAGACCAGGGGCTTGAGCACGGCCATGCACCAGAGCATGGGGCGCAGCACGCGGATGGCCAGGGCTTCGGGCTCGGCCATGCTCAGGCGCTTGGGCAGCAGGTCGGCAAAGAGGATGAACAGCGAGGTGACGGTGGCGAACGAGAGCAGAAAGCCCACGGTCTGTGCCCGGCTCTCGGGCAGCCAGAGCATGAGCAATTCGGCCAGATAGGGCGTCAATGCCCCTTCGCCCACCACGCCGCCCAGGATGGCGACGGCATTCAGCCCAATCTGCGTGACCGTGAAGTACTCGCCCGGCTGGGCCTGCATCTTCATGACCTGTTCGGCGCGTGGCTCCCCGTCCTCCGCCATCTGCCGAAGCCGCAGGCGCCGCGAGGCGGCCAGCGAGATCTCGGCCACGGAGAAGAAGGCACTGGTCAGTATCAGTGCGACGATCAACAGCAGACTTTGGGACAGACTCATAGGCAAGGCGGAGAAGCGGGCGCAGGCGCGGTTTTCCGGATGTGAAAGATGTGTCCATTCGACCACACATCACATGCCCCTGGCCTTGTGGCAAGCCCGGGCAGGGCGCTGGCAGTCCGCCACGGGCGAAAAAAAGCCACCCGAAGGTGGCTTGATTTTGCGCAGCAGCGGGCGCAGGCGGGTGCTGCGCGCGAGTCGCAAGCCTGCGAACTCAGGCCTTGGGTGCCAGCAGCTGCTGCAACTCGCCGGATTCGTACATCTCCATCATGATGTCCGAGCCGCCGATGAACTCGCCCTGCACGTAGAGCTGGGGGATCGTGGGCCAGTTGCTGTAGTCCTTGATGCCCTGGCGGATTTCCTGGTCCTCCAGCACGTTGACGGTGGAGATGTCCTTGGTCTCCACGCCGCAGGCCTTGAGAATCTGGATGGCGCGGCCCGAGAAACCGCACATGGGAAAGCTGGCGCTGCCCTTCATGAACAGCAGGATGTTGTTGCTTTTGACCAGTTGGTCGATGCGTTGCTGGGTGTCGCTCATCTGTGTGGTGCTCCGGGGTCGTGGTGGGCGCCGCAGGCGCGGCGGCATGGATGGGATTATTTCACTCTCGGCGCGGACTTTGAAAGCATGCGGGAATGCTGCGCCCGGACCCGAGCTCAGGCTTGCGCTGTCCATTGCCCGCCCGTGCAGCGGGCGATGCCGCCCAGGTCGTGGCGGTGTTGCACGCTCTCAAAGCCGGCGCTGCGCAGCAGGGTGGCCACGGCATCGGCCTGGTCCCAGCCATGCTCGAGCAGCAGCCAGCCGCCGCTGGCCAGCAGCGCAGGCGCCTGCGCGACGATGGCGCGGATGTCGGACAGGCCATCGGCACCGCTGGCCAGTGCCGACAGCGGCTCATGCGCCAAGGCCAACAGGTGCGGATCGTCATCACTGATGTAGGGCGGGTTGCTGACGATGAGGTCGAACGGTGCTTGCCCTGCCAGCGGCTGGAGCCAGCTGCCATGCGCGAACTGCACGCCCAGTTGCAGGCGCGTGGCATTGGCGCTGGCCACGGCCAGTGCGTCGGCGCTGGCATCCACGGCCCAGACCGTGGCGCCGGGGCGCTGGCTTTGCAGGGCCAGGGCTATGGCGCCGCTGCCGGTGCCCAGGTCCACCACGCGGCAAGCGGGGGCTGCCTGGGTCTGGATGGGCATGAGCTCCAGCGCCCAGTCCACCAGGGTCTCGGTATCGGGGCGCGGGTCGAGCACACGCGCGTCCACGGCCAGATCGAGCCCGTAGAACTCCTTGTGGCCGAGCAGGTAGGCAACGGGTTCCGCGCCAAGGCGGCGTGCGCACAGCGCGGCATAGGCCTCGGCCTGGGGGGCGGTCAGCATGTCCTCGTCATGGGTCAGCAGCCAGGCGCGGCCGCCAGACTGGCGCCCGAGCACGTGCAGCAGCAGCATTTGCGCATCGATGCGCGCAAGCCCCAGGGCCTGGGCCTGCTGCAGCGCTTCTTTGACGATGGGTGGATTGGCCATGGCCCGGGCCTCAGTTGTTGACCTGCAGCTCGGCCAGCAGTTCGGCCTCGCGTGCGGCCTGCAGCGCGTCGAGCACATCGCCCAGGTCGCCTTCCATCACGGCCAGCAGTTTGTAGATGGTGAGGTTGATGCGGTGGTCGGTGAGCCGGCCCTGCGGGAAGTTGTAAGTGCGGATGCGGTCGCTGCGGTCGCCGCTGCCGATCAGGCCCTTGCGCAGTGCGGCCTCCTTGGCTTCGCGCTCGCTGCGTTCCTTTTCCTGCAGGCGCGCCTGCAGCACCTGCAGGGCCTTGGCCTTGTTGCTGTGCTGGCTGCGGCCGTCCTGGCACTCGGCGACGATGCCCGTGGGCAGGTGGACCACACGCACGGCCGAGTCGGTCTTGTTGATGTGCTGGCCGCCGGCGCCGCTGGCGCGGAAGGTGTCGATGCGCAGGTCGGCCGGGTTGAGCGTGATGGCCTGGGTTTCGTCCGGCTCTGGCATGACGGCCACGGTGCAGGCGCTGGTGTGGATGCGGCCCTGGGTCTCGGTGGCAGGCACGCGCTGCACGCGGTGGCCGCCGGATTCGAAGCGCAGGCGGCCATAGACGTCGGTGCCTTCCACGCGCAGCACCACTTCCTTGTAGCCGCCCAGCTCGCTTTCGTTGGCGCTCATGATCTCGACCTTCCAGCCCACGGCGTCGCAGTGGCGCGTGTACATGCGGGCCAGGTCGCCTGCGAACAGGGCAGATTCATCGCCACCCGTGCCCGCGCGGATTTCCAGGTAGGCGTTGCGCGCGTCGTCGGGGTCCTTGGGCAGGAGCAGGCGCTGCAGTTCATCTTCCAGCTGCACCAGCTCGATCTCTGCGCCGGAGATTTCCTCGCGCGCCATTTCCTCCATGTCGGGATCGTCCAGCATGTCCCTGGCAGAGGCCAGATCGGCCTCGCGCTGGCGGTAGCGTGCATAGCGGCCGGCAATGGCCGTCACATCGGCATGCTCGCGCGAGATGGCGCGGTACTGCTTCATGTCGCCCATGATGTCTTCGCGCGAGAGCAGGAAGTCGAGTTCTTCAAGGCGCTGGGCGTAGCGCTCCAGTTGTTGGCGCAGAAAGTCTTGCATGGTGTGAGGCGATGGTGCGAAGGGCTGCGCGGGGCAGCGCTGCGGCGGGGGAACGAGGTGGCCGGAAGTGGGCCGAGGCGCCAGAGACCCGCGGGTGCGCGGCTCTCTGAAGGGAGGCGAGCGCCGCTAGAGCGCCTTGTCGGGAGTCGTGCCGCGCGGACCGCCTGGCGCGGAGCGCAGGAACAGGCGCGAGACCGTGTCCATGGTCTGGGTGCGCTGGTCGGCGTCACCCTTGTGCAGCTCGGCCAGGGTGCCGTGCAGCATTTTCTGCGTGAGGCCGCGCGACAGGGCCTCCAGCACGGTGTCTATGTCCTCGCCCTTGGCCAGCAGCTTCTTGGCCCGTGCAATCTCCAGCGCACGCCATTCGTCGGTCTGGGTGTTGAGCTGCCGGATCAGCGGCACCACGCCGGCCTGCGGGCGGCGCTGGTCCAGCCAGTGCATGAAGCTTTGCACGCCGTGGTCGATGATGACTTCGGCCTGCTCGACCGCCGCCTGGCGCTGGGCCTGGCCCGTGCGCACCACCGTGGCCAGATCGTCCACGGTGTAGAGGTAGACGTCGCGCAGGTCCTTGACCTCGGATTCGATATCGCGCGGCACGGCCAGATCGACCATGAACATGGGGCGGTGCTTGCGCTTC
Organism: Delftia sp. WSY_12; assembly: GCF_043104645.1. Lineage (NCBI taxonomy): Bacteria > Pseudomonadati > Pseudomonadota > Betaproteobacteria > Burkholderiales > Comamonadaceae > Delftia > Delftia sp. WSY_12. Next base: position 36,432 of record NZ_JBICKW010000057.1, read on the forward strand.
TTGAGCGCGCTTTCCACGGCGCCCAGGCCGATGATGGGCAGGCTGGAGGCCGTGCAACTGATCACGGCATCGTATTCATGCAGATGCTCGGGCAAGTCGGCCAGCCGCATGGTGCCGGCGCCAAACTGGGCGGCCAGCTTTTCGCCGCGCTCCAGCGTGCGGTTGGCGATCATGATCTGCTTGGGGTGGCGGGCCGCGAAATGGGTGGAGACCAGCTCGATCATCTCGCCCGCGCCCACGAACAGCACGCGGATCTGGGAGAGGTCTTCGAACAGCTGGCCGGCCAGCCGCACGGCGGCAGCGGCCATGCTGATGCTGTGGGCACCGATTTCGGTGGAGCTGCGCACTTCCTTGGCCACCGCGAAGCTGCGCTGGAACAGCTGGTTCAGCGTGCTGCCCAGGGCGCCTGCGTTCTCTGCGGCGCGCACGGCATTCTTCATCTGGCCCAGGATCTGGGCCTCGCCCAGCACCATGGAATCGAGCCCGCTGGCCACGCGGAAGGCATGGCGCGCCACATGGCCGTCTTCCAGCAGATAGGAGTGCGAGCGCAGCAGTTCGGACGAGATGCCGCCGCTGTTGGCCAGCCAGTGCAGCGTGTGGTCCATGGCCGGCATTTCGGCCGCGCAGTAGATCTCGGTACGGTTGCAGGTGGAGAGAATGGCGGTCTCGACGGCGCTGTGCTGGCGGCCGGGGCCGGTCAGCGATTCGCGCAGGCCCTGCAGCGTGGGCACGATCTGGTCGAGCGCGAACGCGAAACGTCCCCGCATATCGAGCGGAGCCGTGTGGTGGTTGATGCCGAGTGCCCAGACTGCCATAACCCGGGATTATAAAATTTCGCGCAGTTTCAGGCATCCCTGATCACAACACCCTGGAATCGGAGCCCGCAGATGGGATGGATTGCGAGTACGAATCATTGGCTGAACTTCCTGGCGCCTGCACTTTTCCTGTCGCCGGCCCTGATGTTGTGCGCGCTTTTGATCTATGGAAAATCGCAGCAATCCATGGCCTGGTGGTCACAGGTTGCTATCAATTTCATTGTTGGTGCACTGGTGCTGCTGGCGGGGCTGTGGTGGTTCGGGCGCGATGCAAAGATGGCCACCTATGCTGCGCTGGTCGTGGTGATGGCGCTTTGCCAGTGGGTGTTTTCACGCGGCTGGCGCTGATGGCTGACAGCAAAGATTGATGCAGATCAACGGAAGAGGGCGTTTCTCCTGGCGATCAAGGGACTGAGACTGCGGCTGGAGGCACGGCGCCCGGCGCGGCCTGCTCCAGCAGCCATTCGCGGAACTGCGCAAAGGCTTCGGAAGGTGCCCGCGTGGCGGGACGGCACAGAAAGTAGCCGCGTTCGATGTGGACGGGCGCAGGCAAGGCAAGGGCCACGCGGCCGGCGGCCAGGTCTTCCTCGACCAGGCAGCGCTGCACCAGGGCCACGCCCATGCCGGCGGCCACGGCCTGTACCAGCAGGGCCACCAGCTCGAAATCGGCTGCCGGTGCGGGGCAGGGTCCGGGCAGGTTCAGATGGGACATCCAGCGGGCCCAGTTGCCCGGATAGTTGGTGTGGAACAGCAGCGGGCGTGCTAGCACGTCCCGGGGGCTGCGGATGGGCCGCGGGCCCTGCAGTTCTCTCGGATGGCAGATGGGCACCAGATCGCGGCCCACCACATAGTCGGCCACCACATGGGCGGGCCAGGGCTCGCTGCCCACGCGCAGCCAGCCGTCTATCTCGGCGGCCGACAGCGGATCGTCGCGCCGATAGGGCGCGAACGACAGGGCGATGCCCGGATGCAGGGCGTTGAAGTGCGGCAGGCGCGGAATCAGCCAATGGCTGAACAGCGTGGGCACCACCGACAGCCGCAGTTGCGGGCCGAAGTGGCGCCTGCGTGCGGCCGCGGATGCCGATTCGATGGCGTGTACGGCGGGCTCCACGGCCTGCAGATATTCGCGGCCGGCTTCGGTCAGCACGCTGCGCCGGCCCTGGCGCTCGAACAGCGCAAAGCCCAAGTGCTCTTCCAGCCGGGCGATGGCGCGGCTGATGCCGCCCTGGGTGACATACAGCTCCCGGGCCGCCAGCGAATAGCTGCCCAGGCGCGCCGCCGCCGCGAAGGCGTGCAGCTCGGAAAGCGAGGGGGAGTGCATGCGCATGACGGGCGCAATTATGACGGTTGGTCATGGTTGCTTGCCGTCTTGTCTCTTTTCGCGGATGCGGCGGCTGTCCAGAATCAGCGCCTGTCCCGCAGAGCCCGTGCTTTGCCGCCACCCCCAACCAAGATAGGAAACATCCCATGGCAATGCGCCGCACCCTGTTGTCCAGCCTGGCCGCCTGCGCCGCCACCGCTCTTCTGGCTCCCGCCGCTTGGGCCCAGGGCCCGGCGGCCGACTATCCCAGCCGTCCGATCCGCCTGGTCGTGCCGTTCGGAGCCGGTGGCTCCACCGACATGGTGGCGCGCCTGCTGGCCGAGAAGATGAGCGTGATCCTCGGCAAGTCCGTGGTGGTGGACAACCGCGGCGGGGCCGGCGGCTCCATCGGCGCTTCCGAAATCGCGCGTGCCGCGCCGGACGGCTACACCATCGGCATGGCCACGGTGAGCACGCACGGCTCCAACCCGGCGATCTTCCGCAAGCTGCCCTATGACCCGATCAAGGACTTCGCGCCCATCACCAATGTGATGTCGGTGCCCAGCGTATTCGTGGTCAACGCCAGCGTGCCCGCCAAGACCATGAAGGAGTTCATCGCCCTGGCCAAGGCCAATCCGGGCAAGTACAGCTTTGCCTCGCCGGGCACGGGTTCGCTGGGCCACGCCAATATCGAGAACTTCATGAACCTGGCGGGCATCGACCTGCTGCACATCCCCTACAAGGGCGCGGGCCAGGCCATCACCGATGCGCTGGGCGGCCAGGTCAATGCCATGACGGACAACCTGCCCTCCACGCTGCCCCACATCAAGGACGGCAAGCTGCGACCTCTGGCGGTGCTGGCCTTCAAGCGCACCGATGTGCTGCCCGACGTGCCCACGTACACCGAGCTGGGCTTTGCGCAGATGGGCGATGGCGGCTGGTTCGGCCTGGTTGCGCCGGCCGGCACGCCGCGCCCCATCATCGACAAGCTCAATGCCGCCGCGCACAAGGCCATGGCCATGCCTGACTACCTGGAAAAGCAAAAATCCATCTCGGGCGAATCCATGGGCAACACGCCCGAGGAATTCGCCAAGCAGATCAAGGCCGCCATCGAGCGCTACACGGCCGTGGCCAAGCGCGCCAACATCAAGCTCGACTGATGGACCGCATGGCACAGTCGGATTTCCTGCGCCCCCGGCCGGACACCCCGGTCGTGGTGCATCCCGCAATGGGCGAGGCGCTGCCCATCGTCTGCGACTCGCCGCACAGCGGCACCTCCTATCCCGAGGATTTCGGCCATGCCGTGCCCATGTCCCTGCTGCGCCGTGGCGAGGACACGCATGTGGCCGCGCTCTGGGACCGGTGGCCCGCGCATGGCGCGACGCTGATCGAGGCCACCTTTCCGCGCACCTACATCGACCCCAACCGCAGCGAGGCCGACCTGGACCCGGCCCAGATCGACGGCCAGTGGCCCGTGCCCCTGGCGCCCAGCGTCAAGACGCGCCAGGGCCTGGGCCTGATCTGGCAGCGCATCAGCCGCGACGGCGTGGCAACGCCGCTGTATGACCGTCCGCGCACGGTGGCCGAGGTGGAGCACCGCATCGCGCGCTACTGGCGCCCCTACCATGCGGCGCTGGCGCAGGCCATCGATGGCAGCGTGCAGCGCTTTGGCGGCGTCTGGCACCTGAACCTGCACTCCATGCCCAACGATGTCTACAAGCGCCTGGGCCGTACCGACGCGCCGCCGCTGGCCGACTTCGTGCTGGGCGACCGCGACGGCACGACCTGCGCGCCCGAGTTCATCCAGTTGGTGGGCGAGACGTTGGCGGGCTTTGGCTATAGCGTGGCCTACAACGAGCCCTACAAGGGCGTGGAGCTGATCGGGCGCATAGGCCAGCCGCACCTGGGCCGGCACAGCCTGCAGATCGAGATCCGCCGCCCGGTCTACATGGACGAGGACACGCGCGAGCCCAATGCGGGATTCGAGCCTCTGCGCGGCCATCTGCGTGAGCTGATGGCCGTGGTCGCAGCGCATGTGCGATCGGAAATGGCAAGGCGCGGCTAGGCCGGGCTGGCCGGATCACCGGGCATGGTCGGCGTGCCCGGCGTGCCCGGCGGACCTGTCACCACGGGTGCCGCCACCGAGGTGGTGGCCGGTGGCGACAGGTACAGGCCTGCGCCCTTGAGCGAGGCCAGGATGCTGAACAGCACATCGCTGCGCACGCCACCCGCATTGCGCGGATTGCCCACGTAGCCGATGGCCAGGAAGGTCAGCGTGCCGTTGGCAATGCCTTCTAGCTGCACCAAAGGCTCGGGCGTGTCCAGGATGCCTTCATGCGCGCGAAAGGCTTCCAGGATCAGGGTGCGCATGCGCTCGGCATCGGTGTCCAGCGGTGCGGGAAGGCGCAGCAGCACCCGCCCGGGCGCGCCGGCCAGCGTCATGTTGCGCACGGTCTTGGTGATGAATTCCGAGTTGGGCACGATGACGGTGGAGCGGTCGCCCAGCTGGATCTCGGTCGCGCGCACGTTGACGCGGCGCACGTCGCCCTCGGTATCGCCCAGCACCACCCAGTCGCCCACCTTGACGGGCCGCTCGGCCAGCAGGATCAGGCCCGAGATGAAGTTCTGCACGATGGCCTGCAGGCCGAAACCAATGCCCACCGACAGCGCGCTGGCCACCCAGGCGATGCGCTCCACGCTGATGCCCAGCCCCGCCAGCGCCACGGCCACCACGAAGATGCCGCCCACATAGCCCAGCAGCGTGGTGATGGAGCTGCGCATGCCAGGCTCCAGCGAGGTGTTGGGGAAGTAGCGGTCCGTCAGCCAGCGCTTGATCACGCGGATCACGATCAGGCCCGTGACGATCACGGCGAATGCGGTGAACAGGGCCTGCGGCGCCATGGTGAAGTCGCCCACCTTGAGGCTGTGATTGACCGTGCTGCCACGGCGGAACACCTCGTCGGGCCCCGTGCCCAGCGGGGCCAGCAGGGCGATCACCATGTAGAACAGCAGGGCCACGCGCAACAGTCCCGAGACCAGGACCGAGGCCTGGTCCAGCAGCCGGCCCTCGATGCCCAGGCCCTGGTTCAGCCGGGTGCCGAAGCTGCCCTTGGACGACAGAAGGGCCTCGCACAGATCGTCGCCCAGCTGGAACAGCAGGTAGGTGGTGGCAAAGACCACGCCGGTCCACACCATCTGGCGTGCCAGCGTGCCGGCCAGCGCCACATAGCCGGTCACGGCCAGCGCAATGGTGGCGATGCTGGCCACCGCCGCGCAGGCCACGAGCAGTCCCACCCACAAGGGCCGGGGCGGCGCGGGCTCCGCCTGGGCGCCGTCTTCCTGCGCCACTGGCGCCGGCGCGCGCAGATGCCGCAGGGCCAGCATGACCACGGCCGAAATCAGCAGGGCCGACAGGGCGTGCACCGTGACCTCGGCGGCCAGGCTGGCGCCGATGATGGCGTTGACCTCGGTCACCAGGCCGTTGATCGCGGCACCTGCCGCAATCCACCAGGGATAGGGGCTGAGCCGCTCGGCCAGCTCGTCCGACACGCCGGGCAGGCGCCATGAGCTGCGCTTGCGCGACAGCAGGGTCTGGCCCAGCGACACCACGAAGGCGCCGAACAGCGTGACCTGCACGCTGGCCTTGGCCAGCGCGTCCAGCGATTCGCTGAAGCCATCGCCGGCCTTGAGCACGCTCCAGGCCAGCTGCGCCGCCAGGCCGATCAGCAGCGTGTTGATCACCACCGTGGCTGCCGCGCGCAGCGAGCGGCGCAGGCGGCCGCTGGGCAGGCGTGCGGGCGCGGCGCGCACCAGCAGGCGCTCGGCCAGCCAGGGGCCGAGCAGGGCGATCAGCAAGGCAGCGGCCAGGCTGGCGATAAAGCCGCCCCGGCGATCGGAGGCCAAGGTGGAGCTCACCGATTGGCGCAGCTCGCGCCCCAGCCCCTGCAGGCGCGCGGCGTCCAGGGGCGCGGCGGTGCTCAGATTGCGCCAGAAGGGGCGGCCCAGCGGTGAATCGGTGCGGGCCGTCAGCGCGGCCTGGAATTGTTCGCGGCGCTGGCGTATCAGCTCGTTGCCGCGCTGGTCGGCATCGACCGACACCAGCCGCGCGAGTTTGAGTTCGGAATCCACGGCACTGCGTTGCTTGGCCAGGCTGGCGCGCTGCTCGGCCACATCGGGCGCATCGGCGGGGGCGCCTTTTTCGGGCGCCGGTCCCAGGCCGGCCAGGCGCGAATCGATATCGGCCAGTTCCTCGGTGCGGCGGGCCGCCACCTGGTCGGCTGCCGTGCCAATGGCTGCAGCCTCGTCCAGCAGCTTGCGGCCGTCATCGTCCTCGGCCAGCTTGCGGGGAATGGCGTCCAGCTGCTTGCGCAGATCGTCTACGCTGGGAAGGGCGGGCCGGCCGTCTTCTGCGGTCGCGCCCGCGGCTGTGGCGCCGTCCTGGGCCTGGGCCGGGCCGGGTGCAGACAGGAGCAGCATCGCCAGAGCCATCAGCCAGATGGCCAGGCATGGGCGAAGGGCCTGTGCCCACGTGGGGCGCTGCGGAAGAGGGCTGCAGGGCGGTGTCATGGACGCACATTGTGCGGCGGGCCGCTGCAGCGGTTGTTTCCAAAGGTCCGGCCCCGCCAGCCGGCAGCCGTCTCAGCGCGATGCGGGACTGAACATATCGACACGGTCGGTGATGACGCCGTCCGTGCCCAGGTCGATCAGGCGCTGTGCGGCCCATTCGTCGTTGACCGTGTAGCTGCTGCAGCGCAGGCCCGCGCCATGCACCTTGGCGACCAGGGCTGCATCCCACAGCGCGTGGTTGAGCACCATGGCTGCGCAGCCCAATTCCAGCGCGGTGCGTAGGTCGGCGTCGCCCGTGGCGTCTGCCAGCCTGTCCACCAGCAGGCCGCGCGGAATGTGGGGCGCCGTGTCGCGTGCGCCCTTGAGGGCATCGGTCTTGAACGAGGTGAACAGCGGCGGGACCCGGTCCTGGGGCCAGATGCGGTTCATCAGCTCGCCCGTGGCGCGGCCCGTGGCCTCTTCCTGGCCCGGCGTGGGCTTGATCTCCACGTTCAGGAAAAAGTGGTTGGCCAGGCACCAGCGCGCCAGGGCTTCCAGCGTGGGCAGGGCCTCGCCCGCATATGCGCGCGAGTGCCAGCTGCCGGCGTCGAGCTGGGCGATCTCGCCCATGGACAGGTCGCCACCCGTGCCGTGGCCGTTGGTGGTGCGCTCCAGCGTGGCGTCGTGCATCAGGAACAGCACGCCGTCGGCAGACAGCTTGGCATCGCACTCGAACATGCGATAGCCGTGCGCGGCGCCCAGGCGGAAAGCGGCCATGGTGTTTTCGGGCGCCAGCTTGCCGGCGCCACGGTGGGCCACCCACAGGGGGTAGGGCCAGGATTTCAGGTTCTCGGTCATGGCGAGTCCGTCAAAAGAAGGGAGCTTGGATGGAAAAAGAGAGCCTCTGGGGCTCTCTTGGAAAAGGTCGGAGAGCCGGCCTTCAGGGGATCAGATCCGCTTGCCGCTTTCTGCGTCGAACCAGTGCAGGCGACGCTCTTCGGAAGGACGCACGCGCATGGTCTCGCCGGACTTGGGGAAGGGCGCGCCTTCGTCGATGCGTACCGTCATCGTCTCGCCATTGAGCGAACCATAGACCAGGCGCTCGGCGCCCAGCATTTCCACGGTGTCCACCTTGATTTCCCAGCCGCCTTCGTTGACGACGACCAGGTGCTCGGGGCGGATGCCCAGGATGCGGCCGGTCGTGCCGCCGGGCGCGTTCTTGAGCAGGTTCATCGGGGGCGAGCCGATGAAGCTGGCCACGAAGGTGGAGGCGGGCGTGTGGTAGACCTCTTCGGGCGTGCCGAACTGCTCCATCACGCCGCCGTTCATGACGATCATGCGCTGGGCCAGGGTCATGGCCTCGACCTGGTCGTGGGTCACGAACAGGCTGGTGATGCCCAGCTCGGCGTGCAGCTTCTGGATCTCGATGCGGGTCTGGCCGCGCAGCTTGGCGTCCAGGTTGGACAGCGGCTCGTCGAACAGGAAGACCTTGGGCTGGCGCACGATGGCACGGCCCATGGCCACGCGCTGGCGCTGGCCGCCCGACAGCTGGCGCGGCTTGCGGTCCAGCAGGTGCGACAGCTCCAGGATCTTGGCGGCCTTGTCCACGCGGCGCTTGATCTCCTCGGGCGGCACCTTGGCGATCTTCAGGCCGTAGGCCATGTTCTCGTAGTTCGACATATGCGGGTACAGCGCATAGTTCTGGAACACCATGGCGATGTCGCGCTTGGCCGGTTCCACGTCGTTGACGACCTTGTCGCCGATCAGCAGCTGGCCGTCGGAGATCTCTTCCAGGCCCGCCACCATGCGCAGCAGGGTGGACTTGCCGCAGCCCGAAGGGCCGACGATGACGACGAACTCGCCGTCCTGGATTTCGGCGTTGACGCCGTGCAGTACCTGGTTGGCCGACGGGCCGTGGCCGTAGCGCTTGATCAGGTTGCGAAAGGAAATGGATGCCATACGAAGATTCTGGTTGAGTCGCAGAGCGAAGGGCGCTGGCGCTTGCTCTGCGGGGTTCTATACGGTGGGTGGGGGCGGTGGACGGCTTACTTTTCGGTGTCCACCAGGCCCTTGACGAACCAGCGCTGCATCAGGATCACCACGGCAGCGGGCGGCAGCATGGCCAGCAGGGCCGTCGCCATCACCACGTTCCAGTCGTTGCCGGTATCGCCGCTGGCCACCATGCGCTTGATGCCGATGACCACGGGGTACATGTCTTCCGAGGTGGTCACGAGCAGCGGCCACAGGTACTGGTTCCAGCCGTAGATGAACTGGATCACGAACAGCGCCGCGATCGAGGTCTTGGACAGCGGCACCAGCACATCCTTGAAGAAGCGCATGGGGCCGGCGCCATCGATGCGGGCGGCCTCCACCAGCTCGTCCGGCACCGTCAGGAAGAACTGGCGGAACAGGAAGGTGGCCGTGGCCGAGGCGATCAGCGGAATCGTCAGGCCGGCGTAGCTGTTGAGCATGCCCAGCGTGGAGACGACTTCGTAGGTGGGGCCGATGCGCACTTCCACGGGCAGCATCAGGGTCACGAAGATCAGCCAGAAGCAGATCTTCTTGAACGGGAAGCGGAAGTACACCAGTGCGAAGGCCGACAGCAGCGAGATCGCGATCTTGCCCACGGTGATCACCATGGCCGAGACGAAGCTGATCCACATCATGCGTGCCACGGGCGCGCTGGAGCCAGGGCCCGAGCCGCCGAACAGCGCGGCCTTGTAGGTTTCCCAGAAGTTGCTGCCGGGCACCAGGGGCATGGGCACCTGGATGATGTCCTGCGGCGTGTGCGTGGAGGCCACGAAGGCCAGGTACAGCGGAAAGCCGACAATCAACACGCCCAGCACCATGATCAGGTGCGAGAAAAAGGTCAGAAGAGGACTGCGTTCAACCATGATCAGTACTGCACTTTCTTCTCAACATAGCGGAACTGGATCACGGTGAGTGCAACCACGATCACCATCAGCACGACGGATTGGGCGGCCGAGCCGCTCATGTCCATGGCCTTGAAGCCATCGTGATAGACCTTGTAGACCAGGATGGAGGTGTCCTGGCCCGGACCGCCCTGGGTCGTGGCGTCCACGATGCCGAAGGTGTCGAAGAAGGCATAGACCACGTTCATCACCAGCAGGAAGAACGTGGTGGGCGACAGCAGCGGGAACTGGATGTCCCAGAAGCGGCGCATGGGGCCCGCGCCGTCGATGGCGGCGGCCTCGATCAGCGACTTGGGGATGGACTGCAGGCCCGCAAGGAAGAACAGGAAGTTGTAGGAGATCTGCTTCCAGATCGCGGCGATGACGATGAGCGTCATGGCGTTGCCGGAGTTCAGCAGGTGGTTCCAGTCATAGCCGATCATGCGCAGCGCATAGGCCACGACGCCGATGGACGGCGAGAACATGAACACCCACAGCACGCCTGCCACGGCGGGCGCCACCGCATAGGGCAGCAGCAAGGCGGTCTTGTAGGCGAGCGCACCCTTGATCACGCGGTCCGCAAAAATGGCCAGCATCAGCGACAGCGCGATGCCGAACACCGCCACCAGCAGGGAAAAGATGGCCGTGGTCTTGAACGAGGCCAGGTAGGCAGGGTCATCCAGCAGATGCTGGAAGTTGGCGAAGCCCACCCATTCGGTGGAAAAGCCAAACGTATCCTGCGCCTGGAAAGACTGCACGATGGCCTGGCCTGCGGGCCAGAAAAAGAAGACCAGCACGATGACCATCTGTGGTGCTATCAGCAGCCACGGCAGCCAGGCGGATCGAAAAAGAACGCGTTTTTCCATGACGGAACTCGGTAGAACAAAACAGCCCGCAAACCGGATGGCCGTGGGGCCGCCGGTTGCGGGCCTGTGATGCACGGTGCGGGCTGCCTGCGCAGCGGCCACGCCGCAGATCACATGGGAGGATTACTTGTTGGCCCGGGCGAAGCGGCCCAGTTGCTCGTTGCCACGGGTGACAGCGGTGTCCAGTGCCTGCTGGGGAGTCTTCTTGCCGGTCCAGATCTGTTCGGTTTCCTCATCGATGATGGTGCGGATCTGAACGAAGTTGCCCAGGCGGATGCCGCGCGACTTGTCGGTGGTCTTGCGGATCATCTGCGTCACGGCGGTGTCGGTGCCGGGATGCTTTTCGTAGAAGCCCGAAGCCTCGGTCAGCTTGTACGCAGCGGTGGTCACGGGCAGGTAGCCGGTGCGCTGGTGGCTGGCGGCCTGGATCTTGGTGTTGTTCAGGAAGTTGAAGAAGTCAGCCACGCCCTTGTAGCGTTCGGCGCTCTTGCCAGCCATCACCCACAGGGAAGCACCGCCGATGGCCGTGTTCTGGGGGGCGCCCTTCACATCGGCGTAGTAGGGCAGCTGCGACTGGCCGAAGGCGAACTTGCCTTCCTTGACCACGCGGGCGTACAGGCCGGAGGAGCCCGTGATCATCGCGCACTCGCCGGAAGCGAAGGCGGCGTCGGGCACGTTGCCGCGGCCCTTGTAGACGAAGCTGCCGTCCTTGGCGGCCTTGGCCAGGTTCTCGAAGTGCTTGACGTGCAGCGGCGAGTTGAACACCAGCTTGGCATCGGTGCCGTCAAAGCCGTTGTTCTTGGTCGCGTACAGGGTGTTGTGCCACAGCGAGAAGCTCTCCAGCTGGGTCCAGCTCATCCAGCTCGTGGTCAGTGCGCAGCGGTGGCCCGAGGCCTTGAGCTTTTCAGCGGCGGCGAACACTTCGGGCCAGGTCTTGGGCGGCTTGTTCTCGTCCAGGCCCGCCTTCTTGAAGGCGTCCTTGTTGTAGTAGAAGATGGTGGTCGAGCTGTTGAGCGGGTAGCTCATCATCTGGCCGTTGGGGGCGGTGTAGTAGCCGGCCACGGCGGAGATGTACTCGCCCTGGTCGAACTTGAAGCCGCCGTCGTTCATGACCTTGGTGACCGGAACCACGGCACCCTTGGAGGCCATCATGGTGGCCGTGCCCACTTCGAAGACCTGCAGGATGTCAGGTGCATTGCCGGCGCGGAACGCGGCGATGGCAGCTGTCATGGACTCGTCATACTGGCCCTTGTAGGTCGGCACGATCTTGTACTGGGTCTGGCTGGCGTTGTACTCCTTGGCCAGGTCGTTCACCCAGTCGCCCAGGGCCGCGCTCATCGAGTGCCACCACTGGATTTCGGTTTGGGCTTGTGCCGAGATGGTGGTGGCCGCGATCGCGGCCGCCATGGCCAGTTGCTTCAGTTGCATGAGGACTCCTCTAGTTCGGTGACGGTTTCAGACCGCTGCCACGGTAAGGCAGGGGCATGACATGTCTGTGTCATTGTTTTCGGATGCTTCTTACCGCACTACAGGCCAAACCCGGTGAGCCGCTGGTCCCGTATGTCAGTCGTGTGACAAAAAATGACACGCGAAGCGGCGCTATTTTAGGTCAATACCATTTCGTTTCAAAAGCACGGGTTGTTCGTATTGGCTCGTTTGTGCTCTTTCTGTATAAGGCCGGTTCGCCGGGGCGTGTCTGCCCCGTGGTGTTGGCGAGGGCTGGCGTCTCAGGGCAAGACGGCGAGCCGCCCAGAGCCCCGTAGGAAGCGGGCCTTCGAGGGGCTCGCTTAAAATTGCGCTCCCACTTGGCTTAGCGGCGCCCCTAGAGCGCCAGACACGGTCTACCCCCATGAATGTACCGATTGCGTTGGCGGCCCTGCAGGCACAGGCAGCCGAACCTGCACGTCTGCGAGAGATTCCCTACAACTACACCTCGTTTTCCGATCGCGAGATCGTGATCCGCCTGCTGGGTACTTCCATGTGGGATGTGCTCAACCAGCTGCGCCAGGAGCGGCGCACGGGCCGCTCCGCCCGCATGCTCTACGAGGTGCTGGGGGACATCTGGGTCGTCCAGCGCAATCCCTACCTGCAGGACGACCTACTGCACAGCCCCGATCGCCGCAAGGCGCTGGTGGAAGCCCTGGAGCACCGCCTGGGCGAGATCGACAAGCGCCGTGCTCCGCAGCAGGACCCCGTGCGCGATGCGCTGGTGGGCCAGCTGGTGGATGCGGCGCGCCGCGCCGTGCATGAGTTCAACGCCACCTTCGTCGAGGCCGAGCAACTGCGCCGCCGGGTGCAAAAGAGCCTGGGCCGCCACACGGCCAAGGACAACATCAAGTTCGACGGCCTGTCGCGCGTGGCCCATGTGACGGACGCCACCGACTGGCGCGTCGAGTATCCCTTCGTCGTGCTCACCCCCGATACCGAAGCCGAGATGGCCGCCCTGGTGCGTGCCTGCATCGAGCTGCGCCTGACCATCATTCCGCGCGGCGGCGGCACGGGCTACACGGGCGGCGCGATCCCGCTGACCTGGCGCAGCGTGGTGATCAACACCGAAAAGCTCGAGGCCATGACGGAGGTGGAGATGCGCCGCATCCCCGGCGTGGACCACGAGGTGCCCACCATCTTCACCGAGGCCGGCGTGGTCACGCAGCGCGTGGCCGATGCGGCCGAGCGCGCGGGCTTCGTCTTCGCCGTGGACCCCACATCGGCCGAGGCCTCGTGCATCGGCGGCAACGTCGCCATGAATGCGGGCGGCAAGAAGGCCGTGCTCTGGGGCACGGCGCTGGACAACCTGGTGTCCTGGCGCATGGTCACGCCCGATGCGCAGTGGCTGGAAGTCACGCGCGTGGGCCACAACCTCGGCAAGATCCATGACGCCGAGATGGCCAGCTTCGAACTGCAGTACTTCGAGGCCGATGGCAAGACCCCCATCCGCAGCGAGCGGCTGGACATTCCCGGCCAGAAATTCCGCAAGGAAGGCCTGGGCAAGGACGTGACCGACAAGTTCCTGTCGGGCCTGCCCGGCATCCAGAAGGAAGGCTGCGACGGCCTGATCACCAGCGCGCGCTGGGTGGTGCACCGCATGCCCGAGCACACGCGCACGGTCTGCATGGAGTTCTTCGGCAACGCCAAGGACGCCGTGCCCAGCATCGTCGAGATCAAGGACTTCATGTTCGCCGAGCAAAAGCGCTCGGGCGTGCTGCTGGCCGGCCTGGAGCACCTGGACGACCGCTACCTGAAGGCCGTGGGCTACGCCACCAAGAGCAAGAAGGGCAACGGCCATCTGCCCAAGATGGTGCTGCTGGGCGACATTGCCGGCGACAACGCCGACGATGTGGCCCGCGTGGCCGCCGAGGTGGTGCGCATCGCCAACTCGCGCAACGGTGAAGGCTTCACCGCCGTCAGCGCCGAGGCGCGCAAGAAATTCTGGCTGGACCGCAAGCGCACGGCCGCCATCTCGCGCCACACCAACGCCTTCAAGATCAACGAAGACGTGGTGATCCCGCTGCCCCGCATGTGGGAGTACACGGACGGCATCGAGCGCATCAACATCGAACTGTCGCTGCGCAACAAGCTCAAGCTGTGCGACGCGTTGACGGACTTCTTCCAGCACGGCGACCTGCCCCTGGGCAAGCAGGACGATGCGGGCGACATCCCTTCGGCCGAACTGCTGGAGGACCGCGTGCAGCAGGCCCTGGCCCTGGTGGCCGACGTGCGCACGCTGTGGCAGGGCTGGCTGGACAACGTGGAAAACCTCTTCCAGCAACTGCAGGATCACACGCTGCGCGCGAGCTGGAAGACCCAGCTGAAGGCGCCCATGGCCCAGATCTTCGCGGGCGCGGCCTTCCAGCCGCTGCTGGCCGAAGTCAATGCCATTCACCAGCGCGTGCTCAAGGGCCGTGTCTGGGTGGCGCTGCACATGCACGCCGGCGACGGCAACGTGCACACCAACATTCCGGTCAACAGCGACGACTACGAGATGCTGCAGACCGCCCATGAGGCCGTGGCGCGCATCATGGTGCTGGCCCGCCATCTGGACGGGGTGATCTCGGGCGAGCACGGCATCGGCATCACCAAGCTGGAATTCCTCAGCGACGACGAACTGGCGCCCTTTGCCGCCTACAAGCAGCGCGTGGACCCCGAAGGCCGCTTCAACAAGGGCAAGCTGATCCGCAACGAGAAGCTGCAGGCCGTGGTGGGCCAGAGCCATGACGGCCGCTCGCCGCGCGAATCGCTGATGTTCGCCGACCTGACCAACGCCTACACGCCCAGCTTCGGCCTGATGGGGCACGAGTCGCTGATCATGCAGCAAAGCGACATCGGTGCCATTGCCGACTCGGTCAAGGACTGCCTGCGCTGCGGCAAGTGCAAGCCCGTGTGCGCCACCCACGTGCCGCGCGCCAACCTGCTGTACAGCCCGCGCAACAAGATCCTGGCGACCTCGCTGCTGGTCGAAGCCTTTCTGTACGAGGAGCAGACGCGCCGCGGCGTGTCGCTGCGCCACTGGCAGGAGTTCGAGGACGTGTCGGACCACTGCACGGTCTGCCACAAGTGCTTCAACCCCTGCCCGGTGAAGATCGACTTCGGCGACGTGACCATGAACATGCGCAATCTGCTGCGCAAGATGGACAAGAAGAGCTTCCGGCCCGGCAACAAGCTGGCCATGGCCATGCTCAACGCCACCAATCCGGACACCATCAAGTTCATGCGCTCGGCCATGGTTGGCGTGGGCTTCAAGGCCCAGCGCCTGGCCTCCGACGTGCTCCACAGCCTGGCCAGGAAGCAGACCCAGCATCCGCCGGCCTCGGTGGGGCGTGCGCCGCTCAAGGAGCAGGTGATCCACTTCGTCAACAAGAAGCTGCCGGGCGGCCTGCCCAACAAGACGGCGCGTGCCCTGCTGGACATCGAGGACAAGGACTACGTGCCCATCATCCGCAGCCCGCAGACCACGAACGCGGACACCGAGGCGGTGTTCTACTTCCCCGGCTGCGGCTCCGAGCGCCTGTTCAGCCAGGTGGGCCTGGCCACCCAGGCCATGCTCTGGCATGCCGGCGTGCAGACCGTGCTGCCACCGGGCTACCTGTGCTGCGGCTATCCCCAGCGCGGCAGCGGCCAGTTCGACAAGGCCGAGAAGATGATCACGGACAACCGCGTGCTCTTCCACCGCGTCGCCACCACGCTCAACTACCTGGACATCAAGACCGTGGTGGTCAGCTGCGGCACCTGCTACGACCAATTGCAGGGCTACGAGTTCGGCAAGATTTTCCCGGGCAGCCGCATCATCGACATCCACGAGTACCTGCTGGAAAAGGGCGTGACGCTGCAGGGCAAGGAGGGCTACCTCTACCACGACCCCTGCCACTCGCCCATGAAGCTGCAGGACCCCATGAAGACCGTCAAGGCCCTGGTCGGCGACGGCGTGATCAAGAGCGAGCGCTGCTGCGGCGAATCGGGCACGCTGGGCGTCACGCGCCCCGACATCTCCACGCAGATCCGCTTCCGCAAGGAAGAGGAACTCAAAAAGGGCGAGGCCGCGCTGCGCGCCAGCGGCGCCCTGGCCGAGAAGGACAACGTGAAGATCCTCACCAGCTGCCCCAGCTGCCTGCAGGGCCTGTCGCGCTACGGCGGCGACATGAACAACGGCCTGCTGGAGGCCGACTACATCGTGGTCGAGATGGCGCGCCAGATCCTGGGCGAGAACTGGATGGCCGAATATGTTCAGCGCGCCAACGCCGGCGGCATCGAACGGGTTTTGGTCTGATGGCTGCTTCCGCTTCCTGCCCCCTGTGCGCCACAGAAGGCGGCCTGCCCGTCTGGCGCGGCCGGCGCCTGCGAGTGATTCGCGCCCAGGAAGAGGGCTTCCCGGCCTTCTACCGCGTGGTCTGGAATGCGCATGTGGCCGAGTTCTCCGACCTGGATGCCGCCGACCGCCAGCACTGCATGGATGCCGTGGTCCTGGTCGAGCGCGTCTTGCGTGAGCGCCTTGCGCCGGCCAAGATCAACCTGGCGGCGCTGGGCAACATGGTGCCGCACCTGCACTGGCATGTGGTTGCGCGCTTCGAATGGGACAGCCATTTCCCGGGCTCGGTCTGGGCTGCTGCCCAGCGCCCGCGCAATGGCGAGCGCGAGGCCGAGGTGGCAGCGCGCTTGCCAGCCATAGAAACGGCGCTGTCGCAGGCATTGGATGCCTGGCAGCAGCACCCCGCCACTGAATGAGGAGCACCGCATGGCCGGCCTGACCCCTGACACCCCAACTCCCGAAGCCCTGACCGTGCACGGCGCATCGCGCGTGCTGGAAGTGGCCTATTCCGATGGCGCAAGCTTTCGCATTCCCTTCGAGCTGCTGCGCGTGTACTCCCCCTCGGCCGAGGTGCAAGGCCATGGCCCGGGCCAGGAAGTGCTGCAGACCGGCAAGCGCGACGTGGCCATCACGGCCATCGAGCCCGTGGGCAACTACGCCATCAAGCCCTTCTTCAGCGACGGGCATGAAAGCGGCCTGTACACCTGGGAATACCTCTACGAACTGGGCCGCCGCCAGGACGAGTTCTGGACCCAGTACCTGGACCGCCTGCAGGAATCCGGCATGGACCGCGACACCCCCATGCCCGGCAAGGCCGGCGGCGGCGGGCACGGCTGCGGCAGCCACTGACGCAGTACGCACGCAGGGGCCGGGGCGCGGCGTCTGCCGCGCCGTTCCCGCAGCGCCACATTCAGGACCTTTGCACAGCACAGGGTTATTGGGGGTGGTGCTATATTAAAAATAGCTTGAAAGTCTTTGTTTAAAGGCGTTTCAGGCTGTTTGTTCTTGATAACCCTTGCCCGGCAAAGCCCGTGGCCACACGGGGTTGTCGCTGTACGCATTACTACTGCTTGCTTAGCATCGTTGTTATGAGCACCACACATTTCGGATTCCAGTCGGTGGACGAGCGCGAGAAGGCCAGCCGCGTGCGCGGCGTGTTCGACTCGGTCGCTTCGCGCTACGACGTCATGAACGACCTGATGTCGGGTGGTCTGCACCGTGCCTGGAAGGCCTATACGGTGATGGTGGCCAACCTCAAGGAAGGCGACAAGGCGCTGGACATCGCGGGCGGCACGGGCGATCTGGCCCTGGCCTTCGCCAAGAAGGTCGGCTCCACCGGCCAGGTGGTGCACACCGACATCAACGAAGCCATGCTGCGTGTGGGCCGGGACCGGCTGATCAACAAGGGCGTGATCCTGCCCACCATGGTCTGCGATGCCGAGGCCCTGCCGTTTCCGGACAACCATTTCGATCTGGTCAGCGTGGCCTTCGGCCTGCGCAACATGACGCACAAGGATGCGGCGCTCAAGGAAATGAACCGCGTCCTGCGCCCCGGCGGCAAGCTGCTGGTGCTGGAATTCTCCAAGGTGGCCAAGCCCCTGGAGAAAGCCTACGACTGGTACTCCTTCAAGATTCTTCCGGCCATGGGCAAGCTCGTGGCGGGCGATGACGCCAGCTACCGCTATCTGGCCGAGTCCATCCGCATGCACCCCGGCCAGGAAGATCTCAAGCGCCTGATGCAGGAATGCGGCTTCGGCCATGTGGACTATCACAACATGACGGGCGGCATTGCCGCGCTGCATGTGGGAATCAAGTGCTGAGCGCGTGAGGTGCTCGGTGAGGTGACGGCAACACGATTATTCGAGGAGATGACATGAAAAAGCTATGGTCTATGGTCTTGGTCGCAATGCTGGTGGTGGTCCACGGCACGGCCGACGCCAAGCGCATGGGCGGTGGCGGATCGGTGGGCAAGCAGTCGAGCAACGTGACGCAGCGTGAAGCCGCGCGCGCGCCGACACAGAACACGCCGCCGCAGAACGCCGCCACACAGAACGCTGCAGGCAAGCCGGCCACTGCACCGGCAGCCGCTCCCGCCAAGAAGCCCTGGGGCGCCATGCTTGGCGGCCTGGCCGCTGGCCTGGGCCTGGCCTGGCTGGCGAGCTCGCTGGGCCTGGGCGCCGCCTTCGGCCAGTTCCTGCTGATCGGCCTGCTGGCCCTGGTCATCATGGTGGTGGTGGGCATGGTCATGCGTTCGCGCCGTGCAGCGGCTGGCGCGCAGCAGGCATCGTCCAGCCCCTTTGCCTTCCAGAACGCAGCGCCTGCCGGTGCCGGCAACATCGGTGGCAACGTGGACAGCGCACCGCTGGCACGCCAGTACAACCCCGAGAAGGTCGGCAACGACGCATCGGCCCGTCCCTGGGAGCAGAACCATCAGCCGGCCGCCCTGGCTGCAGGCTCGGGCTCCGGCGTGCAGATCGGCTCGGCCCTGGCAGGCTCGCAGAACTGGGGTGTGCCTGAAGGCTTCGATACCGAGGGCTTCCTCACCGCTGCCAAGCGCAACTTCGTCACGCTGCAATCGGCCTGGGACCGCTCCGACATCGCGTCGCTGCGCGCCATGATGACCGACGAGATGCTGACCGAGATCCGTGGCCAGCTCAGCGAACGCGAGGCCCAGCGTCCCGGCCAGCCCAACCAGACCGACGTGGTCATGATCGACGCCCAGCTGCTGGGCATCGAGGACCTGGGCAATGACTACATGGCCAGCGTGGAATTCTCGGGCATGATCCGCGAGGACGCCTCGGCAGGTCCCACACCCTTCCGCGAAGTCTGGAACATGACCAAGCCCAAGAGCGGCAGCAGCGGATGGCTGGTCGCCGGAGTCCAGGCATTGCAGTAATTCCTCTCACTTCGGGAATAATCGGGGACTATGGCAACACAGTCCCCTTTTTCTTTCCTGAACGGCCTCATGGAACGCGTGATGGCCGGCCCGCAACCGCCGCAATGGCTGGTCAGCGAGGTGCATCAGCGCATCGTGCTGTTCCTCAACCATGTGCTGATGCAGGAAAAGGAGGCCACCGAGCGCCTGGTGCGGCAAAAGGGCCGCGTGGCGCGCGTGCAGTGGCGCGGCTACTCCATGGCCCTGCAGATCACGCCGGCCGGCCTGTTCAACGTGGCGCCTGAAGACGCGCAGCCCGATCTGCTGCTCGAAGTGACCGAGACCTCCGCACTGGCCCTGGCCCAGGTGGCCCTGCGCGGCGACAAGCCCTCCATCCGCATCGAAGGCGACGTGCAACTGGCCGCCGACATCAACTGGCTGGTGGACCACGTCGAATGGGATGTGGAGGAAGACCTCGCCCGCATCATCGGCGATGCGCCCGCGCACACCGTGGCCAAGGTGGCCCGCAGCGCTGCCCAGGCACTGCGCCAGTTCGTGGGCGCCCGCATGGCCGGCAAGCCCGATGCCGATGCCCCCGCCCCTGAAGCCGCACGTTCGGCAGCGCCCGCCAGCGCGCCCGTTGGTTCCCCCGTGGTGTCCCTGCCCGGTTTCGAGAACGACAAGCCATGAGCCGGTTTCTTCGCGGGCTGACCATCCTCTGGGTGGTGTTCCGCTACGGACTCGACGAGCTGGTGCTGTCGAGCTTCGAGCATCCCTGGATGCGCCGCGCACGCGCGGTGCTCACCCTGGGCCGCCGGCTGGACAAGCCGCGCGGCCAGCGCCTGCGCGAGGCGCTGGAGGAGCTGGGCCCCATCTTCGTGAAGTTCGGTCAGGTGCTGTCCACGCGCAGCGACCTGATGCCGCCCGACGTGGCCGAGGAGCTGGCCCGGTTGCAGGACCGCGTGCCGCCCTTCGATTCGCAGATTGCGGTGGACACCATAGAGCGTGCCTTCCGCAAGAAGCTGGACCAGATCTTCGTGAGCTTCGAGCGCGAGCCGGTGGCCAGTGCCTCCATCGCGCAGGTGCACTTTGCCGTGATCAGCGACCGCAACGGCGTGCAGCGCGATGTGGCCGTCAAGGTGCTGCGCCCGGGCATGAAGGCCGTGATCGACAAGGACCTGGCGCTCATGCACATGATGGCGCGCTGGGTCGAGCGCCTGTCGGCCGACGGCAAGCGCCTCAAGCCCCGCCAGGTCGTGGCCGAATTCGACAACTACCTGCACGACGAGCTGGACCTGATCCGCGAAGCCTCCAACGCCGCGCAGCTGCGCCGCAACATGGAAGGCCTGGACCTGGTGCTGATCCCCGAGGTGTACTGGGATTTCTGCCGCAACGACGTGATGGTCATGCAGCGCATGAAGGGCGTGCCCATCAGCCAAGTCGAGCGCCTGCGCGAGGCCGGGGTCGACATCCCCAAGCTCGCACGCGACGGCGTGACCATCTTCTTCACCCAGGTGTTCCGCGACGGTTTCTTTCACGCCGACATGCACCCGGGCAACATCATGGTCAGCCTGGAGCCCGAGACCTTCGGGCGCTATATCTCGCTGGACTTCGGCATCGTCGGCACGCTGACCGAGTACGACAAGGAATACCTGGCGCAGAACTTCACGGCGTTCTTCCGTCGGGACTACAAGCGCGTTGCCGAGCTGCACATCGAAAGCGGCTGGGTGCCGCCGAGCACGCGCGTGGACGAGCTGGAAGCCGCCATCCGCGCGGTGTGCGAGCCGTATTTCGACCGTCCGTTGGCAGAGATCTCGCTGGGCATGGTGCTGATGCGCCTGTTCCAGACCTCGCGCCGCTTCCATGTCGAGATCCAGCCGCAGCTGGTGCTGCTGCAAAAGACGCTGCTCAACATCGAAGGCCTGGGCCGCCAGCTGGACCCCAATCTGGACCTGTGGAGCACCGCCAAGCCCTTCCTCGAAAAATGGATGCTGGACCAGATGGGCCCGCAGCGGCTGTGGCGCGAGCTGCAGGCCGAGGCGCCGCGCTACGCCAAGCTCATTCCCGAGCTGCCGCGCCTGATCCATCGCCGGCTCACGCGCAACTCCGGCGAGCACGACGAACTGCTCAAGGAACTGCTGCAGCAGCAAAAGCTCACCAACCGCCTGCTTCAGGCCATCGTCAGCGCGGGCATAGGCTTTGTGATCGCGCTGATCCTGCTGCAACTGGTGGTGCGCCTGCGCTGGTACTGAGAACACCGACGGGTTTCAAGCCCTCTGACTTTTCCCACTTTGAATCAGGAGTGCCAGCGTGCTGCTCTCAATGGTGATCGCCTACCTGTTCGTGACCATAGCCATTGGCCTGTGGGCGGCCAGGCGGGTCAAGAACACGGCCGACTTTGCAATTGCCGGGCGCCATCTGCCCATGTACATGATCATCACCACCACGTTTGCCACGTGGTTCGGCTCGGAGATCGTGCTGGGCGTGCCCGCCAAGTTCATCGAGGGCGGCCTGCGCGGCGTGGTCGAGGACCCGTTCGGCGCGGGCATGTGCCTGATCCTGGTGGGCCTGTTCTTCGCGGGCAAGCTGTACCGCATGACGCTGCTGACCATCAGCGACTACTACCGCCACCGCTATGGGCGCTCCATCGAGATCGTCTGCTCGCTGATCATCATGCTCAGCTACCTGGGCTGGGTCTCGGCCCAGGTCACGGCGCTGGGCCTGGTTTTCAACCTGCTGTCGGGCGGTACGGTCAGCATTCCCGTGGGCATGGCCATCGGCGTGGTGTCCATCCTGGCCTACACGCTGTTCGGCGGCATGTGGTCGGTGGCCGTGACCGATTTCCTGCAGATGATCATCCTCGTGGTCGGACTCGTGGTACTGGCCTGGTTTGCGGGCGACATGGCCGGTGGTGCCGACAAGGTCATCGACCTGGCCGTGAGCCGCGACTTGTTCCAGTTCTGGCCCGAACCCAGCTGGCATGACATCCTCTTCTTCTTTGGCGCGGCCATCACCATGATGCTGGGCTCCATCCCCCAGCAGGACGTGTTCCAGCGCGTGATGTCGGCCAACAGCGAAAAGGCCGCCACGCGCGGTACCGTCATCGGCGGCACGGCCTATATCTTCTTTGCCTTCGTGCCCATGTTCCTGGTGACCAGCGCGCTGATCATCATGCCGCAGGAGGCGGCGGAACTGCTCGGGCAGGACCCGCAGAAGGTGTTGCCCACCCTGGTCATGGACAAGATGCCCTTCGTCATGCAGGTGCTGTTCTTCGGCGCGCTGCTGTCGGCCATCAAGTCCTGTGCCTCGGCCACGTTGCTGGCACCCAGCGTGACTTTCACCGAGAACATCTGGCGCCAGTTCCGCACCCAGGCCAGCGACCGGGAAATGCTGCTGGCCATGCGCATCAGCGTGCTCGTCTTCAGCATCTGCGTGCTGGCCTACTCGATCAAGATGGAAGGAACGCCCATCTATGAGTTGGTCTCCAGCGCCTACCAGGTGCCGCTGGTCGGTGCCTTCGTACCGCTGGTTTTCGGGCTGTACTGGAAGCGCGCCACCACGCAGGGCGCCATTTGCGCCGTGGCACTGGGCATTGGCGTGTGGGTGGTCGTCATGGCCACGCCGGCTTTGCACGAGGCATTTCCGCAGCAATTGGCCGGACTGCTGGCGGCTGTGACGGGGATGTTGGCCGGGTCACTGGCACCCCAGTGGCTGGCCAATCGCAGCGCAGACATTCTTGAGTTCAGGCCCGAAAGGTAAACGCATGCCTGAATGTGACCTGAAAAACAATTGATCACAATTATCGATAGTTATTTTCTATAAAGTTGGCGCTTGGGATCATGGAGGTCCCAAGATGCTGACATGTGCGGTATGAAGCACAGATCCTGACAGTACGGCGGACCTCCGAAATCAAACGCTTGGGAGGAAGCACTGTCATGAGAACACTGGAACTGATTGCGAAGACTTGCCGGCTGAGGCTGCGGACTGCTGCCGGCGTCCGATTGCGATGGGGAGGGCTTGGAGGCGCCTTGCTTGTGCCAGCCCTGTGCGGCCAGGTGGCAATGGCTGCACCTAGGATCCCGGTCGCGCCGGTCATCGTCTGGAGCGAGGATTTCGAAAACCCGCAGACACCCCCCATCGCCACGGAGGGGCGGGATCTGCTGGCCTACCAGGGCGCGGACCCTGCGGGGCAGACGTACACCGCCGACCCCCTGTACCGGATGAGCGCCAACCAGTGCAATGGCATAGTCACGTCCTTCAGCCAGGATCCGAATTCGGCGGCCATGATTGCGGCGTGCGCTGTCCAGGGCAATTGGAACAGCCTGCAGCAGATGGCCGAGGTCGTCGGGCGCTATCAGGGCCAGAGTGCGGCGGCTGCACGCAACAATCACGTCATGGCAATGCTTACAGCGAATGGGACCTTTCCTGCTGGCGCAATTGCCTTTCGCACCGCCACCAATATTGCACAAAGTGCCAGCAGCAGATTTCTCACGGCCCGTACCGATGTGGTGGCGACCTTCTGCTCGTCGGGATTTACAGCCCCGCTGCTGCGCTTTTCTCTGATCAATGACGCTGGTACGGAACTGCCCATCTCCACGACCGCGATCAATCCATGCGTGGGTGGACAGTCATTCAATACAACACCTATCGGTGTTTCCGGCCCCCAGACCGCTGTGGCCCAGACAGTGACCTCTCCCGGAGCCCTGCTCTTCAGCGGAGCTTCTGTCGGGTTTGTTCTGCACAACGACCAGACCAGTTTCATGGGCAACGATTCGTCGATCGACAACGCGCAGATCATCGACGTGACGCCGCAGCTGGACAAGGCCTTCTCGCCTGCCAGCATCCAACTCGGGCAGGTCTCCCGGTTGACCATGACCATCACCAATACGACCGATCTGCTGCGCAAGCAAGGCTGGTCGTTTACCGACAACCTGCCTGCAGGACTGGTTGTCGAGGGCAATGCCAGCACCACCTGCCCCGGCACGAACGTGCAGGCAGCAGCAGGTGGTAGTACCGTGACTGTGTCCAACGGAGACCTGCCCCAGGGCGCCGCCTTTTGCGAGGTGAGCCTCGACGTGCGTCCGACCGCGACAGGCAGCTTCACCAACGGTCCTTCCAACCTCTCCCTGATCGGCCTGAACCAGCCGGCCACACTGGTTGTGCTGGTGGTTGAGCCAACGGCAGACATGCAGGCCACCTCCATCACGCTTCCCACGGCCATGACGGTGGGCGCACCAGTATCCGGCAGCTTCAGCTGCACCAATGCCGGTCCCAGTGATGCCACGGCGGCCTCGTGCGTGATCTCCGGCCTGCCCGCCGGGGCGACCACGTCCTGCACACCCAGCGTTCCCACGGCCTCGCCATTGGCATCGGGCGGCAGCATTGCCTGCACGGTGCAGTTCACGCCCACCACAACGGGCACCATCGCGGCCTTGGTGACGGCGAGCAGCAGCACCGTGGATCCGGTGCCGGCCAACAACACCAAGGCACACCCCTTCAATCCCGTGGAGCGGGCCGACATGCAGGCCACCAGCGTCACGCTGCCGGCCACCGCCAACGTGGGTGTTCCCGTGAAGGGCTCTTTCGTCTGCACGAATGCCGGCCCCAATGCGGCGGCCTTTGCCAATTGTTCCATCGCAGGGCTGCCGGCAGATGCCAGCACCTCATGCACGCCTGCGGTGCCGACAGGCACGCCGCTGGCCTCGGGTGCCAGCATTTCCTGCACGGTGAGCTTCACGCCCACCACGCAGGGCAGCCTCACAGCCACCGTGACGGCGGTCAGTGGAACCACGGACCCGGAGCCGGCCAACAATTCGCGTGACCAGGAGTTGGTGGTTGCTGCCGCGTTGGCGCCGGAGCCGGTCCCCGCCACCGGGGTGCCTGCCCTGGTGCTGATGGGCCTGGCCGTCATGCTGGCGGGCCTGGGAACGCAGCGAGGCCGGGTACGGCGCTGAGCACGGATGCGGCAAGCCCCCGGCAGCGGGGGTGGTCGGGCCTGATGGAATGCCAGTCTCCGCGACTGGCATTTCTCATTGAAGGCCACCAGTTGCCGGCCCTGTACGCGCGCCTTGTGGCCTGCCCCGCCTGGGCCATTGGGCTTGAGACAGCCGCAGTATCGGACGGATGCCTATAATCGAAAGTTTTGCATCTTCCCTCGTATTAGCATTAGCGCCATGCCTATTTATGCATACAAGTGTGGCTCCTGCGGTCATGCCAAGGACGTGCTGCGGAAAATCTCGGATGCCCCGCTGACGACCTGTCCGGCCTGCGGGGCCGAGACCTTCTCCAAGCAGCTGACAGCTGCCGGCTTCCAGCTCAAGGGCTCGGGCTGGTATGCGACCGACTTCAAGAACAGCGGTGGCAAGAGCGCCGCCGCACCGGCTCCCGCAGCCGATGCTCCTGCCTCGGATACTTCTGCCGCACCAGCGGCAACTGCGTCCGCGCCCGCTGCGGCCCCTGCATCTGCCTCCGCGCCCGCAACGGCCCATTGATCAAGGCTTGCATTTCATGTCCGCTCTGCGCAAATGGCTGTTCGCCGGCCTGCTGGTGATCGTTCCGCTGGTGATCACGCTGGGCGTGCTCAACTGGATCATCGGCACGCTCGACCAGACGCTGACCATCCTGCCCGAGGCCTGGCATCCGGATCGGTTGCTGGGCTTTCATATCCCCGGCTTCGGTGTCGTGCTGACGCTGCTGATCCTGCTCGTGGTCGGTGCGGCGGCCAGCAACTTCATCGGCCGCAAGCTCGTGTCCTGGGGCGATGCGGTGGTCAGCCGCATTCCTGTGGTGCGCTCCATCTATTCCAGCGTCAAGCAGGTGTCCGATACCGTGTTCTCGGACAGCGGCAATGCGTTTCGCACCGCCGTGCTGGTGCAGTGGCCGCGTGAAGGCGTCTGGACCGTGGCCTTCGTCACCGGCTCGCCCAGCGGGGAGGTTGCCGCCTACCTGCGCGACGAATACCTGAGCGTCTTCGTGCCGACCACGCCCAACCCGACGGGCGGCTATTTCGTCATCGTTCGCAAGAGCGATTGCATCGAACTGGAAATGAGCGTGGATGCCGCGCTCAAGTACATTGTTTCCATGGGCGTGGTGACTCCACCGGATCTCGCAGTGCCCGCGGAACCCAAATAACAAACTGTCGCGCCCTTGCCGGGCGCAGGAAGCTTTTCATCATGGCCATGCGCTCCCACTACTGCGGTCTCGTGACCGAAGCCCTGATGGGCGAAACCGTTACCCTGTGCGGCTGGGTGAACCGTCGCCGCGACCATGGCGGTGTGATCTTCATCGACCTGCGCGACCGCGAAGGCTATGTGCAGGTGGTCTGCGATCCCGATCGCGCCGAGATGTTCAAGACCGCCGAAGGCCTGCGCAACGAGTTCTGCGTGCAGGTCAAGGGCCTGGTGCGCGCACGTCCCGAAGGCACGACCAACGACAAGCTCAAGAGCGGCCAGATCGAAGTGCTGTGCCATGAGCTGAACGTGCTCAACGCCTCGGTCACCCCGCCGTTCCAGCTGGACGACGAGAACCTGTCCGAGACCGTGCGCCTGACCAACCGCGTGCTGGACCTGCGCCGCCCCTACATGCAGCGCAACATGATGCTGCGCTACCGCACGGCCATCCAGGTGCGCAACTTCCTGGACAAGGAAGGCTTCATCGATATCGAAACGCCCATGCTGGGCAAGAGCACGCCCGAAGGCGCGCGCGACTACCTGGTGCCCAGCCGCGTGCACGACGGCGAGTTCTTCGCTCTTCCGCAGTCGCCCCAGCTGTACAAGCAGATGCTGATGGTGGCCGGATACGACCGCTACTACCAGATCAC
Organism: Delftia sp. WSY_12; assembly: GCF_043104645.1. Classification (NCBI taxonomy): domain Bacteria; kingdom Pseudomonadati; phylum Pseudomonadota; class Betaproteobacteria; order Burkholderiales; family Comamonadaceae; genus Delftia; species Delftia sp. WSY_12. The sequence goes on from NZ_JBICKW010000057.1 coordinate 63,367, forward strand.
CAAGTGCTTCCGCGACGAAGACCTGCGCGCCGACCGCCAGCCCGAGTTCACGCAGATCGACTGCGAGACCTCGTTCCTGGGCGAAGAGGAAATCCGCGCCATCTTCCAGCGCATGATCACCGAGGTCTTCAAGACCCAGCTGAACGTGGATCTGGGCGAGTTCCCGATGATGACGTACCAGGAAGCGGCCTTCCGCTTCGGCTCGGACAAGCCCGACCTGCGCGTCAAGCTCGAGTTCACCGAACTGACCGAGGTCATGAAGGACGTGGACTTCAAGGTGTTCTCCACACCCGCCACGACCAAGGGCGGCCGCGTGGTGGCACTGCGCGTGCCCGGCGGCTCGCAGATCTCGCGCGGCGAGATCGACCAGTACACCGAATTCGTCAAGATCTACGGCGCCAAGGGCCTTGCCTGGATCAAGGTCAACGAAGTGGCCAAGGGCCGCGATGGCCTGCAGTCACCCATCGTCAAGAACCTGCATGACGCGGCCCTTGCCGAAATCCTCAAGCGCACGGGTGCACAGGACGGCGACCTCATCTTCTTCGGCGCCGACAAGGAAAAGATCGTCAACGACTCCATCGGCGCGCTGCGCCTGAAGGTGGGCCACAGCGATTTCGGCAAGGCCAACGGCCTGTTCGAGGACCGCTGGGCGCCGCTGTGGGTGGTGGACTTCCCCATGTTCGAGCACGACGAGGAAAACGACCGCTGGGCGGCCGTGCACCACCCGTTCACCTCGCCCAAGGACGGCCACGAGGAACTCATGGTCACCGATCCGGGCAACTGCCTGGCCAAGGCCTACGACATGGTCCTGAACGGCTGGGAGCTGGGCGGCGGCTCGGTGCGTATCCACCGCGCCGACGTGCAGAGCAAGGTGTTTGACGCGCTCAAGATCTCGCCCGAAGACGCACGCGCCAAGTTCGGCTACCTGCTGGACGCGCTGCAGTACGGCGCCCCCCCGCACGGCGGCTTGGCCTTCGGCCTGGACCGCCTGATCACGCTGATGACGGGCGCCGACTCCATCCGCGACGTGATCGCCTTCCCCAAGACCCAGCGCGCCCAGGACCTGCTGACGCAGGCACCTTCGCCCGTGGACGAAAAGCAGCTGCGCGAGCTGCACATCCGCCTGCGCAATCCGCTGGCGGCCACGCAGGGCTGAGGAGCAGGCTTCACGGCTTGACAGGAACGGCAGGAGCTGGCGCAGCTTCTGCCGTTTTTCTTTTTGCGGAGAGCTTTCATGCGTTTTCAAGGCATTGCATCGGTGGCGCTGGCGGTGTCGGCAGGGCTGGGTCTGTCCGGTTGCGGCGAGAAGAAGACCGAGCTGGGGCAGGGCGGTTCGGAGATCACGGGCTCCGCCGGGCCGCTGGGGGCGAACAACGGGTCGCGCGAACTCGTGCGCTGCGATGCGCCCGTGGCCACGCTGGCCCTGGCCGAGAATCCCAACGGCTACGTCATGGGCTCGGGCTATCAGCTGCCGGCCTCGCCCGTTCCGCTGGTCAAGCTGCTGGCCCAGCAAAGCGGCTGCTTTCGCGTGGTGGACCGGGGAGCGGGCCTGCGCGGCACGGTGCAGGAGCAGGACCTGAAGAATTCCGGCGTGCTGCGCGAGAACTCCACGGTGCGCAAGGGCCGGGGCTACGAGGCCCAGTACACGCTGACGCCCAGCCTGACCTTCAGCGAGCAGGACGCGGGCCGCGGGCTGGCCGGCGTGGTCGCCATGATCCCGGTGCTGCGAGACATTGCAGGGCTGGCCGGCCTGGTCGAGCAGGTCAAGTTCAAGGAGGCGCAGACCGCGCTGCTGCTGTCGGACAACGAAACCACCGAGCAGGTGGCCGCTGCCACGGGTGCAGCCCGCACCACCGATCTGGGCGTGGGCGGCATGGTGCTGGGCCGCCTGGGCGCTGCGGGCGCGGGCTGGAGCAATACCAACGAGGGCAAGGTCATCGCCGCTGCCTTTCTGGATGCGCACAACCAGCTGGTCTTCCAGGTGCGCGCGCTGCGGGCCAAGGAGCTGCCACCGCCCGTGGCGACCAAGGCGGTCCAGGGCAAGGGCTGATGCCTGCCATGCCAGGCTACAAGATCCCTGAATCGGTGCTGGTCGTCATCCACCGTGATGACGGCCAGGTGCTGCTGATGCGCCGCACGGCACCGGCGCCTGAGGGCGGGGAGTTCTGGCAGTCGGTGACGGGCAGCAAGGACCATGAGGGCGAGTCCTGGCGCGAGACCGCGGTGCGCGAGGTGCGGGAAGAAACCGGCATCGATGCCGAGGCGCCCGGCTGCCTGCTGCAGGACTGGGCGCTGGAGAACATCTACACCATCTACCCTGCCTGGCAGCACCGCTATGCGCCCGGTGTATGGCACAACCGCGAGAGGGTTTTCGGGCTGCGGATTCCGTCCTACACCCCTGTGTTCTTGAATCCGAGGGAACATACCGCATCTGCTTGGCATCATTGGCGTGAGGCTGCCCAGCGCTGCTATTCACCGTCCAATGCGGAGGCCATCTTGCTGCTTCCACGTTTTTCCCCAACGAAGCCGGACTGAACCCCTCACCTGCGTTCCCGAACCGCCATGACTGAAAACGCGAATTCCCATCAGGTGGACCCCGGCCCGTCGATACTGCGCGTCGCGACCTACAACATCCACAAGGGCGTGCAGGGCATGGGTCCCGCGCGCCGCCTTGAAATTCACAACCTGGGCCACGCCGTGGAGCAGCTCGATGCCGACATCGTCTGCCTGCAGGAAGTGCGCAAGATGAACCACAAGGAGGCCGCGTACTTCGAGCGCTGGCCCCAGGTCTCGCAGGCGGAGTATCTGGCTCCCCTGGGCTATGAGGCCGTCTACCGCACCAACGCCTACACCCGCCACGGCGAGCACGGCAACGCGCTGCTGACCCGCTGGCCCGTGGTGGGCCACCAGCACGAGGACATCTCCGACCACCGCTTCGAGCAGCGTGGCCTGCTGCATGTGGAGGTGGAAGTGCAGAACCGGCGCGTGCACACCATCGTGGTGCACCTGGGGCTGATCCCCGGCAGCCGCGTGCGCCAGGTCTCCCAGCTCAAGCGCTTCATCGAGCGAGAGGTGCCGCCGGGCGCGCCCGTGGTGGTGGCTGGCGACTTCAACGACTGGGGTGGCCAGATCAAGCGCATGCTGGGCGGTTTCGGCCTGTACGAATACGACGAATTGCCCAGCGTGCCCACCTATCCCTCGCGCCTGCCGCTGGCCCAGCTGGACCACGTCTATGTGCGCGGCCTCACGCCGCTGGGCCTGCATGTGCCCAAGGGGCGCATCTGGTGGCGCATGTCGGACCATCTGCCGCTGATTGCGGAATTCCGCCTCTAGCCCTGGCCGCTCTGACACACGCCACTCTTTTGCTATTGTATTGATAGCTTTCGGGGCGGGCAGAACCTGCGTTTGGGTGGAAAATCCCTTGCGTGCCATGCTGCGGGTTTCGCTGTTACCATGCCAGCCATGTTCAGAGAACTCGTCGACATGAAACAAGACAGCCAGGCCGAGGGCACCCCCGTCTCGGTCAAGATCCGCGAACGACTGAAGCAGGCGCAAAAGCGCTTTCATGCGAACGACAACATCTCCGAATTCATCGAGCCCGGTGAACTCGAGCAGCTGCTCGACGAAGTCCAGGAAAAGATGCAGGGCGTGCTCGACAGCATGGTCATCGACACCACGCACGACCACAACACGCGCGCCACGGCGCGCCGCGTGGCCAAGATGTATGTCAACGAGGTGTTCCGGGGCCGCTATGTGGCGCAGCCCGCCATCACCGAATTCCCCAACGCCGAGCACCTCAACGAGCTGATGATCGTCGGCCCGATCACGGTGCGCAGCGCCTGCAGCCACCATCTGTGCCCGGTGATCGGCAAGATCTGGATCGGCGTGCTGCCCAACAAGAACACCAATGTCATCGGCCTGTCGAAGTACGCGCGGCTGGTGGACTGGATCATGGGCCGTCCCCAGATCCAGGAAGAGGCCATCATCCAGCTGGCCGACCTGATCCTCGACAAGACCCGCCCCGACGGCCTGGCCGTGGTCATGGAGGCTTCGCACTTTTGCATGTCCTGGCGCGGTGTGCGCGAGATGGACAGCAAGATGCTGAACTCCGTCATGCGCGGCGCCTTCCTCACCAACCCGGAACTGCGCCGCGAGTTCCTCTCGCTGGTGTCCAGCCGCAAGTAAATCCCCGGGGTGGCGTCCCCGGACGCCTCACACAACACCCCAGGCTGCGCAGTGCGCGGCCTTTTTTCTTTCCCGCGCCACGCCCCGCTTTCCCCGGACCTGCCCATGTCGCTGCAAGCCTTTGCCCTGATCATCATTGCCGGCCTCATCCATGCCGGCTGGAACATCGTGGCCAAGAAGGCGGGCGGTGATTCGCGCTTTGCCTTCTTCACCTCGGTCATCATGATGGTGATCTGGGCGCCGCTAGGCTGGTGGGTGGGGCGCGATGTGGTGCCCACATGGGGCCGCAACGAATGGCTGGTGGTGCTGGCCAGCGGCCTGCTGCACGTGGCCTACTACGTGACCTTGCTGCGTGGCTACCGCAGCGCGGACCTCACCGTGGTCTATCCGCTGGCGCGCGGCTCGGGGCCGCTGCTGTCGTCCATGGTGGCCATCCTCTTTCTGGGTGAGCGGATTTCCTCGTTGGGCGTGCTGGGCATTGCCGGCGTGGTGGTCGGCGTCTTCCTGATCGCGGGAGGCCCCGGCCTGCTGCGCGCGCGCCATGATCCCGAAGCCCGCGAACGGCTCAGGATGGGCCTGTGGTACGGCCTGCTGACGGGCGCCTTCATCGCCAGCTACACCGTGGTGGACGGCTATGGCGTGAAGCTGCTGCTGATGTCGCCCATCCTCATCGACTACATGGGCAACTTCGTGCGCGTGTTCCTGCTGGCGCCCGTGGTGCTGCGCGACCTGCCCACGGCCCGGCATCTGTGGCGCGCGCAGTGGCGCTTCGCGGCCCTGGTGGCGCTGATCAGCCCCATCGCCTACGTGCTGGTGCTCTACGCCATGCAGGATGCGCCCATGTCGCACGTGGCGCCTGCGCGCGAAGTCTCCATGCTGTTCGCGGCGCTGATCGGCGGGCACATGCTGCGCGAAGGCGATCGCCTGGCACGCATTGCGGGCGCCGTGTGCATTGCCGTCGGTGTGACGGCGCTGGGCCTGGGCTGAGCACCATGGCGGCAATGCGGGTACTGGGCTGCGATTTCAGCAGCCGACCTACGGCGCGCAAGCCCATCACCATGGCCCTGGGCCGCCTGCTGGCTGGGGACACGGTGGTCCTGCAGGATTTGCTGGAGTTCGCCTCGCTGGACGCATGGGCCGCCTGGCTGGCCCGGCCTGCCGATTCGGCGCAGTCGGCCTGGGTGGGCGGTTTCGACCTGCCTTTTGCCCTGCCGCGCGAACTGGTGGAGCAGCTGGGCTGGCCCACGGAATGGGCGGCCTGCATGGACCACTACGCCGGCCTCACGCGCCAGGCCATACGCGAGCAGTTCAAGGCCTTTTGCGCGGCGCGGCCCGCAGGCGGAAAGTTCGCGCACCGGGCCACGGAAGGGCCTGCCGGTGCCAGCCCTTCCATGAAATGGGTGAACCCGCCCGTGGCCTACATGCTGCATGCCGGGCTGCCCTTGCTGCGCGCGGCCGGCGTGCACCTGCCAGGCCTGCAGCCTCCCGGCAAAGGCGATGCGCGCCGCGTGGCGCTGGAAGCCTACCCGGGCATGCTGGCGCGCGCCGTGATCGGCCGCCTCAGCTACAAAAGCGACGAACCCGCACGGCAAACGCCCGAACGCCATCAGGCGCGCGTGCAATTGCTGGCGGCGCTGGAGCGCGGCGACAACCCGCTGGCGTTGCGCCTGCGTATCGACGCCGAAGAAACCCGCAACCAGTTGCTGGCGGACGGCAGCGGAGACCGGCTGGACGCCGCAATCTGCATGCTGCAGGCCGCCTGGGCCGCGGCCCGCCATGCGCAGGGCGATGCGCTCTACGGGTTGCCGCACGACCTGGACCCGCTGGAAGGCTGGATCGTCACGGCCCAGGCCTGATCTGCGCCGCACTGAAATACTCGAATCGGGAAGAGACAAGCGATGCCCACCTTTGAAACCTTGCTGGCCTTTTTCGGCGTGGCCGTGCTGCTGGGCCTGAGCCCGGGGCCTGACAACCTGTTCGTGCTCATGCAATCGGCCCAGCGCGGCTGGCGCGTGGGCCTGTGCGTGGTACTGGGCCTGTGCCTGGGGCTGGTGGTGCATACGGCGGCGGTTGCGCTGGGTTTGGCGGCACTGGTGGCTGCGTCGCCCCTGCTGTTCACCGCCATCAAGCTGTGCGGCGCCGCCTACCTGGCCTGGCTGGCCTGGGGTGCGCTGCGCGCCGTGGCCCGGCCGGGCGAGATGCCGCAGGCCGGCGCAGCCGACCCGCTGACCCCCGCACGGGCGCTGCGCTGGGTGGGGCGTGGCGTGGTGATGAACCTCACCAACCCCAAGGTGCTGATCTTCTTCCTGGCCTTTCTGCCGCAGTTCGCGGACCCCGCGCGCGGCGGCGTGGCCACGCAGGTGATGGTGCTGGGCTGCGTGTTCATGCTGGCGGCGCTGCTGGTGTTCGGTGCCATCGCATGCTGCTCGGGCTGGTTCGGCGTGCTGCTGCAGCGATCCGTGCGTGCGCAGAACTGGCTCAACCGCGTGGCCGGGCTGGTGTTCCTGGGCATGGCGGTGCGGCTGGCGCTGGTGCAGCGCTAGGGCCTGTTCACACTAATGCGGGGCCGTGGCACAGTCCCTCCATGCTTTTTCGCTCACGCCCCTTGGCGCCATGAGCAGCGGCGTCCTCATCCAACCCATGCCACAGACCACGGCCCACACCATTGCCATTGCCCAGGTCCTGCAGATCGTGCAGGGCGTGCAGCGCAATGGCATGGATGTGCCAGCCATCCTGCGCCGCGCCGGCATTGCGCCTGCTCTGCTGGATGCGCCGCTGTCGCGCGTGACCCAGGCGCAGTACGCGGCGCTGATCCGCGTGCTGCGCCGCGTCTGCCGCGACGAGCTGTGGGGCCTGTGCCGCCATCCGCTGCCCGTGGGCAGTTTTGCCCAGGCCTGCCGCACCATGCTGCCCTGCCGCACGCTGGGCGAGGCATTGCAGGCCGGGCTGCGTTTCTACCGCCTGGTGCTGCGCGACTTCGCGCCCCGGCTGCAGGTCGTGGACGGCGTGGCCCGCATCGCCATGGTGTCGCTGCGCGAGCGCGATGCGCCGCTGGCCTATGCCGAGCGGTCCTTCTGCTTTCTGGGCTATGGCGTCATGTCGTGGCTGGTGTCGCGCAGGATAGAGCTGACGGGCGTGTGCGCGCCGGCCGGCGCCAGCATGCCGTATGGCACGGAGGCGCAGCGCCTGTTCCTGGCGCCGCTGCAGCGCGACCGCGACTTCACGGGGCTGGAGTTCGATGCGCGTTGGCTGGAGCTGCCCGTGGTGCAGACCCCTGAGAGCCTGGCCGAATTCCTGGACCAGGCGGCCACGGGCCTGGTCATCCGCTACCGCGACCGCACGCGCCTGGGCGAGCGCATCCGCCGCCTGCTGCGCCGCGATCTGGCGGGCGAGCTGCCTTCGCTGGAGCAGGTCGGCGCCGCGCTGTCCATGACGCCGCAGACGCTGCGCCGCCGCCTGCGCGACGAAGGCCTGGGTTTCCAATCTCTCAAGGACGACCTGCGCCGCGACGCGGCCATCGAGCTGCTGAACCGGCCGGAGCTGACGCTGGCCGATATCGCCGCGCGCGTGGGGTTTGCCGAGGCCAGCACCTTCCACCGCGCCTTCAAGGGCTGGACCGGCCTGCCGCCGGGCGCCTACCGGCAGGCCCAGCATCGCGGCCGCTGATCTTTTTTGCCAATCATTTTGAGACGATCGGCGATTGGTGGCTGAAGGCCTGGTGGCCACACTGTCCATGGACCCTGCCACTGCGGCAGGGCACACCGCCCCGCCAACGAGGGCGGAGCACCGAAGGACAAGGAGACAAGCCATGGAATCGAGCCGACGCGGCTGCCTGCGGGCGGCGCTGGCATGCGCTGCCAGCGCCTCACTGGGTGCCGCCCTGGGAACGGCATCGCCGATCGCCTTTGCACAGCCGGCAGGCGGTGCCTACCCGTCCAAGCCGCTGCGCATGGTGATTCCCTACCCGGCAGGCGGCGGCACCGACATCATCGGGCGCATCATTGCCCAGCAACTGAGCCAGGCCTGGGGCCAGCCCGTGGTGGTGGAGAACCGGCCGGGCTCCAGCGGCATCATCGGCGGCGACGTGGTGGCCAAGTCGCCGCCAGACGGCTACACGCTGCTGCTGGGGATCACGGCCATGATCCAGTCGCCTGCGCTGTACGCCAGGATGCCCTATGACGTGCTCAAGGACTTTGCCCCCGTATCGCAGGTGGCCCTGTCCTCGGACCTGTTCGTGGTGCCGCGCGACGTGCCGGCCACGACGCTGCAGGAGTTCATCGCCCTGGTCAAGGCCCATCCGGGCAAGTACAGCAACGGCAACTACGGCAACGGCACCTCCTCGCACATGCATGGCGAGCTGCTGCGCGCCAGGGCCGGGCTGGACCTGGCGCTGATTCCCTACAAGGGCGCGGCGCCGCTGGTCAACGACGTGCTGGGCGGGCAGCTGTCGTCGGGCTTCATCGATGTGTCCTCGGCCAATGCGCACCTGAAGTCGGACAAGATCCGCATCCTGGCCATCACCGGCATGCAGCGCCACCCGGCGCTGCCCGAGGTGCCCACGTTTGCCGAGCTGGGCCTGGCCGGCTTCGAGGCCAATGGCTGGTTCGCCACCTTCGTGGCGGCGGGAACGCCCCGGCCCATCGTGGACCGGCTCTCGGCGGAGGTGCGGCGCATCGTGGCCACGCCCGAACTCAGCGGCCGCCTGGCCTCCATGGGCCTGCGCCCGGTGGGCGGCACGCCCGAGGAATTGGCCTCCGTCATGGCGCGCGACATGCCGCGCTGGGCGCGCATCGTGAAGGAGGCGGGAATCAGGCTGGAGTAGCCGATGCAGTCTGCGCCCGGTCCTGGCCCGACTGAACGGGCTGTGGCCAGGCGGGCTGGGGTGGGCGCAACTGCTCCAGCACCCGGCTGAGCCGGAGCACGCCCAGGTCGTCGAACCGGCGGCCTGCGATCTGCACGCCTATGGGCAGCTGCCCGTCATGCCCGCAGGGCACGGATGCGGCGGGCTGTTCGGACATGTTGTAGGGCACGGTAAAGGCAATGTGCTCCAGCGGCCGCAGCGGGTCGTTGGTGGGGCTGGGCAGGTGGGCCGGGAAAGCCGTGATCGGCGCCACGGGCGACAGCACGTAGTCGTAGGCCGCCGTGGCACGCACCGTGGCCGTGCGCAGAAGGTGCGACTGCTGGCTGGCCACGAACAGCTGCGTGGATGTCAGTGGCGCGGCACTGTCGGCCCATTCGCGGATGAAGGGCAGGATCACGCGGCGCTGCGCGTCCGTCAGCGACTGGATTTCCACATGCGATCGCATGCGCCAGAAATGGTCGAGGCCGTCGAGCATGTCGCGGGTGAGCCAGGGCTCGATGCGCTCGATGTGCGCGCCGGCCGATTCCAGCCAGGCCGCAGCCTGCTCCACCACGGCGCGCACGCGGGGCTGCAGGGGCAGGCCGCAGCCGGCATCCAGCAGCAGGCCTATGCGAAGGCCGCGCACCTGGGCAGGGTCCATGTCGAAGCTGTCCCATGCAATCTCCTGGTGCGGCAGGCCCATGCTGTCGCGTGCATCGGGCAGGGACAGCACCTGCATCATCAGCGCGGCGTCGGCCACGCTGCGGGTCATGGGACCTGCGCAGCGGCCGGTGTAGGGCGGGTCGATGGGCACGCGGCCCAGGCTGGGCTTGAGGCCGAAGATGCCGCACCAGCCCGCCGGCAGGCGGATGGAGCCGCCGATGTCCGTGCCCACGTGCAGCGGCCCGTAGCCGGCCGCCGCAGCGGCGCCCGCACCGGCGCTGGAGCCGCCCGGCGTCTTGTCCGGATCCCAGGGGTTGAAGGTGTTGCCGTGCAGCGAGGACAGGCCGGACGACAGCATGCCGTAGTCGGGCATGGTGGTCTTGGCGAAAAGGATGGCGCCTGCCTCGCGCAGGCGTGCAGCGGGTGGGGCATCCAGCGGGGCCGCGACCTGCGGCATGGCGGCCGTGCCCACGGGCGTGGGATCGCCGCGCGTGGCGATGTTGTCCTTGACCGTGGCGGGAACGCCGTCGAGCAGGCCGGCCGGCTCGCCACGCAGCCAGCGGGCCTCGCTCTCGCGGGCCCGGGCCAGGGCGGCCTCGGGGCGCAGCAGGTAGGTGGCGTGCAGGGCCGGCTCCCAGCGCTGCACATGGGCCAGCAGGTCGTGCATGACCTCGACGGGCGAGAGGCTGCGGTCCCGGTAGGCGCGCAGCAGCGCATGGGCGGGCAGGTCGTGCAGGGCCTGTGTCGTTCCAGTCATCGCGGCTTCCTCGAAGATGGCGGTTCTTGCGGCAGATCTGGCGCAGTGTGGCCCGGTGCCACCGGCGCGCCTGTCGCCTGTGGCTCAGCCTGTGCGCGGTTCAGGTGGCCCAGGACAGTGCGGAGAGATCGTTGACGAAGACGGGCATGTCCTTCCACAGTCCGCGCAGGTTCTTGTTGGCCACGGTGACCCATTGGGGCGTGTAGAGGAAGGCGTGCACGCAATCCTGGGCCAGCAGGCGCTGCGCATCGCCCAGCAGGCGCGAGCGGTCGGCGGGGCGCGAGGCGTTCTTGATCTTGTCGTACAGCTCGTTGAACTGGGGCGACTGGTAGCCCCAGTAGTAGTCGGGCTTGGCGAAGTTGCCCAGGTCGAAGGGCTCGACATGGGAGATCAGCGTCAGGTCGTAGTTCTTGAGCGTGTAGGTGCCCGACAGCCACTGTGCCCATTCGACGTTCTGCAGCTTGGCTCGGATGCCGATCTTGGCTAGCTGCGCGGCAATCACCTCGCCGCCCTGGCGCGCGTAGGGCGTGGGCGGTAGGGTCATGGTCAGCTCCAGCGGCGTCTTGACGCCGGCCTCGGCCAGCAGCGCCTTGGCCTTTTCCACGTCGAAGGGGTTGATGCCCGTGGTGTCCACGTAGCCGAAGGCCGTGGGCACGTAGTAGCTGCCAATGGGCAGGCCGTAGCCGTCGCCCGCGCCGTCGATGACGGCCTTGCGGTCGATGGCGGCGGCGATGGCGCGGCGCACCCGCGCATCGTTCAAGGGCTTGCGCGCGTTGTTCATGGCCAGGATGGTCTTGGCCCGCGAGCCGCTGACCACGACCTGGAAGCGCCCGTTGGCCTTGAACTGGGCCACGCTGCGCGGCGTGACGCGCGGGAAGGCGTCGACATCGCCGGCCAGCAGTGCGGCCACCTGGGCTGCAGGGTCGGAGATGAAGCGGAAGGTGGCACGGCGAATGCGCAGGCCGGGGGCCGTGCGGTACCGGGGCCAGGCCGTGAGCGTGACCGAGGCGCCCTTGTTCCAGTTGCCCAGCTGGTAGGGGCCCGTGCCCACGGGGCGCGTGGCGTTGGTGGCAGCGCTCTTGGGCTCCACGATGATGGAGGTCGCCTGCCCCAGCACGAAGAGGAAGTCGGGGTCGATGTCCTTGTTGGTGACGACCACCGTGTGGTCATCCACCACGCGCGTGGACAGGGCGGCGAAGGTGCGCTTGTCCTTGTTGGTGCTCTTGTCGTCGCCCGCGCGGTCGAAGGAGTACTTCACGCTGTGGGCGTTGCAGGGCTCGCCGTTCTGGAAACTCACACCCTTGCGCAGGCGGAAGGTGTAGGTCTTGAGGTCGGGCGAGACCTCCCAGCTTTCGGCCAGCAGCGGGGAGACGCTGCCGTCCGGATTGATCTTGGTCAGCGTCTCGAACAGGTTGTAGAGCACGATCTCGCCAATGGACGATGCGGCACCGGCCGTGGGGTCCAGCCCCGGCGGCTCCAGCGTCATCGCCAGCGTGACACTGTCCTTGCGGCCCTGGGCCAGCGCAGGCCAGGGCATCAGCAGGGGCAGGCCGGCAGCAGCGGAGCTGGCCAGCAGGGAACGGCGATTGAACATGAACAGGTCTCCGGAAATTCTTGCAGATGGGTCATGGGCCGCTGGCTGCGGCCTGCAGCAGTGTTTTTACACCAGGGCGCGCGTGCGCGTGGCCATGAGGGCCCGGTCCGCGCCGGTGGTTGTCAGCTTTCGGCTTTCAGGCGCGGTGCTGCAGGGCAATGCGTGGCACGGCCCGTACCAGGGCCTGGGTGTAGGGATGCTGCGGGGCGTGGAACAGTTGCTGCGGAGCCCCGCGCTCGACGATGCGGCCTTCGCTCAGCACGATGGCGTCGTCGCACAGGTGCTGGACCACGGCCAGGTCGTGGCTGATGAACAGGTAGGACAGGCCCAGCTGCTGCTGCAGATCGCGCAGCAGGTTCAGTACCTGGGCCTGCACCGAGACGTCGAGGGCGCTCACGGGCTCATCGGCCACGATGAGGCGGGGTCGCGTGACCAGGGCGCGTGCAATGGCGATGCGCTGGCGCTGGCCGCCCGAGAATTCATGCGGGTACTTGTCCAGGTCCTGCACGCGCAGCCCGACCTGCTCCAGCGTGGCGCGGGCCAGGTCGCGCCGGGCTGCGCGCTCGGGCGGTGCAGGCTGGGCGGTCAGGGGCTCGCAGACGATGTGTTCCACCGTCATGCGCGGGTCCAGCGAACCGTAGGGGTCCTGGAACACCATCTGGAAATCGCGGCGCGCCATGCGCAGGGCCTGGTTGCCGAGCCGGTGCAGATCCTGGCCCAGCAGCTGCACGCTGCCGGCGCTGGGCGTGTCCAGCGCCATGACCAGGCGTGCCAGCGTGGACTTGCCGGAGCCCGACTCGCCCACCACGCCCAGGCTGCGCCCCGCCGTCAGCGTGAAATCCACGCCGCGCAGCGCATGCACCTGCTCCGGCGCGCGCCACAACGAGCGGCGTGGCAGACGGTAGCTGCGGGCCAGGTCCGTCACCTGCAGCAGGGGCGGATCGGCAGCGGCCGGTGCCTGGCGGTCGTGCTCCGTCATGTGCTGCGGCCCTGCGTATGCATGCCCGGCGCAATGGCCTCGGAGCGCAGGCAGCGCACCACATGCGGCTGTGCCCAGGCCTGCAGGGCAGTGGGCGTGGGCCGCTGCGGGCGCTCCAGGACCAGGGCGCGCGGGCGCTCGCTGTGGCAGGTGGGCTCGGTATAGCTGCAGCGGCCCGCGAAGGCGCAGCCGGCTGGCAGGTCCACCAGCTCGGGCACGGTGCCGGCAATGGTGGGCAACCGCGCCGGCGGCTGGTGGCCTGGTCCCGAAGGCTCCAGCTGCGGCCTGGCGGCGAACAGGCCGCGCGTGTAGGGATGGGCGCGGCGCGCGAAGATGGCCTCGGTCATGCCGCTTTCGACCACGGTGCCGCCGTACATCACCTGCAGCTGCTCCACGTTTTGCGCGATCACTCCCAGATCGTGCGAGATCAGCAGCAAGGCCATGGAGTGCTCGGCCACCAGTTCCTGCAGCAGATCCAGGATTTGCTGCTGCACGGTCACGTCCAGCGCCGTGGTAGGTTCGTCGGCGATCAGCAGGTCGGGCCCGCAAGCCAGGGCCATGGCGATGGTGATGCGCTGGCGCTGGCCGCCCGAGAACTGGTGCGGATAGTCGTCAAAGCGCTGGGCTGCGCGGGCAATGCCCACGCGCTCCAACAGGGCGACTGCGCGCTCGCGCGCGGCCTGGCGGCCCAGGCGCTGGTGGTGGCGCAGCGGCTCGGCCACCTGGCGGCCGATGCCGTGCACGGGGTTGAGGGCCGTCATGGGCTCCTGAAACACCATGGCCATGCGGTTGCCGCGCAGGCGGCACAGCGCGCGCTCGTCCATGTCCAGCAGCTCCTGGCCGTTGAGCCGGATGCTGCCGTCCACCTGCGCATGCTCCGGCAGCAGGCCCATCAGCGCCAGGGCGGTCAGCGACTTGCCGCAGCCCGACTCGCCGATCAGGCCCAGCGTGGCGCCGCGCTCCAGGATGAATTCCAGGTTCTGCACGGCACGCGCGCGGCCGCGCGGGGTCTGCAAGGTGATGGTGAGGCCGGAGACTTCGAGCAGGGGCATGGGCGCGTGCCTTCCTCAGCGCTGGCGCGACAGGCGCGGGTCGAGCAGGTCACGCAGCCCGTCGCCCAGCAGGTTGAGCCCGAGCACGGACAGTGCAATGGCCAGGCCCGGCCACACGGCCAGCAGCGGCGCCTGGAACATGAGGGTCTGGGCCTCGCTGAGCATGCGGCCCCAGGAAGCCTGGGGCGGCTGCGTGCCCAGGCCCAGATAGGACAGGGCGGCTTCCGCCAGAATGGCCAGCGCGAACTGTATGGTGGCCTGGACCACCAGCACGGGCAGGATGTTGGGCAGCACATGGCGCCAGGTGATGCTGGCGCGGCCATGGCCGCAGGCGCGTGCAGCCAGCACGTATTCACGTGCCCAGACCGCCTTGGCCGATGCCCGCGTGATGCGCGCAAAGGTGGGAATGTTGAAGATGCCGATGGCAATGATGGCGTTGACGATGCCCGCGCCGAACACGGCCGTGAGCATGATGGCCGATAGCAGCGCAGGAAAGGCGAAACTGAAATCGGCCAGCCGCATGATGGCCTCTTCCACCCAGCCCCGGCAGGCCGCGGCGACCAGTCCCAGCACCACGCCCATCGACAGCCCGATGCCCACGGCGATCACGCCGACCAGGATGGAACTGCGCGCGCCCAGGAACAGCAGCGAGGCCACATCGCGCCCATAGGCATCGGTGCCCAGCCAGTGCAGGCTGCCGGGTGCGGCCAGCTTGGCATCCAGGTCCATGTCGTAGGCCGAGCCCGGCGTCCACCACAAGGACAGCAGCGCGGTGAGCAGCAGCAGCGCGGTCAGCATGGCACCCAGCATGAAGCTGCGGTGGCCCAGCATGCGCCGGCCCAGGCTGGCCGGCCTGCTGAGGGTGACCGCCCGCGTGGGCCGATGGCCCGGTGGCGCAGCGGTCGGCGAAACAGGGTTGCCTGGCTGGCTCATATGTCGCTGGCCTCGATGCGTGGATCAATGGCTGCGTACAGCACATCCACGATGAAGTTGATGACCACCACCATGGCCGCCAGCAGCAGCACGCAGTTGCGCACGACGATGAGGTCGCGGTTGGCGATGGACTGGAAGATCAGCCGGCCCAGGCCCGGCAGGTAGAACACGTTCTCCACCACGATGGTGCCGGCCAGCAACTGGGCAAACTGCAGCCCCATGACCGTGAGCACGGGAATCATGGCATTGCGCAGCACGTGGCCCCAGAGCACGGCGCGGCGCGGCAGGCCCTTGGCGCGGGCCGTGCGCACGAAGTCCTCGCGCAGCACTTCCAGCACGGCCGAGCGCGTGATGCGCGCCAGGATGGCCGCCTGCACCACGGCCAGCGAGATCGCCGGCAGCAGCAGGGCCTGCAGTGCGGGCAGGACGCCGCCGCCATCGGCCTCGCTCCAGCCTGGAAAGCCGCCTGCGGAAAACCATTGCAGCTTCACCGAGAACACCAGGATCAGCAGGATGGCGAACCAGAAATTGGGGATGGCAATGCCGATCTGCGCCAGGCCCATGACGCCCAGGTCGCCCCATCGGTTGTGGCGCGAGGCGGCATAGATGCCCGCTGCCAGGGCCAGCACGGTGGTGATGAGCATGGCCATCACGGCCAGCGGGGCGGTCACTGCCAGGCGCTCCAGCACCAGATCGCTGACCGGTGTGCTGTAGGCGTAGCTCAGTCCCATGTCGCCATGCAGCAGCCCCTGCAGCCACTGCAGGTAGCGCTGCCAGGCTGGCTGGTCCAGTCCCAGCTGCTCGGCCAGCGCCTGCACGGCCTCGGGGGCGGCATCGGGCCCCATCAGCGTCTGGGCCGCATTGCCGGGCAGCACTTCCAGCACGCCGAACACCACGGCCGAGGCGCCCAGCAGCGTGGCTGCCAGCATCAGCAGGCGCTTGAGCAGGAAGACGCTCATGGGCAGTCGGCCTTGGCACGGTGTTGGGCTGTCACGTCGGCGGAATGTGTGTGGGTGGTTCTTGGCGGGCCCGAATGGTAATGCGCACGGCCCATGCGCGCAGCATAGCGGCCTTTGAAGGTGCATCGCTACGTGCCGATCCGGCGCGTATGCTTGCCCGTGCAGCCTTCATGCGTATGAAGGGGGCAGGATAATGGCGCAATGACTGATGCCACCTTGCTGCAAGGCCCGTTCGGGGTGCAAGGGCCTGCCCGGCCCGGAGCGTGGCGTGCGCTTGCGAGGGACCTGCCATGGCTTTGATGATCACCGACGAATGCATCAACTGCGATGTCTGCGAACCCGAGTGCCCCAACGATGCAATCTCCATGGGCGAGGAGTACTACGAGATCGAGCACAGCAAGTGCACGGAATGCGTGGGGCATTTCGATGAACCCCAGTGCGTGCAGATCTGCCCCGTGGCCTGCATTCCCGTGAATCCCGCCCACGTGGAAGACCGCGAGACGCTGATGCAGAAATACCTGCGTCTGCAATCCCAGGCTCCCGCCGCTTCCTGATCGCTCAGCCCTTGTCGCTCTCGGCTGTGGCCGGGCGCACGGGCTTGGGGCGTGGAGGCTTGGTGGTGTGGATCAGCAAGGTCGCCTTGTCCATGTCGCCCGCCTGCAGCTCGGGCCAGGCCTTGAGCGAATGGGCAATGCTGTCCTCGATCAGCTGGCGCTGGTCGGGCGCGGGCTTCTTGAGCACCCAGTTGGCGACTTCGGCCTTGTGCCCCGGGTGGCCTATGCCGATGCGCAGCCGCCAGTAGTCGGCCGAGCCCAGCTGGGCATGGATATCGCGCAGGCCGTTGTGGCCGCCGTGGCTGCCGCCGCGCTTGAGCTTGACCTGGCCTGGGGCGAAGTCCAGTTCGTCATGGACCACGAGGACCTCCTCGGGCTGGATCTTGAAAAAGCGCGCCAGCGCGCCCACCGATTTGCCGGACAGGTTCATGAAGGTCTGCGGCTCGAGCAGCCAGACACTCTCGCCACGCACGCTGGCGCGGGCCATGAGGCCGAAGTAGCTGCGCTCGGGCACCAGGTGGACCTTGAGTTCGCGCGCCAGCGCATCTATCCACCAAAAACCCGCGTTGTGGCGGGTGTCCTCATACTCCGGCCCGGGATTGCCCAGGCCGACAAACAATTTGATCATCGGGCGATTATCTCCATGGCGGCCGCAGCAGGCAGGCGATGGTGTTCACCATGCAAAAGGCCCACGCGAGGTGGGCCTTTTGCAGGTTGCGGCAGCCGCAGCCGCCGCAAGGGAAAGCCAAGAATTACTTCTTGCCCTTCTTTGCCGGAGCGGCCGGAGCCGCTGCGGGAGCTGCGGATGCATCAGGAGCCACTTCGGGCAGCTTGATGGAGATCAGGGCCGGGTTCTTGTTGGAGCCGCGCACCACAGCCTTCACGCCGTTGGGCAGCTTGACGTTCTGCAGGCCCAGGGTCGACTTGGAGGTCAGGCCGCTCAGGTCCACCTTGATGAACTCGGGCAGTTGAGCGGGCATGCACACCACGTCCAGTTCATGGATCAGGGGAGTGATGGTGCAGTTCTCGACCTTGACGGCCTGGGACTGTTCCATGCCCTCGAAGTGCAGCGGCACCTTCAGGTGAACCTTGGTCTTGTCGTCAACGCGCTGGAAGTCCACGTGCAGGATCAGCTGCTTGTAGGGGTGGAATTGCACGTCGCGCAGCACGACCTTGGAGGTCTGGCCGTTGACTTCCATGTCCAGAACGCTGGAATGGAACACTTCCTTCTTCAGGGCGTGCCACAGGGCGTTGTGATCGATCTCGATCAGTTGGGCTTCGGCAGCACCGCCGTAGACGATGCCAGGGGCCTTGCCCGAATTGCGCAGACGGCGGCTCGCACCCGTACCTTGCTTGGCGCGCTCAAAAGCGACGAATTGCATAACTAACTCCTAGATGGATGGACCGCGACCAGCCTCATCCGTTGATAAAAGAACGCCTGCCCCGTGCGGAACAGGCTGCTCTTGCGGTGTCCCGGGATGGTCCTGAAACCATCCCGGAACGCGCAAACCTCCCGAAGGAGGTTTGCTGGTTCAGACCACAGGGGCCGATATTTTATTCGGAGAACAGGCTCAGCACCGAATCGCCGGTGGAAATCCGCTGGATTGTCTGGGCAATCAGGGGGGCCACGGACAGTTGGCGGATCTTGCCGCAAGCCTGGGCTTCGGCGCTCAGAGGAATGGTGTTGGTCACCACGACCTCGTCCAGTGCACTGCCGTTGCCGATGCGCTCGATGGCCGGACCCGAGAAGATCGGGTGCGTGCAATAGGCGTAGACGCTCTTGGCACCACGCTGCTTGAGCACTTCGGCTGCCTTCACCAGGGTGCCGGCGGTGTCGATCATGTCATCCATGATCACGCAGTTGCGGCCGTCGATGTCGCCGATCACGTGCATGACTTCGGAGACGTTGGCCTTGGGGCGGCGCTTGTCGATGATGGCCAGGTCGCAGCCCAGCTGCTTGGCCAGCGCACGGGCACGGACCACGCCACCCACGTCGGGCGAGACAACGATCAGGTCTTCGTAGTTCTTCTGGCGCAGATCGCCCAGCAGCACCGGCGTGGCATAGATGTTGTCCACGGGGATGTCGAAGAAACCCTGGATCTGGTCTGCGTGCAAGTCCATGGTCAGCACGCGCTCGACACCCACGGCCTGCAGCATGTTGGCCACGACCTTGGCCGTGATCGGCACGCGGGTGGAGCGCGGGCGGCGGTCCTGGCGGGCGTAGCCGAAGTAGGGAATCACCGCGCAGATGCGCTCGGCCGATGCACGCTTGAGGGCGTCCACCATGACCAGCAGTTCCATCAGGTTGTCGTTGGTCGGTGCGCAGGTCGATTGCACGACGAAGACGTCGCGCGTACGCACGTTCTGCTTGATCTCGACGGCGACTTCTCCATCGGAGAAGCGACCCACGTCGGCTGCACCCAGCGTGGTGCCGAGGTGCTGAACGATTTCAGCGGCCATGCCAGGATTGGCATTGCCGGTGAAGACCATGATGTCAGGATGATGTGAATGCATTGAGCGCCCCAGTACGATGGGTTTGCCTTGACGCGAAAGACGTTTGGCAGGGGAGGAAGGACTCGAACCCTCGCATGCCGGAATCAAAATCCGGTGCCTTTACCAACTTGGCGACTCCCCTACACAGGCCCTCTGCCGCAGGCAGACAGCCTATAAACTCTCATCTTTGAGCCAATCCTTGAGGGGATGGGCCTGCAGATTCCTGCAAACTCTGACATTCCAGATGCCTGGGGCATTCTCGAAGTCGATTGTTTGCGTCAGTGGTGCAAATACTGCACTTCCCGAGCCCGTCATTCTAGCACGCAGTTTGAAGGACTTGAGCCAATCAATGGCTTTTTTCACTTCAGGCTGCAGCCTTTCGGCGACGGGCTGCAAGTCGTTCTGGCCAAAGCCATAGTGATCTGCAGCAAAGTCGGCGATTGTAGCATGGGCATGATCGCGCTTGAGGTCGGGGGCGCGGAAGATGGACAGGGTTTCCAGTCCCGCCTCGGGCTTGACCACCACGAACCGCTGGGGCGGCAGGGCATGGCTGTGCTCCAGCGGCGTGATGTGCTCGCCTATGCCCTCCACCCAGGCGGAGCTGCCGCACAGAAAGAAGGGCACATCTGCGCCCAGGCCCAGTCCAATGCGCTGCAGTTCGCGCCGGGTCAGGTTCAGTTGCCACAGGCGGTTCAGCGCCATGAGGGTGGATGCCGCATCCGACGATCCTCCGCCCATCCCGGCCTGTGCCGGCAGGCGCTTTTCCACGCCTATGTGCACGCCCTGGCTGCAGCCGGTGGCCTGTTGCAGCGCGCGTGCGGCCCGCATGATGAGGTCGTCGGCAGGAAGGGCCATGCCCGAGAGGTCCTCGCGGCTGACGTTGCCGTCGCCGCGCTTGTCGAAGTGCAGCGTGTCGTGCCAGTCCAGCAGCATGAAGACCGATTGCAGCAGGTGGTAGCCATCGTCTCGGCGGCCGGTGATATGGAGGAACAGGTTGAGCTTGGCCGGAGCCGGCACGTCGTGGAGCGAGCGCATGGGCTGGAGAGGATGAGAGGGATGGAGGCGGGTGCGGCGGGATGGGGGTGCAGAGGGCGCGCCCGGCGCAAATCAGGGTGTGTCGAGCACGATGCGCAGCGCTGCCGGCGGCTGCGGGTCATGGCGCCGGGCGGACAGGCGGCCCTGCTCCATGCGGGAGAGGTCGACCTGCCAGCCGGCGGCTGCGGTGGCCCGGCCCCGCAGCCAGTCGAACAGGGCAGCGATGGGCAGGTCGCTGCCCGTCAGCTCTTGCACCAGCGTGGGCAGCGAGTCCGAGGTCTTGCGGTCCTCGCCTTGCTGCAGGCTGGCCTGTCCTGGCGCCCAGAGCAGGCGCGCCAGCGTCGATCCCAGGGGGGTGAACAGCAGCAACTCGCCGCGCTGGGGGGTGCCCAGCAGCTCGAAGCCTGCGCTGAAGGATTGGTTCTGCGCATCTTCCACCTGCAGCGCCAGTCGGCCCGACCAGTGCCCGGCGGCGGCCGGTGCTGCTGCATCGGCCTGGAGCTGGCGGGGTGGCAGGGCGCAGCCGGCCAGAGTCAGCAGCGCCGTGGCAGCAGCCGTGGCGCACAGCTGCCGGCGGATGAGCATGGGGCGCAAACGATGGGGCACGGGGTGGGGCACGGGGTGGGGCACGGCGCGGCGGCTCAAAGCGAGACGCCCAGGCGGCGCAGGGTGTCGCGCAGCGTGGTGTTGTCGGGGCTGGAGGCCAGGCCCTGGCGCCAGATCTTCTGCGCGCGTTCGCGATCGCCCTTGACCCAGAGCACCTCGCCCAGGTGCGCCGCGATCTCCACGTCGGGGCGGGAGGCGTAGGCGCTTTCAAACAGCTTGAGCGCTTCGTCCAGGTTGCCTTGGCGGAATTTCACCCAGGCCAGGCTGTCGGTGATGAAGGGGTCGCCTGGCGACATCTCCAGCGCCTTGCCCACGAGCTTTTCTGCTTCGTCCAGATGGATGCCGCGCTCGGCGAAGGAGTAGCCCAGCGCGTTGTAGGCATGCTGGAAGTCGGGCCGGCGCGCGATGATGCCGCGCAGCAGCCGCTCCATTTCGTCATGCTTGCCGATGCGCTCCGCGAGCAGGGCCGTGTCGTAGGCCAGTTCGGCGTCTTCGGGGTCCTGTTTTTGCAGCTCGGCCTGCAGCGCATAGGCCTGGGCATTCTGATTGGCGTCGCGCAACAGCTGCACTTCGGCCAGGCGCTTGAGCCGTTGCTGGCTGGGGCCGCTGGCAGGCACGGCTTCGATCAGGGCGCGCGCTTCCTTGAGCTTGCCCTGGCGTGCAAGCAGGCTCGCTCGGCGCGCCTGCACGCTCAGCAGGTTGGGGGCATCGTCGATGCGGCGCAGCAGGGCATCGGCCTCGTCGAACCTGCCTTGCTTTTCAGCGATCTGTGATTGCAGCAGGTAGTACTGGGACTGGCCGGCGCTGCGCGCCACGCCGGCAGGAATCTGCGGCACGAGCTTGCCGAAGCGCTCGGTGGACGCCTGCGCCGCACCCACATCGTTCGTTTGCAGCTGCAGGGCGGCCAGCGTGGCCCAGGCTTCGGCGTAGTCGGGCGAATCCATGGTGATGGAGACCAGTTGCTGCCGGGCCTCGTCCAGGCGCTGCTGACCCAGCAGCACGCGGGCATAGGCCATGCGCATCTGGGCTGACGGGTTCTTGGCCAGGTAGCGCTTGACGATGGGTTCCGCCTCCGGCATGCCGGCTTCCAGCAGCTCCATGGACAGCAGGGCCACGGGTCCTGTGTCGGGCGTCAGCGCCTGGGCCTTTTGCACGGCCTGCATGGCTGCGGCCTTTTGCCCGGCGCCCAGGCGCATGTGGCCGATGGTGGCCCAGGCCAACGGGCCGCTGGCCGGATTGTCGGTTTCGCCGGCCATAGCCTGCTCGACCACATCGGCAGCAAGGGCCTTGTCGCTGGCGTTGTTGTAGAGCTGGGTGATGCCCAGATAGGTGGCAGGCTTGGACGGAGCGGGCGTGGCCTCGATCTCGCGCTTGAGATAGCTGCCGGTATCGGCGATGCGGTTCAGCGCCACCAGGATCTGGAGCACGAAGCGGTTGGCATCGCGTGACTGGGGAAAGGCGTCCAGCCAGGCGCGGGCATTGGCCAGTGCGCGCTCACCGGAGCGCGACTGCAGCGCCAGTTCCGTGCCACGGCGGTACAACTGCTCGCTGCCGCTGGTGCGCGCAGCCTCCATCATCATGGCCTGGGCATCGCCCAGCGCGCCTTCGCTGGCAGCGATTTCGCCGACCAGGATCTCGTAGAACAGTTCGGCGTTGAGCGCTGCGCGCTCCTCTTCGGCAGACGCGGCGGCGGACGATGGAGGTTCCGGGGATTCCGTCTCGATGGTGGCTGCGGTCTTGCCAGGCAGTGCCCAGGCAGTGGCGGAACCCATGGCCAGGGCTGCTGCCACGGCGAGTCCCTGAAGGCGAAGGCGATGATCCATCGAATCATAATAATCGAAGCCTCGGCCCGCATTTCGCACAACCTCAGTACAACCCGGATCGCATGCCCGAATTGCCAGAAGTAGAAGTCACGCGGCGTGCGTTCGCCTCGCAGATCGCCGGAGCGCGCATTGAATCCGTGGCGCTGGGCAAGCCATTGCGCTGGCCTCTGGGCATTGCCCCCGAGCTTCTGACCGGGCGCGAGGTGCACAGCGTGCGCCGGCGCGGCAAGTACCTGCTGATGCAACTGAGCGAAGGCCTGCTCATGCTGCATCTGGGCATGTCGGGCAGCCTGCGTTTCGTGGCGCCGCACGAGTTGCCGCTGGGTCCGGCGGGCGCACATGACCATTTCGATCTGCACACCAGCAAGGGCCAGCTGCGCCTGCACGATCCGCGCCGGTTCGGTGCGGTGATGTATGTGCCGGCCGAGAACGATCCCTGGGCGCGCAGGCTGCTGGACCATCTGGGAATGGAGCCGCTGGATGACAGCTTCCTGTTCGAGACCTTCAAGGCCGGTCTGAAGGCCAGCCGTACGCCCATCAAGCAATTGCTGCTGAGCGGCAGCGTGGTGGTGGGCGTGGGCAATATCTATGCGTCCGAAGTGCTGTTCATGGCACGCATTGCGCCCACGCAGCCGGCCTGCGAGGTGGGGCCGCGCAAGGTGCGCCGGCTGTTCGAGGAGATTCGCCGCGTGCTGGAACTGGCGGTGGAGCAAGGGGGCACGACGCTGCGTGATTTCTCGGCGCCCGACGGCATGGCAGGCCACTTCCAGCTGCAGGCCAAGGTGTATGGCCGCGAGGGCCAGCCCTGCACGCATTGCGGCTCGCCCATACAGCTGCTGCGCCAGGGCCAGCGCAGCACCTACTTTTGCGCGCGGTGTCAGAAAGCGTGAGATTGCCTCAAAAAGAGGAGCGAATTCTCAACGTCTCGTAACGCTTGTGGAGGCCAGTCTGCGCGAGATTCATATCGGGTCTGTGCGGGAAGCTCACATTTCTGAAAAATCACCCCTCAGCCGCGCTGGATTGATGGTGAAATATTGTTTCATTTGTAAATAAACGATGTTTTGCCCTGAATCCCCCCGTTCCAGGAGCCGGCCTTGGGGCGCAGCTGCGGGCAAAACGGGGCGACGGTGCTATATTTTGATGAGAAAAGGCATCACGCTTGCGGCGCAATGTCGAGGCGATCACTAAGCATCGGCAGGCATTGGCGATGCAATGGCGGGGGAAACACGTGGGACCATCATTCAACGAGCAATTCGACCAGCACGGCGCATGGCGCCGTGGCTTTGCGCAGCAATTGCATGCGCTGCGCGAATGGTTGCAGTCCCAGGAGCTGCTGGATGTCGCTGTGCAGGAGCGGCTGCAGCGGCTGGAAGCCCAGGTGCGCGGCGACAAGGTCATGGTGGCCTTCGTGGCCGAGTTCTCCCGCGGCAAGTCCGAGCTGATCAACGCAGTCTTCTTCGCCCACTACGGCCGCCGCCTCATGCCGGCCAGCGCAGGTCGCACCACCATGTGCCCGGCCGAGCTGGGCTGGGAAGCCGAACTGCAGCCCAGCCTGCGCCTGCTGCCCATCGATACGCGCGAATCGCTGGAAAGCCTGGGCCAGTGGCGCGCCCGGCCCGAGGCCTGGCTGCAGCTGCCGCTGGATGTGAACAATGCCCAGCAGATTGCCGACACGCTGGCCAAGGTGGCCGAGGTGCGCAAGGTGTCGGTGGATCTGGCGCGAACCTGGGGCTTCTGGCATGACGATGACCAGGGCGGCAATCCCTTCGTGGATGAGCAGGGCCTGGTGGAGGTGCCCATGTGGCGCCACGCGCTGATCAACATGCCCCATCCCCTGCTCAAGCAGGGGCTGGTCATTCTGGATACGCCCGGCCTGAATGCCGTGGGTGCCGAGCCCGAGCTGACCGTCAACCTCATCCCCCAGGCCCATGCCGTGGTCTTCGTGCTGGCGGCCGATACCGGCGTGACCAAGTCCGACCTGGCCATCTGGCGCGACCATGTGCTGCCGCCCGATGCGGCGTCGGGCCAGCAGGCACTGGCCGATTCGCGTCTGGTGGTGCTCAACAAGATAGATACGCTGTGGGATAGCCTCAGCTCCGCGACGCAGGTGCAGGCCCAACTGCAGCGCCAGCGCCAGGAATCGGCCCAGATGCTGGGCCTGCCTGTGGAGCGGGTGTTGCCCGTGTCGGCACAAAAGGGCCTGGTGGCCAAGGTCTCCGGCAACGAGGCGCTGCTGCAGGCCAGCGGGCTGCCCATGTTCGAGAACATGCTGGCCGAGGGCATCATGGGCCAGCGCCAGAAGGTGCTGCAGACGGCTGTCAGGGCCAATGTGCAGCAGTTGCAGGTCGAGGTGGAGCGCGTGCTCAATATCCGCCGCCGCGACCTGGACGACCAGATGGCCGAGCTGCGCAGCCTGCGCGGCAAGAACGCCAGCGTGATTGCCTCCATGCGCAACCGCATCGAGAGCGAGCAGCGCGATTTCGATGCCAGCGCCGCCAGGATCCAGGCCGTGCGCCTGGTGCACATGCGCATGCTGCGCGACATCTTCCGCCAGCTCGGTTCCAGCGCGCTCAAGCAGGAACTGGTCGATCTCAAGGAGGCGCTGGAGCAGCGCGGCCTGAAGCTGGGCGCGCGCAAGGTCTACGCGGAAACCTTCGAACGCCTGCGCACCGTGGCGACCCGGGCCCAGGCGCAGGCCGGCGAGATCCAGTCCATGCTGGGCGCGACCTTCAAGGAACTCAATGCCGAGTTCGGCTTCTCGCTGCAGGCTCCTGCGCAGCTGGAGCTGACCGAGTTCGGTGGCGACCTGCAGCGCATCGAGGCCAGCTACACCCAGTACCTGGGCCTGGGCCACGCGCTCAGGCGCAGCAATCCCGCGTTTGCCCAGCGGCTGATCAAGGCCCTTGCCATGCGTCTGCGCACGGTCTTCGAGTCTGCGGCCAACGACGTGGACATGTGGAGCAAGTCCGCCACGGCCCAGCTGGATGCCCAATTGAAAGAGCGCAAGCGCAGCTTTGCCCGCCGCATCGAAGCGGTGGACCGCATCCAGAATGCGGCTTCGGGCCTGGTCGAGCGCATTGCCGAAATCGAGGCCGCCGACGAACAGCTCACGGCCTTGCAACTGCAGCTGGGACAGGCCACCATGGAACTGCTGCAACCCCTGTCGCCCACGCCCGCCTTCCCCGGCCTGGCAAAGGCTGCACAGGAAACTTCACTGACTGCTTGATATCTTGACCTTTCCCTCGATTGCCACGCCCGTCGTGCAGTGGCAGGCGTCGCATGGACGCAATCACCTGCCCTGGCAGCAGACGCGCGATCCCTACCGCGTCTGGCTCTCTGAAATCATGCTGCAGCAGACCCAGGTGAGCACCGTGCTGGGCTACTACCAGCGCTTCCTTGATGCCTTTCCCGATGTCGCCAGCCTCGCGGCCGCACCGCAGGATGCCGTGCTGGCGCTGTGGAGCGGCCTGGGCTACTACAGCCGTGCGCGCAACCTGCACCGCTGCGCCCAGGCCGTGGTCCAGGAGTGGGGGGGGGCCTTTCCACGCAGGGCCGAGGATCTGGCCACGCTGCCCGGCATAGGCCGGTCCACGGCCGGCGCCATCGCGTCCTTTTGCTTTTCCGAGCGTGTGCCCATCCTCGATGCCAATGTGCGGCGCGTGCTCACGCGCGTGCTGGCCTTCGATGCCGATCTGGCCGTGGCCAGGAACGAGCGCGAACTGTGGGACCTGGCCCAGCAGCTGTGCCCCACCGAGGACCTGCAGCAGGCCATGCCCCGCTATACCCAGGGCCTGATGGACCTGGGTGCCACCATCTGCACGCCGCGCAAGCCCAGCTGCCTGGTCTGTCCGCTGCAGCCGCAGTGCCGGGCGGCCCGCTTCGGCAATCCCGAAAACTACCCCGTGCGCACGCGCAAGCTCAAGCGCAGTTCCGAGGCCTGGTGGCTGCTGATCGCCGTGGACGGGCAAGGCCGCGTCTGGCTGGAGCGCCGCCCACAGCAGGGCATCTGGGCGGGCCTTTATGCGCCTCCCGTGTTCAATGAACGCGAGGCGCTGGAGCAGGCCGCCGCACGGCACTGGCCCGCCGCACGATCCGCCGACTGGACCGAGCTGCCGGCTTTCCTGCATGTGCTCACCCACCGTGATTTGCATCTGCATCCGGTGCGCGTGCCTGTCCATGGCAGCGGCCCGGATGCTGCCATGGCAGACGGCCAGGGCTGCTGGGCCGATGCCAGGGCCTGGGCCGACATGGGCCTGCCGGCCCCGGTGCGCAAGCTGCTGGATGCGCAGTTTGCGGGCTGAAGCCCAAGGCCGCCGCGTCTTCCTAGAACGTGCGGCGCGGCAGGAGCAGGGCGCAGCGCAGCAGCATCCACGCCAGCCATTGTTCACGTGCGCCCGGCTTGCGCCGTGCGCGTGCGGCGGCCTCGGCAATGTGCAGACGCAGGCTGAACAGGGCCTGGCGGTCGCCCCTTTGCACCGCCTGGTGCCAGGCCTGCTCGCAGCGCTGGCGTTCCAGCGCCTGATCGAGCGGGCTGCGCACGCCGGGCACATCGGCCGTGCCAGGGGTGTCGGTGAGGACGTTCATGGCTGCAGCGCTCCCACGGTTGGGCGGGTGCCTGCGTCTGCATCGCCGCGGTCGCCATCCTGCCGGCCAAAGGCATACCAGTCCACATGCCGTGTGCAGACCATGATCAGGGCCAGCACGGCGAACAGCGCGATGGAGCCCACGATGAGCGCGCTTTGCTCCAGCTGCAGCAGCACATACAGCAGGCCGTAGAGCGAGGCGATTCCCGCAGCAAACGGCAGGCCGCGCTGCAGGCTGCCCAGGATGTGGCTCGCGTAGTAGGCCAGCAGCAGCACGCAGGCCGAGGCAGCAATGCCGTAGGCGCTGGCAAATCCCATGTGCTCCGACAGGCTGATCAGCAGCAGGAAGAAGCTGCACAGCGCCGATCCCACCAGCAGGTACTGGATGGGGTGCACTCGCAATTGCTTGAGCACCTCGAACAGGCCGACGGCCACAAAGGTCAGCACCACGAAGAGCAGGCCGTACTTGGTGGCCCGGTCGCTCAGCGAGTAGGCGTTGATGGGGTCCACGAAGTCGGTGTCCAGCGACTCCAGGCAGGGGCCGCTGCTGGGCGCGTGCGCCGTGGCGGCGTATTCCTCCATGTCGCGGCGGCCTGGCTGGCACAGCGGCTGCTGGTCGGTGAAGGCCTGGCGCGCCGAAGAGGCCAGTGCCGAGAGATTCCAGCTGGCGTTGAATCCCTTGTCGCTGACTTCACGCCGGTTGGGCAGGAAGCTGCCGCCGAACGAGGGGTGGGGCCAATCGGCCGACAGCTGGACCTGGCTGTGGCTGCCCAGCGGCACGAAGGCCAGCTTTTCGGTGCCCACCAGTTCCAGGGCAATCTTCAGCTCAAGGGGCTCGTCCTTCTTGAGCAGGGCAGGCGCCAGCTCCGCCTGCAGGCCTTGCGAGTAGCGTTCCAGCGAGGTGCCGGGTCCCACGTCCAGGCTCTTGCCGCCGGCCTCGATGGTGGCCGAGCGTATGCCGCGCGGATCGGTCAGCGACAGCGCCACGCGCAGTGCGCCGCAGCGCACGGCCTGGTTGGCTGTCGCTTCGATGGACGGCTTTTCCAGGTACTGTGCGGCATGGGTGAAGCTGGCGCTGATGCTGTCCTGCATGGCGTAGGTGCTGACCTGGTGCAGGCCGCGCGAGCGCTCTTCCATGCGTGCCGTTGCCTCATGGCGCAGTTGGTCGGGCAGCAGCATGCGCTGGAACTGGCGCGTGGTCCATTCCGTCTTGCTGCCCTTTTCTATGCCGGTGGTCTCGGTGCAGTTTTGCACCAGCACCGGTCCCATCAGCGTCTGGCGTCCGGCCAGGCTGGCGACCACGCCCTGCACGGCGTTGTCGCGGTTGCGTATGCGGTCGCGCACCACGTCATGTACCAGGCCCAGGCCCAGCATCAAAAGGCCCAGCATGACCAGCAGGGCCACGCCTTTGGCAAGAAGTCGGTTCTTCATTCCACATCCCGTTCGTTGATCGTGGACGCAGTCTGGGCGGGGGCTGTGTGGCCGGAATGAAGTCTGTGAAGTGAAGGTGAAGTCGGATTCGCGCCTCCAAATCCGAGTGAACAGGCCCTGGAGGTCAGGGTGCCCGCTGTGGCCAGTTCAGCGTGACACGCAGGCCCGGGTGGGCGTTGGCGGCCTGCATGCTGCCGCCGTGCAGCAGCATGATGCGCAGCACGATGGACAGGCCCAGTCCCGTGCCGCTGCGCTCCCCGTTGGGGCGGGGGGTGGTGAAAAAGCGTTCGCCCAGCCGGCCGAGTAGCGCCTCGGGCACACCGGGGCCGTGGTCGCGCACGCTGACGCGGCCGGGCTCCAGGTCCACGTGGATGCTGCTGCCCTCTGGGGCGAAGTCGATGGCGTTGCTCAGCAGGTTGCTGAGGGCCAGCACCACCAGGTCCTGCTCCCAGGGGCCGCTGCTGTCCTGGCCGTGCAGCACCAGCCGGATGCGGCGCTGGTGCGCTGCGCTGTGGACTTGCGCCATGGCCTGTTCGGCACAGGCCTGCAGGCTGCAGGCCGTGTGCGCGTGCAGGGCGCGGCGCTGCTCCAGCTGGCTCAGGCGCAGCAACTGGTCCACGAGGTTTTGCAGGCGCTGGCACTGGTCCACCACCTGGCGCGCGAACAGTTCGCGGTCGGCCGATGGCAGGTCTTCCTGCAGCAACTCGCCTGCGCCACGGATGGCAGCCACGGGGCTCTTGAGTTCGTGCGTGAGGGCGCGCACATAGCCCTCGATGTAGTCGCGCCCCTCCAGGCGGCTGCGCATGTTCTCCATGGCACGGGCCAGTTCGCCCAGCTCGCCGGGCATGCGCGGGGCTTCGGGCATGGGGGGCGCCGTGGTGGGCGAGGCGGCCTCGTTGAGCGTGGGCGCCTGTACCTGCTGGGCATAGCTGCGCAGGCGCCGCACATGGATGACCAGCCACCAGGTCACGGCAAAGCCCACGCCGGCCGACAGCACGAGGAACAGCAGGCCGCCGCGCAGCATCTTGCTTTCCGCGCTGTCCACGATCTTCTGCACCGAGTGCGCGGGCTTGGAGGCCGTGAGCACGCCCGCAATGCGGCCTTCCACCATGATGGGTGCCGACACATACATGACGCTGCTGGCCTCGTCGTTCTGTACCTCGCGCGTGGTGCGTGCGCCGTATTCGCCGCGCAGCGTGCGGTGCACGTCGCGCCAGCGCGAGTAGTCGGCGCCCTGGTCCAGGCCGGCCGAGTCGAACAGCACCAGGCCTTGCTGGTCGGTGATGGTGACGCGCATGTCCAGGCTGGTCTTGCGCGTGTCCCAGATCCAGACCTTGACGGTCTGGTTGGCATAGGCCTGCATGTGGTGCGCGAAGCGGCTGTCCGCGGGGCTTTGCTGCAGCACGCCGCTGGCCATGTCGTCGCTGGCCAGCGCGGCCAGGGCGTAGGCGGTTTCGACCAGCGTGTCCTCGGTCACCTTGCGCACGCTGGGCTTGACCTCGACCATGAAGACGCGCAGCACGAAGAATGCGGCCAGGCCGTTGATGACGAAAAAGGCGAAGAACAGCCGCAGTCCGAGGCGCATGGCGTGCGGCGGCGCGTCAGCCCGGCAGCGTCAGGCTGTAGCCCATGCCGCGGTGGGTGGTGATGAAGTCCTGCTGCGGCACCTGGGCACGCAGCTTGGCGCGCAGGGTCTTGACGTGGGTGTCCACGGTGCGGTCCGTGCTGTCGCTGTCCTGGCCCCAGATGCTGTCGAGCAGGAACTCGCGGCTCAGGATGCGCCCGGGGCGCTCCAGCAGGCAGCGCAGCAGCTGGTACTCGCGCCGCGTCAGCTCCAGGGGCACGCCCTGCATGCGCACGCGCTGGCCTTGCGTATCGATGCTGAACAGGGCATCTGCCGGCGGCGCTGTGCTGGCTGTGGGCGCGGGCTGCAGGCGCTGCGCACGGCGCAGCAGGGCGCGGGTGCGGGCCACCAGCTCGCGCGGGCTGAAGGGCTTGGTCAGGTAGTCGTCGGCGCCCAGCTCCAGGCCCAGCACGCGGTCCATTTCCTCGCCGCGTGCGCTGAGCACCAGCAGCGGCACGGCGGCGCCGGCCTGGCGCAGTTCGCGGCACCAGTCCAGGCCGTTGCCATCGGGCAGGCCCACGTCCAGCAGCAGGGCATCGGGCGGCTGCGCCTGCCATTGCGCGCGTGCATCGGCCAGCTGCAGGCAGTGGCGCACGGCGATGCCGTCACGCTCCAGCGCATAGCAGACGGTGCGCGCGATGGCGGGATCGTCCTCCACCAGCAACACGCGCGGGGCGTTCGTCATCGGCATGCCTTGCATCGCAGTACTCCGGGAGCGGACCCTGGCGCTTCAGATGTCGTGCGCAAGCAGGTCGGCAGGCTTGGGGGTGGGCCGGCTGTCCAGCGAGCGGTGCCGGCACAGCGTGGGCCAGCGCGGGGCGAAGTGCCGCGCCAGTTCCTCGACCAGGAAGACCGAGCGGTGCTGGCCCCCCGTGCAGCCGATGGCCACGGTGACATAGCTGCGGTGGTTGCTGGCCATCATGTCCAGCCAGGATTCCAGGAACTGCTGGATGTCTCGGCGCATCTGGTCCACGCCGGGCTGCTGGCGCAGGAACTCGGCCACGGGCGCATCCATGCCGGTCAGAGGGCGCAGCTGGGGTTCGTAGTGCGGATTGGGCAGCATGCGCACATCGAATACATAGTCGGAATCCGAGGGCAGGCCGTGCTTGAAGCCGAAGGACTGGAAGACCAGGGTCATCTGGCCCACCGGGGCCGCAATCAGCTCCTTGATATAGCTTTGCAGCTGGGACGAGCGCAGGTGGCTGGTGTCGATGACATGCGATTTCTCGCGCAATTCGCCCAGCAGTTCGCGCTCGGTTTCTATGTCCTGCACCAGGGCGCGGCGGCCCTCGGCGACAGGCCCTTGCGACAGAGGGTGGCGCCGCCGCGTTTCGGAGAAGCGCCGCACCAGGGTGCCCGTGGTGGCGTCCAGAAAGACCAGGTGGGGCACGACACCCTGGCGCTGCAGCCGTTCGAGCTGCCCGGGCAGGTGGGGCAATCCCCCGGCGCTGCGCGCATCCATGGCGATGGCCACCTTGTTGCTGTGGCGGCCGTGCTCCAGTTCGACGAAGGCGGACAGCAGCTCGGGAGGCAGGTTGTCCACGCAGTAGTAGCCGGCATCCTCCAGCGCATGCAGGGCGACGGATTTGCCCGATCCGGACATCCCGGTGATCAGCACGATCTCAAGCGACATGGCATCAGCCTCCATTGGTGTTGCGCGCGCCGTTGGCCGCACGGCCCGGCTTGGGCCGGGTACGCTGCGTGTCGGCCTGCGGCCGCTGCCGGCCGGGCCTGCGCGGCGCCGGGCGGGGCGGGGGTGCCTGGCGCGCCATGGCCAGCATTTCGCGGGCATGGGCCATCGTGGTTTCGGACTGGCGCTCGCCGCCCAGCATGCGGGCCAGCTCTGCCTCGCGCGCGGTGCTGTCCAGCGGCTGCACGGTGCTGAGCGTGCCCTGCCTTGCGCGCTGCTTGGCCACCAGATAGTGGTGGTCGGCACAGGCCGCGACCTGCGGCAGATGGGTGACGGACAGCACCTGGCGCGATCGGCCCAGCGCATGCATGAGGCGGCCCACGGTCTCGGCGACGGCGCCGCCCACGCCCGAGTCCACCTCGTCGAAGATCAGCGTGCCGGCCTCGCCCAGCTCGCTGGTGGTCACGGCAATGGCCAGCGAAATGCGCGACAGCTCACCGCCCGACGCCACCTTGGCAATCGGCTTGGGGCTGGCTCCAGGATGGCCGGCGACCAGGAAGGCCACGCTGTCCACGCCAAAGGCACCGGGAGAATCGGCTGTGGACAGGGCGGCCTCGAACAGGCCGCCTTCCATGCCCAGGCCCTGCATGGCCTGGGTGATGGCGCGCGACAGGCGCGGCGCAGCCAGGGCGCGTTGCTGCGACAGTACCCGGGCGCTGGCCTGGTAGTGCTGCTGCGCGGATTGCTCTGCAGCGTGCAGGGCCTCGATGTCCACGGCGGCATCCAGCTGCTGCAGCTCCTGGCGCCAGCCGGCCAGCAGTGCCGGCAGCTCATCGGGCGTGCGGCGGTAGCGGCGCGCCAGCTGCATCCACAGCGACAGGCGTGCATCCAGCTCGGCCAGGCGTTCGGGGTCCAGGTCGGCGCGGCGCAGATAGGCCTGCAGCGAATGGCGCGCATCCTGCACCTGGGCCGTGCACGAGGCCAGCACGTCGGCGATGTTCTGGAACTCGGGCTCCAGGTGTTCCTGGTTCTGTATCAGATGGCTGGCGCGGCCCAGCGGAGTGATCACGCCGGCCTCGTCGTCCTCCAGCATCTGCAGCGTGGTCTGGGCGGTGTCTATCAGGGTCTGGGCATGCGACAGGCGCGTGTGCTGGGCATTGAGCTCGTCCCACTCGTCGGCCTGCGGGGCCAGCTTGTCGAGTTCGGTGATCTGCCACTGCAGCCGTTCGCGTTCGCGCTGCAGGCTGTCCTGGGCGGATTGCGCATGCTGCAGGGCTTGTCGTGCCTGGCTCCAGCGGCTCCAGCAGGCCTGGACCTCGCGGCTGTCTATGCCCGCATAGGCGTCCAGCAGCGCGCGTGCTGCGTCGGGCCGCGTGAGGCTTTGCCAGGCATGCTGGCCGTGGATGTCGATCAGCTGCTCGCCCAGGGCGCGCAGCTGCGTGGCCGTGGCCGGCGTGCCGTTGATCCAGGCGCGGCTGCGGCCCTGGGTGTCCACTGTGCGCCGCAGCAGCAGGCTGTTGTCCTCGCAGGCCAGGCCTGCCGCCTCCAGCCAGGGGCGCAGCCGCGCGCAGCCGTCGAACTCCACGCAGATATCGGCTTGGGGGCAGCCTTCGCGCACCACGTCGGCGTCGGCGCGGGCGCCCAGGGCCAGCTGCAATGCATCGATCAGGATGGATTTGCCGGCGCCGGTCTCGCCGGTCAGCACGGTGAAGCCCGCATGCCAGTCCAGATCCAGGGCCTGCACGATCACGAAGTCGCGCAGCACGATGCGCTTGAGCGCCATGGTCAGGCGCCTCCCTCGTTCCAGCCCAGTTTCTTGCGCAGCGTGGCGAAGTAGTTCCAGCCCTTGGGGTGCAGAAAGCGCACGCTGTGGTGGGCGCGGCTCACGAGGATGCGGTCGCCGTGCTGCAGCGAGGCCAGCGACTGCATGTCAAAATTGGCGCTGACATCGCGCCCGGCCACGACTTCGATCGTGACCTCGTTGGCATCGGACAGCACGATGGGGCGATTGGACAGGTTGTGCGGCGCAATGGGTGCCATCACCCAGGCGGGGATGGACGGATGCATCATCGGCCCGCCGGCGGACAGCGCATAGGCCGTGGAGCCCGTGGGCGTGGCCACGATCAGGCCGTCGGCGCGCTGGTTGGAGACAAAGCGGCCGCCGACCTCGATGCGCAACTCCACCATGCCGGAGGTGCCGCCGCGGTTGACCACCACGTCGTTCATGGCCAGGGCCTCGAAAACGCATTCGCCCTCGCGGATCACGCGGGCGCACATCAGGGGACGCAGGTCCTCTTCGTACTCGCCCTGCAGCATGGGGGTGAGCGTGGCCTCGAAGTCCTCCAGCGCGATGTCGGTGACAAAGCCCAGGCGGCCCTGGTTCACCCCGATCAGGGGCGTTCCGTATTGCGCCAGGTGCCGGCTCACGCCGAGCATGGTGCCGTCGCCGCCGACGACCAGACCCAGGTCGCAATGCCTGCCCAGGCCATCGACATCGAGGGTGGGGTAGTCTGTGAGCCCTGCGTGCAGGGCCGATTGGGTATCAAGCACGACTTCGCAGCCCTGGCGCCTGAGGAAGTCCGCAATGCGCTCGAGCGCGTTGCTGGCATTCTCGGACGGGGCGCTTGCGCTGGGAGCGTGGTACTTCCCGATCAAGGCAACGTGGCGAAACGTGGACGTCATTTCTGGAAATTACATCATTAAAATCATCACATGCTCGACGAACGTGCCAAGTTGTTGCTCAAAGCGCTGATCGAGCGTTACATCGCTGACGGCCAGCCTGTGGGCTCGCGGACCCTGTCGCGTGCGTCGGGGCTTGAATTGTCGCCTGCCACGATACGCAATGTGATGGCTGACCTCGAAGACCTGGGGTTGATCATCAGTCCGCACACCTCGGCCGGCCGCATTCCGACCGCCCGGGGCTACCGGCTGTTCGTGGACACCATGCTCACGGCGGACCGTGCAGATATCGTGACGCCCGAGCTCGTGCCCGAGCAGCCGCAGAAAGTCATCGCCAACGCCGCCAATCTGCTGTCCAGCCTTTCCCAGTTCGTGGGCGTGGTGCTGGTGCCTCGCCGTACCTCGGTGTTCAAGCACATCGAATTCGTGCGACTGTCGGAGCGGCGCTTTCTGGTCATCATCGTCTCGCCCGACGGTGACGTGCAAAACCGCGTCATCTTCACCGACGTGGATTACTCGGCCTCCCAGCTGATCGAGGCATCGAACTTTCTCAACAGCCACTACGCAGGCCTGGCCATGGAAGAGGTGCGCGAGCGCCTCAAGGGCGAGGTCGAGCTTTTGCGCGGCGAGGTGGCCACCCTCATGCAGGCAGCCGTCAACGTGGGCACGGAGGCCATGACCAGTGCCCAGGAGGACGTGGTCATCGCGGGCGAGCGCAACCTGCTGTCGGTCAGCGATTTCTCCAGCGACATGGGCAATCTGCGCCGCGCCTTCGACCTGTTCGAGCAAAAGACCCAGATCCTCAGGCTGCTGGATTTCTCCAGCCAGGCCGAAGGTGTGCGCATCTACATCGGGGGCGAAAGCCAGGTCGTGCCCTTCGAGGAGCTGTCCGTGGTCAGCGCGCCCTACGAGCTCGATGGCAAGGTGGTGGGCACGCTGGGCGTGATCGGGCCCACCCGCATGCACTACGACCGCATGATCCAGATCGTGGACATCACCTCCAAGCTGGTCAGCAACGCGCTGAGCCACAAGCGCTGAGCCGCGCAGGTTAGGATCTACAATAGCCGTTTGCCATGGCGTGCATCCGCGCTGCCTTGGTGAATCAGGGGCCTTAGCTCATGCTTGGTTAGAGCAGCGGACTCATAATCCGTTGGTGCCCAGTTCGACTCTGGGAGGCCCTACCATCCATTGGTATGAAAAAGCCTGCCGCCTTTCCGGGCGGCAGGCTTTTTTGCTGGGCGCACGGCTGCCGCATGGCATGCCATCGCCCGGTTGCCGGGGAGTGCGGCTGCCGGGTTTTTTGCAGAAATATGGCGCTTTTGTCCGGGAGCCCCAAAACCCGCTGCTACAATGCGAAGCGTTGCGGCTGTAGCTCAGCTGGATAGAGTACTTGGCTACGAACCAAGGGGTCGTGGGTTCGATTCCTGCCAGCCGCACCAAAAAACGCAAAGCCCTGAAGTTGAAAGACTTCAGGGCTTTTTCGTTTTCACTGGCCATCCGCTGGGATCCGCTGGGATGACACCCCCGGTCAGGCTTGCTGCGCCTTCGGCAGCACGATGCTGAAGGTGCTTCCCTGGCCTGGCGCGCTTTCTATCTGCAGCTGCCCGCCATGGCGGGCAGCCACGGTGCGTACAAAGGCCAGCCCAAGGCCTGCGCCGTCCAGGTGCTGGTGGTGGTCCAGGCGCTCGAAGGGCTGGCTCAGGCGGGCGACGGCCTGCGCATCCATGCCGGGTCCGTGGTCCCGGATGGCGATGCGGCAATGGCCGGCGTCCTGCAGCAGCAGGCATTGCACCGTGGCGCCGCTTGCCTGTTGCCCGTGCGCTCCGTACTTGATGGCGTTGCCGATCAGGTTGACGGCTGCGCGGTGGAGCATGCCCGGGTCGCCCAGCACGGGGCATTCCTGCTCGGGCAGGCTGAATTCCAGCTGCACATGGGCGGCGCTGGCCTGGGCCCAGCAGCTTTCCACGGCCTGGTCCAGCACCAGGCCCAGGTCCAGCTGCTGCCGGCGCAGCGCCTGCTGCTGGGCACGAGCCAGGTGCACGAAATCGTCGGCCAGCTGCAGGGAGGCCTGGGCATAGCCTTCGATGCGCGGGAGCAGCATGCCCAGGTCGGGCGCTTGTACGGAACCACGCTGCATCTCCAGCAAGGTGATGATGGATGCCACGGGCGCCCGTATGTCGTGCGAGATGAACTGCATGGCCTGGTCGCGCTGGGCCTGGGCGCTGCGCAGATCGCTGATATCGACCAGGGTGATCAGCCAGCCCGTGGTGGGCGGAGCCTCGAAGGCCTGGACCAGCAGCATCAGGCTGCGGCCGCGGCCGTCGCGCCCCTCGCTGCTGAGCGGCAGGCCGCCGGCGGCAAGCGCCCTGGCCGTGAGCAGCGGGCTGCCGGCTTGCGGGCCGGGCGCCGTGTCCAGCGCCTGCAGGCCATCGAGCAGCCTGGGAAGGGAGTCGCCAGCGCGCAGGTCGTGATCCAGGCTGCGCGCATAGGCATGGGCCGCGGCATTGGCCAGCAGCACATGGCCCTGGCGGTCGCAGACAAAGGTGGGCGAGGGCAGCTGGCGCAGGCTTTCGCTGACGAAATGGTGCAGGGCGCGCAGTTGCCGCGAAGCCTGCTCGACGGCGGCAATGCGCTGGTCCAGCAGGTCGCCGCCCAGGCGCAGCGCGGTGGGCAGGCCCTGGCCCTGCAGGTCTCGCAGTTCCAGCGCCAGAAAGCGGGCGGCGGCGCGCAGGCGCAGCCAGCTCCACAGCGGATAGGCCAGGGCCAGGCCCAGCAGGGCTGCGGCAGGGGCCGTCTGCACCTGCCAGATGCGTGGTGCCAGCCCGGCCAGCGACAGGCAGGCCAGGGCCAGCAGCGCGCAGGCCAGCATGCCGCCCGAAGGGCCCAGCCAGGCCAGGGCCAGCAGGGCCAGCAGCACAGCTGCGGTGTTGAGCGCACGGTCCAGCCCCGCCGAAGCGCGGTGTACGTGCGAGCCCTGCAGGCTGCCGTTGAGCACATGGGCCAGCATTTCCACGCTGGAGATGGGGCGCGCGCTGGCACCCAGCGGTGCGGTGAACTGCGCTCCCAGTCCGGCAGCCGTCGTTCCTATGAGCACGTATTTGCCGCGAAATGCCGCAGCAGGAATGCGGCCGCGCAGCACGTCGATGTACGAATAGGTGGTGAAGGGCGAGCGGTCACGCGCGCCCTGCTCGGGCCTGGCCTGTGCGAAGGCAATGATCTCCCGCTGGCGGCGCTGCCATGCGGGTGTGCCGGGGTCCAGCGGCGGCACGGGTTCGGGGCGGGCGCATGGGCGGCCGTGCTGGCCCACGCAGTGCAGGGCCAGCGCCATGTGCCACCAGGGCTGCTGCGCGCTGCCTTCAATGGCATGGAAGCTGCGCACGGCGCCGTCGGAATCCACGGGCAGCTGGGTGTGGCCCAGCGCTGCCGCAGCCTGTGCAAAGGCCGGCAGCGGATCCGTACCCGGCGCCACGGGCAAGGCGGTGCGGCCGCTGCGCTGCAGGACGCGCGCCAGCAGCAGATCATCGCCTGGATAGTCCAGATCTTCTTCGCTGAGCATCACGTCCAGGCCGATGGCGCGCGGCGGGGCCTGGCTGATGCGCTCCAGCAGGCCCGCGTGCAAGGCACGCCTCCAGGGCCAGCGGCCTATGGCGTCGATGCTGGCATCGTCGATGGCCACGATGACGATGTCCTGAGATGCCTTGGGGCGGTGCAGCCAGCTGGCCGTGTCCTGCACCAGTCCGTTGATGCGCTCCAGCTGCCCGTCACCGCTGAGCCAGAACACCAGGGACAGCAGTCCCGCCGCCAGCAGCAGCCAGTCCCGCCGCAGCCCCCGGCCACGCGCGGGCGCCGGCTGCACCTGCTGCGCCGGCGTGGCGGGACTGTCAGGCGAAGGCGGCAGGGTGGACAAGCGCGGTCAAGGATTGAACGGGTGCGGTTACTGGCGCTGCAGGCGCTCTCCGCTGCCCGATTGCATCATCTCGCCGCTGGCATCGACGATCCAGCTGCCGGTGCGGAACTGGCGTGCGGCCGAGAAATCGCTGCGCAGGCCGTTGGCGTCCTCGATCTGCAGCCGCAGGTAGTAGCTGCCTGCGGGCAGGTCCTCGGTGCTCCATTGCGGCTGGTCGGTCCAGAGGTCAACCAGCGGCGCGGTGAACTCCTGGTCGCGCGCCACCATCACGTGGTAGCGCTGGCCGGGCTCGCCACTCCAGCGGATCTGGCGGCTGCCCTCGGCGGGGCCGTCGCCCATCTGCAGCGCGCTGGCCGAGGGCTGGGGCGGCACGGCCGCCAGCTGCATGGCCTGGGCTGCGGCGAACGGGCCCTGGTCGGGCTTGCCGTCGGCCAGCGTGCGGATGCTGGCGGCGCGCCAAAGATAGCGGCCGGCCGGCAGCCGGGCCAGCGCGGCTGCGTGCAATGTGCAGTCGTTCAGGTCGCGCGCGTCGATGGCGGGTTCGGCAAAGCCGGCCTGGGCATCGGCAGAAACGACCTGGATGCGGTAGCGCACGGCGCCCACCACCTTGGTGCACTGCAGGCCGGCGCGGCCCAGGCCCACGGTGGCGCCGGCCTGCGGTGATTCGTACAGCGGCGGCACGGGATGGGCCTTGACGCGCAGGGCGCGCCGGCTGGCCGCACCCGGAATGCCCTGGGCGTCGATGCCGCGCAGGGACAGTACATAGTCGCCATCGTCCACGCCTGCCAGGCGCAGCGGTGAGGCCGTGGCCTGGAAGCTGGCACTGCGCAGCACCTGGGTCATGTCCGCGTCGCGCGACAGCTGCAGCTGGTAACGCACGGCGCCGGGCAAGGCCGGCAGGGGCAGGCTGATCCAGTTGGCGTCTTCCGCCAAGGCGGGCCAGGCGGTGATGTCAGGCGCGCCCAGCATGGGGCGGGGTTGGCCGACGCGGCCGTCTGCCGCCACGGCCACGCCCTGGCCGGGGTGCAGCAGCGCATCGCCGGAAGGTGCGCCAGAGGCGTCCGAGCCCACGGCGACCGTGCCTTCGTCGACGGCGGCCGCTGTCCTGCCTGCCGCATCGGTCTGCACCAGGAAACGCGTGCCGCGCACGCTGGTCGATGCCGCAGGCGTGCGCACTTCGAAGCGGCGCTGGGCATTGCCCTGCTCGGGGGGGACCGAGGCCTCCACGCTGCCTTCTCGCAGGTCGATCACGGACTGCAGGCTGCCGGCCCGGCCCTTGCGGCGCATCTGGCGCAGCAGGACATCGGACTGCGACTGCACGCGCACCAAAGAGCCATCGGCCAGGCGCACGGCCACAAAGGCGTCCGGCGCAAGCTGCAGTCGATCGCCTTCCTGCAGCGTCTGTCCCCTGCGCAGGACCTGGCCTGCGTCTTCGGCCGAGCCGCTTTGCGTGTCGGCCAGATGGTCGAGCGCGCGTGTGCTGCGCGCATCGCCCTGCACGAATTCCACGGAGGCCACGGCGGCGCGCAGCAGGCGCACGGGAATCTCCAGCACGGAGCCGGGCCGCAGACGGTACGGGTTGGCCACGCCGTTGTGCTGCTGCAGCTGGGTCCACTGGCGTGCATCGCCCAGGTAGCGGCTGGCCAGCTGTTCCAGGGTGTCGCCTGTGGCCACGCGGTGGGCGAGCATGTCGCCGCCGCTGG
Source organism: Delftia sp. WSY_12 (assembly GCF_043104645.1). Taxonomy (NCBI): domain Bacteria; kingdom Pseudomonadati; phylum Pseudomonadota; class Betaproteobacteria; order Burkholderiales; family Comamonadaceae; genus Delftia; species Delftia sp. WSY_12. The sequence continues at coordinate 103,397 of NZ_JBICKW010000057.1, forward strand.
CGGCGGGTTTGATCTGGGCCTGTGTGGCGGCAGCGCCCAGCAGGGCCAGGCTTGCCAGCAGGCAGGCCCGCGCGACGGGCCCGCGCAGGCTGGCGGCGAGCAAGAGTCTGTTCATGGTGTTTGAGGTGCCGCCTGCAATGCCTCGTCAGGCACGTCCAGGCGGTAGCCGTAGCCGTACACGGCGCTGATGGCGTAGGGCTGACCGGCGCGCAGGTTCAGCAGCGCGCGCAGGCGCGAGATATGTGTGTCCAGCGAGCGCGACTGCACTTCGGCGTTGTGGCCCCACACGGCTTCGCGCAGGTGTTCGCGCGACAGCAGGCGGCCCTGGTTCTGGAACAGCGTCAGGGCCAGCGTGTATTCGCGGTGCGTCACCTCGATGGGCTGGCCATTCATTTCCAGGCTGTTGGTGGTGGTGAGGAACCGGAAGGGGCCGAACTCCAGCACGCTTTGCGTGTTCACCGGATAGGCGCGGCGCAGCAGGGCGGCCATGCGCGCGCGCAACTCGCCGTGGCGCACGGGCTTGACCATGAAATCGTCTGCGCCGCAGGACAGGCCTTCGACGATGTCGGCCTCTTCGCTGCGGTGGGTGATGATGAGGATGGGCAGCTCACGGCTCACATGGCCGCGCGTCCACCGCACCAGGTCCGTTCCTTCCATGTCCGGAAGGTGCCAGTCCACGATCAGAAGGTCGAAGCTCTCGCGGCGCAGTTCCAACTGCAGGGCCGAGCCCGTCTGGTAGGTGTGGCAGCTGTGGCCCGTCTCCAGCGCAACCTGACGCAGCATCTCCAGTTGCAGCGGATCATCGTCCAGAGCAGCGATACGCATCCCAATGTCCTTTCACGCAAGCGCCAGAATCCCGGGCGCAGGGCTTGCGGGCAAGACTGCCCGCAAATATGCGGTTTCTCAAGCGAAGCTTACCCTTACTCCGAAGCATCGCGCAGTTGCTGCAGGGCGGCCAGCACCAACTGCGCGTCGGCGGGCTGCAGCCGGGACTGCAGTGCGGACAGGGCCGCCTCGCCTTCCCTTTGCAGTTGGCCGATGGCCTGGCCGGCTTCCTTGGGGGCGTCGAAGCCCAGGCTTTGCAGCAGCAGCTGGCCGTCGGCAGCCACGAGCTTGAAGTAGAACTTGCCGTCGGCTTCGCGGTATTGCTTGAACTGGGGCAGGGCCTGCTTCGCGGCCTTGGCCTTGGCGGCCACGGGGGCCTGGGCCAGGCTGCGCAGGCCGACGGCCGAGCGCAGTTCGCGGATCAGGGGCAGGGTCTCGCGGCGGGCCTTGGTGGCGCCGGCCTGCAGGATGTCCTCCAGTTCGCCCGGATGGGCCACCAGGTGCTCGTAGCGCTCGCGCATGGGGGCCAGCTCGCGGTCGATGCGCTCGAACAGCTGCTGCTTGGCGTCGCCCCAGGCAATGCCTTCGGCGTACTGGCGGCGCAGCGCCTCGGTTTCTTCCTCGCTGGCAAAGCCCTGGTAGATCTGGAACAGGGCCGAGCCCTCGACTTCCTTGGGCTCGCCGGGCGTGCGCGAATCGGTGGTGATGCTGCCGATGAGCTTGCGCAGCTGCTCGCGCGTGGAGAACAGCGGGATGGTGTTGTTGTAGCTCTTGCTCATCTTGCGGCCGTCCAGGCCGGGCAGCGTGGCCACGTTGTCCTCGACCTGTGCCTCGGGCAGCGTGAAGAACTCGCCGCCATAGATGTGGTTGAAGCTGGAGGCCATGTCGCGCGCCATCTCGATGTGCTGGACCTGGTCGCGGCCCACGGGCACCTTGTGGGCGTTGAAGGCCAGGATGTCGGCAGCCATCAGCACGGGGTACATGAACAGGCCGGCAGTCACGCCGTCATCGGTCTCGGCGCCGTCCGCGTGGTTCTTGTCCACGGCCGCCTTGTAGGCGTGGGCGCGGTTGAGCAGGCCCTTGCCGGTCACGCAGGTCAGCAGCCAGCACAGCTCGGGGATCTCGGGGATGTCGGACTGGCGGTAGAAGGTCACATGCTCGGGGTCCAGCCCCGCCGCCAGCCAGCTGGCCGCGATCTCGATGGTGGAGCGCTGCACGCGCGCCGGGTCCTGGCACTTGATCAGTGCGTGGTAGTCGGCCAGGAAGTAGAAGTTCTCCACCTCGCGCGAGCGGCTGGCCGCGATGGCCGGGCGCAGCATGCCGGCATAGTTGCCGAGGTGCGGGGTTCCGCTGGGAGTGATGCCGGTGAGGAAACGGATAGTGCTCATGACGGGAGACTGCGACAGGCAATAGAGAGAAAAGAAGGGAATCTGACGGGCAGGCTGGGCGGGTCTGCCGCGCGTTCAGCGCAGCAGCGCGATCAGCGGCGTCAACGCGAGATCGATCACGGCATAGCCGAGATCCATCAGCGGCCGCAGCCACAGGCTGCCGACCACGCCGGCGATGACCAGTCCCATGACGATGAAGAATCCCCAGGGTTCGATCCGCGCCACCCATTGCGCCTGGCGCCAGGGCAGCAGGCCGACGAGGATGCGCCCGCCGTCCAGCGGCGGCAGCGGGAAGAGGTTGAAGGCCCACATCACCAGATTGACCAGGATGCCGGCGCGGCACATTTCAATGAAGAAGCGCTCGCCCACTCCCGATCCGACCAGAACCACGAGCAGCACGCCCCACATCAGCGCCTGCACGAAATTGGAGGCCGGGCCCGCCAGGGCCACCCAGATCATGTCGCGCTTGGGGTTGCGCAACTGGTCGAAGCGCACGGGCACGGGCTTGGCGTAGCCGAACAGGAAGGCGCCCGAGGTGGCGAAATACAGCAGCAGCGGCATCAGGATGGTGCCGATGGGGTCGATGTGCTTGATGGGGTTGAGCGTGATGCGTCCCATCATGGCGGCCGTGTTGTCGCCGAAGTGGCGTGCGGCATAGCCGTGGGCAGCCTCGTGCACCGTGATCGCGAAGAGCACGGGCAGGGCATAGATGAGTACGGTCTGGATGAGGTTGGAGATGTCCACGGCGGGCATTGTCTCAGACGGCGGCCACCCTTGCCGCTGGGCACCGCCAGAGCCCGTGCGCAGCGCTGCGGCCGACCGGATATGGTGGTTTCCCGCGGATTGGCAACAGCCGCCTCTGTGTTGCAAAATGAAACAGCAATGCGATGGGCGAATCAACAGGTTTTTCACCAAGGCCCTCGGGCCATATGGACAAGAGGTGGCACGTGGGCGTACTGGGCTTGGGCAGGCTGCCGATAGGCTGGCGGCTGGTGATTGCGTTCGGCGGTATCAATCTGCTGGTGTTCACGATGATGGCGGTCACGGTGCTCTCGCTGGGGCAGGCCGAGCAGGCGCTGGCGGCCGGCGGGGCGACCACGGTGGCCGAGCAGGCGCTGGTGCACACGCGCTGGTGGGTGCTGGGCCTGGGGGCGGCCGTCTGCACACTGGCCCTGGTGGCCTGGTTCAGCCTGCGGCGCGGCATCGTGCAGCCGCTGGGCCAGGCCATCCTGATTGCCGAAACGGTGGCCGCCGGCGACCTGAGCCAGGAGTTTTCGACCGAGCTGCAGGGCGACTTCGGCCGCCTGCTGGGCGCGCTGGGCACCATGGAAGACACGCTGACCGAGCTGGTCGGCCGCATCAAGCAGTCCACGGATTCCATCGGCCTGTCGGCCGGTGAGATCGACGCCGGCAACACCGACCTGTCGCGCCGCACCGAGGCCCAGGTCTCGGCGCTGGCCCAGACGGCGGCCAGCATGGAGCAGCTCACGGCCACCGTGCGCCAGAACGCGGAGCGCGCGCATTCGGCCAGCGGCCTGGCCGTCGATGCATCGTCCACGGCCAGGCGCGGGGGGGCCGTGGTGGGCGAGGTGGTGCAGACCATGGAGGCCATCAGCGGCAGCTCGCGCAAGATCGTGGACATCATCCAGGTCATCGAAGGCATTGCCTTCCAGACCAATATCCTTGCGCTGAACGCGGCCGTGGAGGCGGCACGCGCGGGCGAACAGGGCCGGGGCTTCGCCGTGGTGGCCAGCGAGGTGCGCAGCCTGGCCGGCCGTTCGGCCGAGGCTGCCAAGCAGATCAAGGAACTGATCACCACCAGCGTGCGCCAGGTGGAAAGCGGCGCGGGCCTGGTCAACCAGGCGGGGGCCACCATGCAGGAGATTGTCGGCGCCGTGGGCCAGGTCTCGGGCCTGCTCGGCGAAATGTCGCAGGCCCTGCGCGAGCAAAGCGAAGGCATTGCCCAGGTCAACGCCGCCGTGGGCCACATGGACAGCGCCACCCAGGAGAACGCGGCCCTGGTGCATCAGGCCTCGCGTGCGGCCTCAGCGTTGAGCGAGCGCGCCCAGGAGCTGGAGCAGGCCGTGGGCGCCTTCAAGCTCGATGACGAGCCGCAGGATGCTGGCGCTGGCGTGCGGGTGCAGCCGCAGAAGCCGTCGATGGCTCCCGCCGCAGTCTTGTCCGCCGCTGTGACGAGGCCGTTGCAGCGCGCGCCGGCTGCTGCACCCCGGCCCCTGGAGTGGGCGCAGCACTGAACGCCTTTCAGGATCAAGCTGCAAAAACAGACGCCGGGCATGCCCGGCGTTGATGTTTGTGCGGGGGGTGGGGTGATTCAGGTCATTTCCAGGCCCAGGGCCTCCAGGCTGCCCCGGCCTTGCCGCACCACGGTGGGCGGATTGCCCAGGGCCATGGGCACCAGGTCGATCACCGTGGTCGGCTCCGAGGGGCAGGCACCTGCATCGACGATGGCATCGAGCTCGTGGGGAAAGCGCTCCAGGATGGCATCCGCGTCATGCAGGGCCTCGGTCTCTCCGGGCGGGATCAGCGTGGTGGCGATCAGCGGCTCGCCCAGCTGCTCCAGCAGCAGCTGCGTGCCCTTGCGGTCCGGCACGCGCAGGCCGATGGTCTTGCGCGAGGGGTGGCTCAGGCGCTTGGGCACTTCCTTGGAGGCTTCCAGGATGAAGGTGTAGGGGCCCGGCGTGGCCAGCTTCAACAGCCGGTACTGGCGGTTGTCCACGCGCGCATGGCTGGACAGCTCCGACAGGTCGCGGCACAGCAGCGTGAGGTGGTGCTTGTCGTTGATCTGGCGGATGCGGCGAAGCCGCTCCACCGCAGGGCGGTCGTCCAGATGGCAGACCAGTGCATAGCTGGAGTCCGTGGGAATGGCCAGGATGGCGCCCTGGCGCAGCATGTCGGCGGCCTGCTTGATGAGACGGGGCTGGGGATTGTCGGGGTGGGCTTCGAAGCGTAGGACCATGGTGTGCGTTGTTTGCGGGAAGGGCTCAGGCCGGCTGAATGCGCTCGCCCAGCAGTTCCCATACCGGCGTCAGCTGGCCCGGCAGGTAGGGCAGGTCGCCCAGGTCGGTATGCGACTCCTCGGGGCTGTGGAAGTCGCTGCCGCGCGAGGCGGCCAGGCCGAACTCGCGGGCCATGTCGGCATAGACAGCGTACTCGCTGGGGCGGTGGCTGCCGGTGACGACCTCCACGCCCTGGCCCCCATGGGCCTTGAATTCGGAAAACAGCGCGTACTCCTCGTTGGCCGTCAGCGCATAGCGGGCCGGGTGGGCGATCACCGCCACGCCGCCGGCCTGCGTGATCCAGCGCACGGCGTCGGCCAGGCGCGCCCAGGTATGGGGCACGTAGCCGGGATGGCCTTCGGTCAGGTAGTGGCGGAACACCTCGCCGGTGTCGCGGCAGCGGCCGGATTCCACGAGAAAGCGCGCGAAATGCGTGCGCGAGATCAGCGCGGGATTGCCGGCAAAGCGCAGCGCGCCTTCGTAGCTGCCTTCAATGCCGGCCAGCTCCAGCTGGCGGGCCATCTCGCGGGCGCGGGGACCGCGTCCGTCGCGCGTGGCATGCAGGCCTTCGACCAGGGCCGGGTCGTCTGCGTCAAAGCCCAGGCCCACGATGTGCACCGTGGTGCCTGCAAAGCTCACCGAGATCTCTGCGCCCGTCAGGTAGTCCAGGCCGCAGGCGCGCGCTGCGGCGGCTGCGCGGTGCTGGCCGCCGACCTCGTCGTGGTCGGTCAGCGCCCACAGCTGCACGCCGCGGGCCGCGGCACGTTCGGCCAGTTGTTCAGGCGTCAGCGTTCCATCCGAGACCACGGAGTGGCTGTGCAGATCGGCATTCAGATAGGACTTGGGCACCGGCCCATTGTAGGTGTCGGTCCTTTTCCGAGCCTGGCGCTGCGGCTGGGGACTTCCCTGAGTGCGGGTTTACCGCCCTCAATAGTGACAGCGGCATGACGATGATCAGCCAGGCGCCGTCAAGGGTGGACAAGAATGATTGCCCGGAGCGAAGGTCGGCGGGGCGCCATGGCCAGGCTCCGGCATTGTTAGAAAAAAGATCGGTTTTTCCATGAATCTGAATCAAATCACCGTCGCCCAGAAACTCTGGGCCCTGGTGCTGGGACTGCTGGTGAGCATGCTGGCGGTCAACGGCGGCATCCTGTTCTATCTGCACGGAGTCAACGAGAAGATCAACACCGACGTGATGACCGCGCAGCGCGGCGCCACGCTGGCGCGCGAGTGGCGGCATCTGACCCAGATGAGCGTGGAGCGCTCCATCGTCGCGGCCATGTCACCCGACGAGACGCTGGCCGCGCAGCAGCGCGCGCTGATGAGCAAGGGCATAGAACGCATCAACGTGCTGCAAAAGCAGGTGGGCGAGCTGCAGCTCGATGCCAAGGGCAAACAGGCGCTGGAGGCCGTGGCGGCCGAGCGCCGGGAAACGCTCAAGGCCAACTCGGCGGCCCAGGATGCGCGCAAGGCCAGCGACTTCGCCTCCACCTTCGACATCGTGGAAAAGCAGCTGCGCCCGGCGGCCGAGCGCTACAACACGGCGCAGGAAGCCTTTGTGCAGCAGCAGGAGCGCCAAAGCGAGCTGGCGCGCGAGGAGGGCGTCGCCCACCGCACCCGGGCCTACTGGATCGGCGCCCTGGCCAGCGCGCTCATCGTGGCCCTGGGCCTGTTCATGGGCATGGCCATCATGCGTTCCATCACACGGCCGCTGGACCAGGCCGTGGCGCTGGCCGACGGCATTGCCGCAGGCGACCTCACGGGGTCGGTGCAAAGCAACCGGGGCGATGAGCTGGGCCATCTGCTGCAGGCGCTCAACGGCATGGCCCAGCGGCTGCGCGGCGTGGTGGGCGAGGTGCGTTCGGGCGTGGAGTCCGTGTCCACGGCCTCCAACCAGATCGCCAGCGGCAACCAGGACCTGTCCTCGCGTACCGAGCAGACGGCGGCGAATCTGGAGGAGACGGCGGCCAGCATGGAAGAGCTGACGGCCACCGTCACCCAGTCGGCCGATACGGCGCGCCAGGCCAACCAGCTGGCGGCCACGGCCGCGCAGGCGGCCGAGCAGGGCGGCGCCGTGGTGGCCCAGGTGGTCACCAGCATGCAGCAGATCACGGACAGCAGCCGCAAGATCGCCGATATCATCGGCGTGATCGACGGCATTGCCTTCCAGACCAACATCCTCGCGCTCAACGCCGCCGTGGAAGCGGCCCGCGCAGGCGAGCAGGGCCGGGGCTTTGCCGTGGTGGCCGGCGAGGTGCGTTCGCTGGCGCAGCGCAGTGCCGAGGCCGCCAAGGAGATCAAGCTGCTGATCACCACCAGCGTGGACAACGTGCAGTCGGGCTCGCAGCAGGTGGAGCAGGCGGGGCGCTCCATGGAGGAAATCGTCTCCAGCGTGCGCCGCGTCAGCGACCTCATCGGCGAGATCACCGCCTCGTCCACCGAGCAGCGCGACGGCATTGGCCAGGTCAACCAGGCCGTGAGCCAGCTCGACCAGATGACGCAGCAGAATGCGGCCCTGGTCGAGGAATCCAGCGCGGCTGCGCTGGCCATGCAGGACCAGGCGCGGCGCCTGTCCGAGGTGGTGGCGGTGTTCAAGCTGGGGCAGGAAGGCAGTGCGCTGGCACCGGCCCGGGCGCAGGCGCCCGCCAGTTCAGCCGCCGTGGCGCGCCGACCGGCAGCAGCCCCTGCAGCGGCGGCGCGCCCCGCGCCCGCGGCACGCCCGGCTGCCGCCGTGCGCAATGCACCGGCGCCCCAGATCCAGCCGCCTGTGGCCAAGGCGCCCGCCCGGGCACCTGCCAAGGCCGGCGCGGACGACGACTGGGAGACCTTCTAGCGGGAGGAGCGGGGATGCAGGCCGGCGCGTGCATGTGCGCCGGCCTGCAGGCCTTCGTCAGTTGCGCGGTTTGCCGTAGTCGGGCGAGCGCGGGCCCGGCAGCAGTCCGCGCTGCGCCATGGGCGACAGCAGGCGCTGGTTGGCGATGGAGGCGATCTGCACGCTGCGGTCGTTCATGGTGTCCAGGATCTGGTTGAGCAGTGCCGTCACCAGAATGCCGACCAGTCCGCCGCCCGAGCTTTGGCCTTCGGCACTGGAGGCCGTGGCGCTGCCGTCCCACAGCTGTGTGCCGGTACGCAGGTCCACCAGTTTGGCGTCCAGCGTGACCACCGAGGCGCTGCTGATCACCGCATAGCTGGTGCCGTAGTTGCGGATGTTCAGGTACAGGGCCGCATCGGCGCCAAAGATTTCACGGAGCTTGGCCACGGGCAGTTCCTGCGCATCGTCGGCGCTGACGATGCCGTTCTGGCGGAACATTTCCTCGGTGACCGCCACGGGCAGGACGTAGTAGCCAGCCTCGGCCAGCGGCAGCGTGATCTGCGACAGCACGCCGGCCGGCGCATTCACTTCCGGCGACTGGTTCAGCGCGGGCATGACCAGGATGGATGCAGGCTTGGATGCCCGCAGTGCCGAATAGTCATAGGGCGCAGTGGTGGCGCACCCGGTCAGTGCGACGGTCATGGCCAGGGCCAGGGTCTTGATGTGTGTGCTCAGGCGCATCTCAATCCTTGCGGGCCGTGAAGGTTTGCAGCAGCGTGTCCATGAACTTGGCGGATTCGGGGAAATGCTGCTTTTCCTCTGCCAATTGCTGCACCGTCTTTTCGTTGTTGCCGGTCCGGGAATACAGCATGGCCATATGGGCGCGATAGCCGGGGGGCAAAGCCTTTCCCTCGGCCTGCACCTTCAGGCGGGTTTCTTCCAGCTTGAGCAATTGGTCCTCGGCGCCTGTGCTTCCGTCATCCTTGAGGTATTGATAGACCTGGGGCTGGTAATCGTTCCAGGCATACAGCGGCTGGCGCGGTGCGGCGCAGCCGGCCAACGAGGCGCAAATGGCCAGTGCAGCCAGGGTTGCGGCCGAATGGGGAATCTGCTTCATTGCGCGGGCTTCCATGCACCGCTGTCCATGCCGGCCGCCAGCTTGTCCACGGCTTCGCGGATGGCCAGATCCAGCACCTTGCCATTGAGTGTGGAGTCATAGCCGGCCGTGCTGCCGAATCCCACGATTTCGCGGTTCGACAGGCTGTATTCGCCTGCGCCCTGCACCGAATAGACGACTTCGGAGGTCTGCACCCGGACGATGTTCAGGCTGACCTTGGCATAGGCCACCTGCTCCTTGCCACGGCCGAGCACGCCGAAGAACTGGCGGTCCCCGACCACCTTGCGGCCGAACTCGCTCACGTCGCCGGTCACGACGTAGGTGGCGCCCTTGATCGCCTGCTCCTGCCGGTTGAAGCCCGCTTCCTGGCGGGTCTCGGACATGTTGTCGCGGTCCAGCACGCTGAATCGGCCGCTTTGCTGCAGGTGGGTTACCAAGATGGTTCTGGCCTGGCCACCGAGGCGGTCGACTCCGTCCGAGAAAATGCCGCGCTGGAAGCTGGAGCGGTTGTCGAACTTGCCCACGGAAATGGGGCTGCGCGGGCCTTGATAGGCGCTGTATGCAGAAGCGGGTTTGGCCGTTTCAAGCGTGCGCGATTGCTCGGTGGTGGCGCAGCCGGAAAGGCCGGCGGCCAGGGTGATGGCAATGGCCGTGCAAGGCCACAGGCGAGAAGTCATGAGTTTTTCCCCGGTTTTCTTGGAATGAATTTGCAATAAATTGTTGCAAAAAACCGGGGATATTAACCGAGCGGCGCCGTGAAGGGCCGGTGGAATCTCTAGGAAACGTCCGAATGAACGCCCTCGATCAGGAATTGCACCTTGCGCTCTCCGCGCCATTCATTGATGTCCATGCGAAATGCAATGCAGGCCGATGACGGCAGCGGGTCGGTATGGCCGAACCAGATGCCGTCCACGGTTTCGCCCTGATGGCGCAATTGCAGTTTCAGGTGCTTTTCCCCGACCAGGCGCTGTGACAGCACTTCCAGCTGTTCACTGAAGGTGGGAGGCGCAAAGCCCTGGCCCCAGACCGCGAGATTGAGCTGCTCGACCATTTCCGGCTTGCGGAAATCCGGGTCCAGAGGCCCGTCGGTTTCTATGCGCCGCGTCAGCGTGGCCGCGTCCAGCCATTCCTGGGCCACCTGGGCCAGGGCCTTCTCGAACACGGCGAATCCGGCTTCGGCAATGGTGCAGCCGGCCGCCATGGCGTGGCCGCCGAAGCGCAGCAGCAGGCCAGGGTGGCGCTTGGATACCAGGTCCAGCGCGTCGCGCAGGTGAAAGCCGGGAATGGAGCGGCCCGAGCCCTTGAGTTCATGCTCGTGCCCCGGCGCGCCGCTGGCTGCGAAGACGAAGCTGGGCCGGTGCATGCGGTCCTTGATGCGCGAGGCCACGATGCCGACCACGCCTTCGTGGAAATCGGGGTCGAACACGCTGATGGCGGCCGGCGGCGTCATGCCGTCCGTGCACAGGCCCTCGGCCATGAGCAGGGCCTGCTCGCGCATGCCGCCTTCCAGCTCGCGGCGCTCGCGGTTGATGGCGTCCAGCATCTGGGCCAGGTTGGCGGCGCGGCCCGCATCGTCTGTGGTCAGGCACTCGATGCCGATGGTCATGTCGGACAGCCGGCCTGCTGCATTGATGCGCGGGCCCAGGGCAAAGCCGAAGTCGAACGTGGTGGCCGCAAAGGCCTTGCGGCCGGCCGCGTCGAACAAGGCCTGCAGGCCCGGCTGCATCTGGCCCCGGCGTATCTGCTTGAGGCCCAGGGCGACCAGGCGGCGGTTGTTGGCGTCCAGCCGGACCACGTCGGCCACCGTGCCCAGGGCGACCAGGGGCAGCAGGGCCTCCAGACGGGGCTGGCTGGCCTTGTCGAAGCGGCCGCGCGCGCGCAGTTCGGCTCGCAGGGCCAGCAGCACGTAGAACATCACGCCGACACCGGCCATGGACTTGCTCTCGAAGCTGCAGCCGGGCTGGTTGGGGTTGACGATGGCATCGGCCAGCGGCAGGTGGTTGCCGGGCAGGTGGTGGTCGGTGACGACCACCTGCAGGCCCAGGGACTTGGCCTCGGCCACGCCTTCGACGCTGGCAATGCCGTTGTCCACGGTGACCATCACGTCGGCGCCGGTTTCCTTGACACGGCGCGCGATGGGGGGTGTCAGGCCGTAGCCGTCCACCACGCGGTCGGGCACCAGGTAGCCGACCTCGGTCGCGCCCAGCATGCGCAGGCCGCGCCAGCCCACGGCGCAGGCGGTGGCGCCGTCGCAGTCGTAGTCGGCCACGATGCACAGGCGCAGGCCGCGTTCTATGGCGTCGGCCAGCAGTTGCACGGCGGCGTCCATGCCCAGCAGGCCCGAGGGGGCCAGCAGGCGCGCGGGCGTGTCGTCCAGTTCGTCGGCGGAGCACACGCCGCGTGCGGCGTAGAGCTGGGCCAGCAGCGGGTGGACACCGGCCTGGCGCAGTGCCCAGGCCTGCTGCGCAGGGATCTCGCGGGGAATGATTTTCATGGGCAGTGTGTCAGAGCATGCGGCCCAGGTCGGGCAGGGCGCGGGGGCCGAAAAGGCCCGTCAGCCTGTCCAGCCAGCGCGGCGGGCGGCTGCTCCATGCGATGGCATGGCGTTCGCCGCACAGCGTCAGCGTGAGCGGGTGGCCTGCGCGCACGCGCTCCAGCAGGCGGGCGATGAGCCCGGCGTCCAGCGCCTTCCAGGCCTCGCGCCACGCAGCGGGGTTGCCCTGCAGGGCTGCGGCGTGAAGGTCGTCCAGGCATTGCACGGCGGCCTTGGCGCCGGTGGCCATGCCGGGCTGCAGGCGCCCGGCGCCGTGGACCCAGAAGGCGTTGATGGGCACCTGTCCGCGGGCGGCGCGGGCATCGTTGAAGACATGGGTGTAGAGCAGCATCTGCACCTCGCTTTGCAGGCGGTGCAGGGCGCGCGCCTGCTGCGCATCGGGCAGCCAGGGCCGCACGTCGCGGCCGATGACGCGGTCCATGGAGGCCGTGGCCAGGTCATCGAACAGCGCACCGCGCGCCAGCCAGCGCTGCGGCTGCTGGTACTCCAGCACGATGCCGTCGTCAGCGAACCAGGGCGCCAGCAGGGCCAGCAGCTGGCGGGATTCCTCATCGCTGAGGGGTGTGGTGGCGGGATCGCTCTGGTGGACCTGGTCTGCGCCTATGTGCCAGTGGCAGGGCGTGACATAGGCGCAGGCCTGCGCCGTCACACCGGCCTGCCAGGCGGCCCAGGCAATCAGGCCCGGTGCATCGGGCAGGCCCAGCGAGTGCGCCAGGGCGCGTTCGTGGGGGGGAGAAAAATCCATCTCCGTGCCGGTCTGTGCGGGCGCGGGCTGCATCAGCGCCAGCAGGGATTGGAGATGGGGCAGCTCCAGTCCGCCCCAGACGGCCGCGACGGCAGCGTCATCCGCTGCATCCGAGGACGGACCGCCGGCATAGGGAATGATCCATTCGGTCGTTTCCTCCAGCGGGGCTTGGGTGGAGGACACCAGGGGCGCGGTCAAAAGCATGGCCGCTATTGTCGGGCATGGGGTGCCGCAGTGCCGGCGCCTTCGTTTTTCCCCTTGGAGCGCGGTTCAGCGCTGGGGCATGTCGCGGGCCGAAGAGACCAGGCTGACCGTGGCCTCCTCGGGGATGGACGGCATGCCCTGGTTCCAGTCTTCCCAGGCGCTGCGCATGGCGGCCAGACGCTCGGGCGCGCGCACTGCCTGGTTGGCGCGCTCGCGCTCGTCGCTGGCCAGGTCGAACAGGTAGTCGATGCCGTCCACGCGCAGGTACTTCCAGTCGCCGTCGCGCAGCGCGCGTTGGCCGCGGTGCTTCATGCGCCAGTGCAGGGTGCGTGGGAATTCGGCATCTTCGGCCCGCAGCACGGGCAGCAGCGAGATGCCGTCCAGCGCATGGCCCTCTGGCGCCTGCACGCCGGCGGCATCCAGCACCGTGGCCGACCAGTCCATGCTCATGCAGTGCTGGGGGCTGCTGCGGCCCGCCGCTATGACGGCTGGCCAGTGCGCGATCCAGGGCACGCGTATGCCGCCCTCGGTCAGGTCCATCTTGCCGCCGACCAGGGGCCAGTTGTCGGAGAAGCGTTCGCCGCCGTTGTCGCTGGTGAAGACGATGAGGGTGTTGTCCAGCTGCCCGTTGGCGCGCAGCGCCTCGACGATCCAGCCTATGCCTTCGTCCATGTGGTGGATCATGCGGCGGTACTGGTGGATGTTGCCGCCGTCCAGGTGGGCAATGCCTGCGCCCAGTGCCTCGGCCGTGCTGCGGTCCTCGCGCGTTTCCCAGGGCCAGTGCGGCGCCGTGTAGTGCAGGCTCAGGAAGAAGGGCGCATCGCCTTGGGCCATGCGGTGGACGAAGTCCACGCTGCGCTGCGACAGCAGGTCGGTCAGGTAGCCCTCGTCATGGTGTTCCTCCTCGCCCACCCACAAGTCGTGCTGGCCCGAGCTGCTCAGGTGGGTGAAGTAGTCCACGCCGCCCGACATGGGGCCGAAGTATTCCTCGTAGCCCGAGCGCAGCGGGCCGAAGTGCGGCGGGTAGCCCAGGTGCCATTTGCCGATCAGCGCCGTGCGGTAGCCCGCATCCCTGAGCATGGAGGCCACGGTGGGCATGTCCGGCGGCAGGCCCAGCTTCTCGCCCAGCGGCGTGCCGCGTGTCTTGCTGTTGATGGGCTCCTCGGCCGCACCGCGCAGGCGGTACTGGTAGCGCGCCGTGGCCAGGGCAAAGCGCGTGGGAGAGCACACGGGCGAGTTGGCATAGCCCTGGGTGAGCCTGAGGCCGCCGGCGGCCAGGCGGTCAAGCACCGGGGACACCGCTCCGAAGTCGGCCGCGCGGCCGCCGTAGCAGCCGAGGTCGGCATAGCCGAGGTCGTCGGCCACGATGAAGAGGATATTGGGACGGGACATGGAAATGCGCTCTGTGCAGGGTTGTGGACGGGAAGCGGCGGCGCTCATTCCATCTTCATTCCGGTGGACTGGATCACGGTCCGGTAGCGGTCGGCCAGCGCCTGTATGCGTTCGGCGGCGGCCGGGCCGGTCAGGCCTTCATAGAACAGGTCGTTGGCGCGCATGCGCTCGCGCAGGGCCGGATCCTTCATGGCCTTTTCCAGCGCGGACTGGATCCTGGCGACCAGCGGCTCGGGCGTGGCGGCCGGCACCCACAGGGCGAACAGCACTTCCTGCTCCAGGTCCTTGTGGCCCAGCTCGCCCACGGTGGGCACGCCGGGCACCAGCGGGTTGCGCTGGCGCGTGGTCACGGCCAGCGGCACGACCTTGCCGGCCGCCACCTGGCCCAGCATGGCCGAGGAGCTGATGATGCCGCCGTCCACCTCGCCGGCCCGCACGGCC
>NZ_JBICKW010000058.1:0-64817 GCF_043104645.1 Delftia sp. WSY_12
TGCTTCTAACTTGCTGCAATCAGCGAAGCCTTGAATTCTAGCACAGTTTTTAGCGTCGTTGCAATCAAATTTCTTCGATCTTTTCAACACCAGCGATCTGCATCGCTCTCTTCAGCAGAGCCTTGCATTGTAGCACGTTTTTTCAACAAGCCAACAAAAAGAACTTCGCCACCGCAACCAGAGCATCAGCCCCAGCCGCTTGATCAGGCCGCCGAAGCAACCCTCTCATAAAAAAGCCACCCTTGCGGGTGGCTTTTTGATTCTGGCGGAAACGGAGGGATTCGAACCCTCGATGAGGCTCTACACCCCATACTCCCTTAGCAGGGGAGCACCTTCGGCCACTCGGTCACGTTTCCGGAATGACGTTATTGTAACGTGCTTTTTTGCCGGTTTCGGCAAAACGACGATTTTATTCCGGCTTGTCGAGACCGAAGGCGGTGTGCAGGGCGCGCACGGCCAGCTCCAGGTACTTCTCGTCGATGACGACGGAGGTCTTGATCTCGGAGGTGGAGATCATCTGGATGTTCACGCCTTCCTGGCTCAGTGCACGGAACATGGTGGATGCCACGCCCACATGGCTGCGCATGCCGATGCCGACAATGCTGACCTTGGCGATGTTGGGGTTGCCGACGACTTCGGTGGCACCCAGGGCGGGCACGACCTTGTCGCGCAGCAGCTCCATGGCGCGTTGGTAGTCGCCCTGGCTGACGGTGAAGCTGAAGTCGGTTTTGCCTTCCTTGCTGATGTTCTGGATGATCACATCGACTTCGATGTTGGCATCAGCCACCGGACCCAGGATGCCGTAGGCGATGCCGGGGGTGTCGGGCACGCCGAGAACGGAGATCTTGGCTTCGCCGCGGTTGAATGCGATGCCGGATACGACGGCCTTTTCCATTTTTTCGTCTTCCTCAAAAGTAATCAGCGTGCCGGAGGTGGATTCCTCCTCCAGGTCGATGTCCCAGGGCGTGAAGCTGGAGAGCACGCGCATGGGCACCTTGTACTTGCCGGCAAATTCCACCGAGCGGATCTGCAGCACCTTGGAGCCGAGGCTGGCCATCTCCAGCATTTCCTCGAAGCTCACGGTGTTCAGGCGCTTGGCGGCCTGCACCACGCGAGGGTCGGTGGTGTAGACGCCGTCCACGTCGGTATAGATAAGGCACTCGGCCGCCTTCAGCGCCGCAGCCACGGCCACGGCCGAGGTGTCGGAGCCGCCACGACCCAGCGTGGTGACATGTCCGTTGGGATCGATGCCCTGGAAGCCCGTGATGATGACCACGCGGCCAGCGTCGAGTTCGGCGCGAACGCGCTTGTCGTCGATGGACTCGATGCGTGCCTTGGTGAAGCTGCTGTCGGTGCGCACGGGAACTTGCCAGCCCGAGAAGCTGATGGCTTCCACGCCTTCGGCCTGCAGCGCAATGGCCAGCAGTGCCGACGACGCCTGCTCGCCCGTGGAGGCCAGCATGTCGAGTTCACGGTAGTACGCCGTTTTGGCCGAGCTGGGAGCCAGCTCGCTGGCCAGGCCCAGCAGACGGTTGGTTTCGCCACTCATGGCGCTGGGGACGACCACCATCTGGTGACCGGCCCTAGCCCACTTGGCCACGCGCTTGGCAACGTTGCGGATGCGCTCTGTCGAGCCCATCGAGGTGCCGCCGTATTTATGAACGATCAGTGCCATTGGATATCAGGGTGACGAAACTGCTAGGCACGGCGCTGTACGACAGGGGGTGCTTGTGCAAGCCAGGTGCTCAAGAGGACTGCGCATGTAGCGAAATGTCCGTCCAGACCCGTCTTGCGCAAGCCATTTGGTTTTGGCGCGCCGCCGGTTTTCGTGCAAAGTTGGACCAAAACCTGTCAATTGTACCAATCGAGCACTGACCCCAGGCGCCGCACAAAACCCCTGCCCATCTTGAGATGGATGCGGTGGCCTCGCGTACGGCAAACGCCGACCTGCGCGAGCAGTTGATCGAGCTGCGCGGCGCTCGGGGTGGTGGCATGCACGCTGCGCAGCCAGTGGCGCAGCACATTGGCCTGGCGCGCCGGGCTCAGCGCCTGCAATGCGGCGATGCGGGGCGGGTTGCCCACCGCACCCAGGTCGGCCTGGGCCATCTCCTGCAGGAGCTCGGCCGCTTCGGCGCAATGCCGGCTGCTGCGCGCAAAGGTGGCGCGAAACTGGGGGAAGGCCTTGTGCAACGCCGGCAGCAACTGGGCGCGGATGCGATTGCGGGTGTAGCGGGCATCGGCATTGGAAGGGTCTTCCACCCACTCCTGGCCGCGCGCAGCAAGCCAGTCCCGCAATACCTGGCCAGGCAGATCAAGCAGCGGTCGATACCACGCAAGTCCCGCCCTGCTCCACTGCGCCGGCATGGCAGCCAGCCCCGCAACGCCGGCGCCGCGCGACAGTGCCAGCAGCAGCGTCTCGACCTGGTCGTCGGCATGCTGCGCCAGGGCCATGCTGCGAACGGCAGGCATGGGCACACCGCCCTGCGCAGGCCAGGGCTCGTTGGCCGCCTTGATCAACGTGGCGTAGCGCAACTGACGCGCCGCATCCTCAGGGCTTTGGCCCGGCGCGTGGCGCGCATCCACGCGGCAGATCTTCAAGGGGACGGCGTGCTGCGCACAGGTTTTTTCACACTGGAGCACAAAGGCATCGGCGGCCGACTGCAAACCGTGGTGCACATGGATGGCGACGACCTGGCCCGGCCAGCGCTCGGCGCAGGCCAGCAGCAACGCAGTGGAGTCCGCTCCGCCGCTGAAGGCAACGGCCAGCGGCAGCGGTGGCGCAAAGCGCTGGATGGCAGCACCCAAGGCGGCGCCTGACGCGGCGTCTGATGAGGTGCCCGGCAGGTTCTGCGGCAGGTCGGTGATCGGCATTTCCACAGGCTTGGATCAGGTATGTCAGAACTCAGGCCGAGTCCCGGCACAAAAAGAAAACGGCTCCCAGGGGGAGCCGTTCAGTGTGCCAGAGCGTGGCGCCGGCCTTCAGCGATTGTCTGCCTTGGTATCGGCGAAACGGCCGTAGCTTTGCAGGCGCTCGTAGCGGCGGTCCTGCAGTTCCTTGGGCTTGAGGTCGGCCAGCTGGCGGTAGGCATCGCCCAGCGCACGCTTGAGGAAGGCGGCCATTTGCTTGGGGTCGCGGTGGGCGCCGCCCACGGGCTCGTTGACGATCTTGTCCACCAGGCCCAGGGCCTTGAGGCGGTGGGCCGTGATGCCCATGGCATCGGCCGCGTCCTGGGCCTTTTCGCCGGTCTTCCAGAGGATGGAGGCGCAGCCTTCCGGGCTGATCACGGAGTAGACGGCGTATTGCAGCATCAGCACCTGGTCGGCAACGGCAATGGCCAGTGCGCCGCCCGAGCCGCCTTCACCGATGACGGTGGTGATGATGGGGGTCTGCAGCTGGGCCATTTCGTAGATGTTGCGGCCGATGGCTTCGGACTGGCCGCGCTCCTCGGCCTCGATGCCGGGGAAAGCGCCGGGCGTGTCCACGAAGGTGAAGACCGGCAAGCCGAACTTCTCGGCCGTCTTCATGAGACGCAGGGCCTTGCGGTAGCCCTCGGGGCGCGTCATGCCGAAGTTGCGCAGCGTGCGCTCCTTGGTGTCGCGGCCCTTCTGGTGGCCGATGACCATGCAGGACATGCCATTGAAGCGCGCCAGCCCGCCCACGATGGACTGGTCGTCGGCAAAGTGCCGGTCCCCGTGCATCTCGATGAAGTCGGTGAAGCAGTCGCGCACATAGTCCAGCGTGTAGGGACGCTCGGTATGGCGCGCGATCTTGGTGATCTGCCAGGGCGAGAGGTCGCTGTAGATGTCCTTGGTCAGCTGCAGGCTCTTTTTGCTGAGCTGCTCGATCTCTTCCGAGATATCGACTGCGCTTTCGGTCTGCACGTAGCGCAGTTCCTCGATTTTGGATTCGAGCTCGGCGATGGGCTGCTCAAAATCCAGAAAGTTCTTTTTCGCCAACTTGTTTCTCCTTGTCCCAGCCAGGCACGGTGCATGCGTTCCGGCCGGAAAACGGGGGTTGATCGGGTGTGATCGGTTTGTCTTCAGGCGGCAGGCTGCGTCTCGAGCGAGCGCCAAATATACCAAGTCGCCACGGTGCACCACGGCTTCCAGGCCTCGGCAACCTCGCGCGCCTCGCTGCGGCTGACGGGGTCGCCCGAAAAATAGTTCTGGCTGATGCCCGAGATCAGGCCTGCATCGTCCAGCGGCAGCACATTGGGCCGCTGCAGGTAGAAGATGAGGAACATCTCGGCCGTCCACCGGCCCACGCCGCGGATGGACATGAGCTCGGCCACGATGGCTTCGTCGCTCATGCCCTGCCAGTCGTCCTGGTGCAGGCGGTGCTCGGTGAAATGCATGGCCAGATCCACCAGGTAGTCCACCTTGCGGGCGGACAGGCCCACGGCGCGCATGTCGTCCACCTTGAGCTTGAGCACCAGGTCAGGCGTCATCCGCGCAGGCAGGCGTGCGAACTTGTTCCACAGCGTCTGCGCGGCCTTCATCGAGATCTGCTGGCCCACGATGGAGCGCGCCAGCGTGGCAAAGGCATCGCCACCGGGCTGCAGGGCCAGGTGGGCAAAGCGCGGGATCAGGCGCTTCATCACGCGGTCGCGCCGCACGAGCTGGCGGCAGGCCTCGGCCCAGTAGGCAGGCGCGCCTTCGGGAGGCGCGGGCAGCGATATCTTGGCCTTGGGCGTGGCGGCAGCGGCCGCTGCGGCGGCAGGCGGCGAGCCTGCGCGCGCGCCCAGCGTCACCACCGGCAGCGGGGCCGGTTGCTGTTCGGGCACGGGCAGATCGGCCACCAGCGGCAACTGCTCGAAATCCATGGTGTCCAGGGGTTTGGCGGAGGCCATCAAAGCACCTCCCCGCACCTGGCGCGGCACGTCTGGCAAGGCATACGGATCAGCCCTTGGCGGCTGCCTCCCAGGTCGTGCCTGCAGGGGAGTCCTTGAGCACGATGCCCTGTTCCAGCAGGGCCTTGCGGATACGGTCGGCCTCGGCCCAGTCCTTGGCCGCCTTGGCAGCTGCGCGTGCGGCAATCTGCGCCTCGATGGCGGCGGCATCCACATCTGCCGCTCCTGCCTGCAGGAAGGCCTGGGGGTCGCCCTGCAGCAAGCCCAGGCATCCGGCCAGGGCCTTGAGCAGGCCCGCCGTCTCGGCGCTCTTGCTGCGATTGACTTCTGCAGCCAGCTCGAACAGAACGGCCACGGCCTCGGGCGTGCCGAAGTCCTCGTCCATGGCAGCCTTGAAGCGCGCGGCAGCGGGATGATTCCAGTCGATGGCGACCTCGGCAGGGGCCACCAGGCTCAGCGCCGTGTACAGGCGCTTGAGCGCGCCGCGCGCATCGTTCAGATGCACGTCGCTGTAGTTCAGCGGGCTGCGGTAGTGGCTGCGCACGACGAAGAAGCGAACGGTCTCTGCGTCGTATTCCTTGAGCACGTCGCGGATGGTGAAGAAGTTGCCCAGCGACTTGGACATCTTCTCGTTGTCCACGTTGATGAAGCCGTTGTGCATCCAGACCTGCGAGAAAGGCTTGCCGGTCGCGCCTTCGCTCTGGGCAATCTCGTTTTCGTGGTGCGGGAACTGCAGATCGGCACCGCCACCGTGGATGTCGAAGCTCTCGCCCAGCATCTCGCAGCCCATGGCCGAGCACTCGATGTGCCAGCCCGGCCGGCCCGCGCCCCAGGGGCTGGCCCACTTGACCTCATCGGGCTCGCTGGGCTTGGCGCTTTTCCACAGCACGAAGTCCAGCGGGTCCTGCTTGCCGTCCTGCACGGCCACGCGTTCGCCGGCCTGCAATTCGTCCAGCGACTTGCCCGACAGCTTGCCGTAGCCGGGGAACTTGCGCACGGCAAAGTTCACGTCGCCATCGCTGCCCTGGTAGGCCAGGCCCTTGTCCTGCAGGCGGCCGATCATGGACAGCATCTGCGGCACGTATTCGGTGGCGCGCGGCTCATGCGTGGGGCGTTCGATGCCCAGGGCGTCGGCGTCCTGGTGCAGCGCGTCGATCATGCGGTCGGTCAGCGAACGAATGGTCTCGCCGTTCTCCACGGCACGACGGATGATCTTGTCGTCGATGTCGGTGATGTTGCGCACATAGGTCACGCGATTTCCGCTGGCCCGAAGCCAGCGCTGCACCACGTCGAAAGCGACCATGGAGCGCGCGTGTCCCAGGTGGCACAGGTCGTACACGGTCATGCCGCACACATACATGCGCACATGGCCCGGTTCGATTGGCGAAAACGCTTCCAATGCACGCGACAGCGTGTTGTAGATACGCAAACTCATGGATGTTCATCAGGGGAGAAAGGGCCGCTGCAGGGGGCGCGTCCCACGCGCCGCCGGACCCTTGGCGCCGATGCAGGCATGCTCAGCAGGGAGCAGGAGCGGCAGGCGCAGAGCCCGTGTGACCCAGCACACCCCTCAGCTACAATTCACAGCAGTATAAGCCCGCGCCGCGGGGCGTTTCCCCGAGGCCCCGAAAGCACCTACATGCCTCTACGCAACTCGTTTCGCTCCGCCCTGCGCCTCGCGGCACTGGCGGCCCTGCTCGCAACAGGCCACGCCCACGCCGACGACTATACGGAAGTGAACCAGTTGCTGCGCAACGGCAAAAGCACCCAGGCCCTGGCACGCGCCGAAGCCTATCTTGCCAAGAACGCACGCGACCCCCAGATGCGCTTTCTCAAGGCCGTGGCCCTGACCGACAGCGGCAAGACCGACGAGGCCATCGCCGCGCTGAACCAGCTCATCGAGGACTACCCCGAGCTGCCCGAGCCCTACAACAACCTGGCCGTCATCTACGCAGGCCAGAACCAGCTCGACAAGGCCCGCTCCGCCCTGGAGTCGGCCGTGCGCAACAACCCCAACTACGGCGTTGCCTACGAGAATCTGGGCGACATCCACGCCCGCCTGGCCTACGAGGCCTACGGCAAGGCACAAGGCCTGGACGGCCGTGCTGCCAGCGTGCGGCCCAAGCTCAAGCTGCTGCGCGAATTGCTGGCTCCAGTCACCGGCACCAAATAGAAGACACGGCCCACACGCGCACCCCGGCGCCCAGGCACGGCGGTCTGCGCGCCATTTGGGTCTTGCCACGCCTGCGCGCACGCGCAGGAACCTGCCCGGGTTTTCCCACTCCATCCCCCAGCCCTTTGGCTTTCTCAGGAGATTTGCATGACCACACGCCGCATTGCGTCGCTTTCCCTGGCCGGCATGGCCCTGGCCGCTTCCCTTTGCACCGCCCTGCCCGCCATGGCGCAGAACGCCACACCCAAGGTGCAGCTCAAGACCAGCATGGGCGACATCGTGCTGGAGCTGAACGAGGCCAAGGCCCCCAAGACCGTGGCCAACTTCATGCAGTACGTGCGCGACAAGCACTATGACGGCACGGTGTTCCACCGCGTGATGGACGGCTTCATGATCCAGGGCGGCGGCATGGATGCCAGCCTCAAGGAAAAGCCCACGCGCGCGCCGATTCCGCTGGAAGCGGACAACGGCCTCAAGAATGACCGGGGCACCATCGCCATGGCGCGCACTGGCAATCCCAACTCGGCCACCTCGCAGTTCTTCATCAACGTGGTGAACAACGACATGCTCAACGCACCCAAGCCTGACGGACACGGCTACGCCGTCTTCGGCCGCGTGGTCCAGGGCATGGATGTGGTGGACAAAATCCGCACGGTGGCCACGGGCAACCAGGGCATGCACCAGAATGTACCCACCAAGCCGGTGACCATCCTCTCGGCCACCGAAGTCAAGTAAACCGCGCGCCGCGCCCAGCGTGGCACGCCCCTGCCCTCCACCCAACAAGGAATCGCCATGAGCAATCCCCAAGTCGAACTCCACATCGCCGACCACGGCGTCATCACCCTCGAACTCGACGCCGCCAAGGCCCCCAAGAGCACCGAGAACTTCCTGGCCTATGTGAACAAGGGCCACTACGACAACACCATCTTCCATCGCATCATCGATGGCTTCATGATCCAGGGCGGCGGCTTCGAGCCCGGCATGAAGCAAAAGGGCACCGATGCGCCCATCGAGAACGAGGCCAAGAACGGCCTGAAGAACGACAAGTACACCATCGCCATGGCCCGTACCGGCGACCCGCACTCGGCCACCGCCCAGTTCTTCATCAACGTGGCCGACAACGGCTTCCTGAACCACACCTCGCCCAGCGCCCAGGGCTGGGGCTATGCCGTGTTCGGCAAGGTGGTCAAGGGCACCGAGATCGTGGACAAGCTGCGCGGCGTGAAGACCGGCCGCAACGGCGGCCACCAGGACGTGCCCAAGGATGACGTGATCATCGAAAAGGCCGTGGCCCTGTAATCAGGCGCCCTTCCGACAAGGCGGCTGCCCCCTTGGCGTGCAGCCGCCCTGTTGTCCATGCACATGGCCCGCCCCTGTCCGTGCCCATGGACAACAGCCCTGCTCCAGAGCCTTCCCCAGCCTTCATGCAGCGCCCTTGCCGGGCGCGCACCCGCCCATGGCCCAGACTGCCGCACCTCGCCCTCCCTGCGTGCCGCCCATTGCGGCCGAATGGACACTGCCCGCGGCCTGGCGCACGCTGGACTTCATCTCCGACCTGCACCTGCAGGCCTGCGAGCCCGCCACCGTGCAGGCCTTTCGCCGCTACCTGCACGCCACGCAGGCCGATGCCGTCTTTCTGCTCGGTGACCTGTTCGAAGTCTGGGTGGGCGACGACGCCTTGCTGGATCCCGGCAGTTTCGAGGCCGATTGCGCCGCCACCCTGCGCGAGGCCGCCGCCCGCAGGCCGCTGTTCTTCATGCAGGGCAACCGCGACTTCCTGACCGGAGCGCAGTTCGATGCGCTGTGCGGCACGACCACGCTGGCCGACCCCACCGTGCTCGACTGCGGCGACCAGCGCATCCTGCTCAGCCATGGCGATGCCTTGTGCCTGGACGATACGGACTACCAGCGCTTTCGCGCCATGGCGCGCTCCGCCGCGTGGCAGGCGGCCTTCCTGGCGCAGCCGCTGCCGCTGCGCCGCGAGCAGGCACGCGGCATCCGGCAGGAGAGCGAATCGCGCAAACGTGAATCGGCCGGAGCGGACGCAGCCGCCCCCTCCGCCAGCCACACCGCCGCCATGCCCACCTATGCCGACCTGGATGCCGAGGCCACGCGCAGCTGGCTGCGCGCCGCACGCGCCGCCACCCTGGTCCACGGCCACACGCACCGCCCGGCCGACCATGAACTGGGCGATGGCCTGCGGCGTGTGGTGCTCAGCGACTGGGATTTGGCAGCCGCCGTGCCGCGCGCCGAAGTGCTGCGCTGGGAGCAGGGCCAGGGCCTGCGGCGCCTGCCGCTGTCCGAAGTACTTGAACAGGCGCCCCAACGATGAGCCTCTGGCGACAACTGGGCCACTGGGCCCGGCGGCTGGGCCGCCGCGCACGCTCCGCCGTCTCGCCGGTGCCCGAGATACCAGCGCCACTGTGGCTGTCCACACTGGCCGCCTACCCCTTTCTTTCCTCGCTGACGCTGGAGGAGCAATCGAAGCTGCGCGCACTGGCCGCCGTCTTCCTGCAGCGCAAGCGCTTCCACGGCGCGCACGGCCTGCAAGTGAGCGACGCCATGGCGCTGGAGATTGCCGCCCAGGCCTGCCTGCCACTGCTGCATTGGGGCGAGCCGCAGGGCGCGCTGTCCTGGTATGACGACTTTGTCGGCATCGTGGTGCACCCGGGCGATGCCGTGGCACGGCGCCAGAGCATGGACGAGGCCGGCGTCATCCACGACTACGACGAAGTGATAATGGGCGAGGCCATGCATGGCGGCCCCGTCATGCTGAGCTGGCAGGCCATCGGCGCAGGCCGCGGGCCGCATGCCAGCCACCACGGTCACGGCGGCCAGGCCGCCAACGTGGTGATCCACGAATTCGCCCACAAGATCGACATGCGCAACGGCGGCGCCGATGGCTGCCCGCCCCTGCCGCCCGGTTTCATGGGCAGCGGCTCCGCGCGCCAGGCCCGCGAGATATGGCAGGCCGCCTGGGCGCCGGCCTACGACGCCTTCCGTGAGCAGATCACCATCGCCGAACGCTTTGGCGGCGAATGGCCCTGGCTGGACGGCTATGGCGCCACGGCGCCCGCCGAATTCTTCGCCGTGGCCTGCGAAGCCTTCTTCGTGGACCGCGCCCGCTTTGCCCTGGAATTCCCCACGCTGGAGCCGCTGCTGGCTGCGCTCTTCAAGCCGGCCACCCGTCACCCCTGATCGGAGCAAACCTCCTTCAGGGCCTGGGCAAACAGGCGCTGCTCCTCGTACTGCCCGCCCGCCTTGCGCTCGAACAGGGTGATGGGTGGCAGGGTCCAGCCGAAACGGTGGCGCACAATGCCCACGCCCGCGATGCGCACCAGTTCCTCGGCAATGTCGGCCGGCACGATGGACACGGCCCGCTCATTGGCCGCCACCAGTTCGCCGATCACCTTGGCCGAGAGCGTTTCCACAAACGGCGGCGGCGGCTCCACGCCCGCGCGCAGAAAAAAGTCGATGATCTGCTCGCGCATGGGCGTGCGGCGCTGGCCCAGCACCCAGTCAAGCCCCGTGAGTTCGGCCCACTGCAGAGGCCGGCGCCCCAGCCGCGTGGCCAGGCTGCGGTGGGCGATCAGGCGAGGCTCCTGCTCATAAAGCACGCTGTGCCGTATGCCGCTCATGTCCAGCACGGCCGAGGCGCGGCCAATCACGCAGTCCAGCTCATGTGCGCGCAACTTTTGCAGCAGGCGGTCGCTGGTGTCCTCATGCAGCGTGACCGTGATGCGCCGGCCTTGCGGCCGCGTCCTGCCGATGGCATCGGCCAACATGCGCGCCGGCAGGAAGGGGATGACACCCACCTGCAGGTGCGCCGCACGCTGCTGCCCCACGGCCTCGATGTCGTGGGCCCAATGGTCCAGATCGGCCAGCATGCCCCGGGCGCGCGCCAGCACCAGCGCGCCCAGCTCCGTGGGCTCCATGCCGCGCGCAGAACGCAGGAACAGCGGCGCGCCGAACAATGACTCCAGCTCGGCCAGGGCCTGGGTCACGGCGGGCTGGCTGGTGGCCATGCGCACGGCCACGCGGGTCAGCGTGCCCAGCTCGCTGATGGAGCGCAGCAGCAGCAAATGCTTCATCTTCAAACGCGTGGCCATGCGGTGGGCCAGTTGGGCAGCGGTCGATGCAGTGCGGTTTTGCGGCATGAATTCAGGCGTGGCGCGTCATAAGCAAAACCATATTGAACAATAAAAACAAACGAATTTCTGCTTATGCATGCGTTCCAGAATTCCGGCGTCTTGCACACCCAGAACGAAAGGACCAGGCAGACCATGGATGGCATGTTTTTCATCATCGCGCTGGGCGCGGCGGCGGCCGGATTCGTGCAGGGCCTGTCGGGCTTTGCCTTCGGCATGGTGGCCATGTCGTTCTGGGCCTGGGTGCTGGAGCCGCGCGATGCGGCCGTGCTCACCGTCTTCGGCTCGCTGCTGGGCCAGGTGCTGTCGGCCATCACCGTGCGACGCGGGTTTGCGCTGGCAAAGCTGCTGCCCTTCATCCTGGGCGGTCTTGCCGGCATTCCGCTGGGTGTCTTGCTGCTGCCGCACCTGGACATGGCCTGGTTCAAGGCCCTGCTGGGCGGCATGCTGGTGCTGTGGTGCCCGGTGATGCTGCTGTCGGCCCGCCTGCCCAGGCTGGCGCGCGGCGGCAGTGTGGCAGACGGCGCCGTGGGCCTGGCGGGCGGCGTGATGGGCGGACTGGGCGGCTTCACGGGCACGCTGCCCACGCTGTGGTGCACGCTGCGCGGCTACCCCAAGGATGAGCAGCGCTCGGTCATCCAGAACTTCAACCTGTCCATGCTGGCCGTGACCATGGCCACCTACCTGGGCACCGGCATGGTCGCGCGCAGCATGCTGCCGCTGTTCGCCATCGTGGCGCCGGCCATGCTCATTCCATCGCTGCTGGGCTCCAGGCTCTATATCGGCATCAGCGAGATGCGTTTCCGGCAGATCGTGCTGGGCCTGCTGTGCCTGTCCGGCGTGGCGCTGCTGGCCTCCTCGGTGCCGGTGCTGCTGCAGCGCGCGGGCTGAGCACGCCGAACGCGCTGCCGGGAAGGCCTGGAACCAAGCCTGCGGGCTGCAGCAGATGACCAGGCAACGGCAGCAACACGTGCAGGGGCTGGGCAATGAACTGGCCGCCGCCAAGAAGGATCTGCAGCGCGCGCAAGACTGGGCACTGCCTTCGAAAAAAGGCGGGGCAGGAATCGCTCCCTGCTCCGCCTTCAGGCGCCCGCCGCGTGGCGGGAACGCCTTCTTCTCCCTCGATGGCGCATCAGTACCGCGCGTCGGCCGGCTTCTTGTCCTTGGGCCAGTCCTTGTGCTTGTTGGCAAAGTCCGGGCGCGGCTGGTGGCTGAAGTACTCGGCCACGTCCACGGCCTCCTGGTCGCTGAGGCCGCCCTGGCCCAGCGGGAAATTGCCATGGAAGGCGATGGGCATGTTGCGCTTGACGAAGGCCGCTGCCGTGTAGGTGCGCGCCATGCCCGCGCCGATGTTGAAGGACTGGTCACCCCACAGCGGCGGATAGACCCACTGGCCCTTGGCGTTCTTCACGCCTTCGCCCTCGCCGCCATGGCAGACCGCGCACTGGGCCGCATAGACCTTCTTGCCGTTGTCCACGTTGGGCACGATGGACTGGCTGATCTTGCCCACGCCCCGGCCTTCGACCTTGTCCTCGGGCTTGGTTTCGCGGCGCATCCAGTCGAAGTAGGCGACCATGGCCCTGATCTCGTCGGACTCCAGCGGCAGCGGCTTGCCGTTCATGGAGCGCAGGAAGCAGCCATTGATGCGGTCCTCCAGCGTGATGACGCGGCCCGCGCGCGGCGCATAGCCGGGGAAGAAGGCCGAGACACCGATGTAGGGCGAACCATCGGCCACCGTGCCCGCGTTCAGGTGGCAGCTGGCGCAGTTCAGCGCGTTGCCCACATTCCTGGGCAGCAGGTCGCGCGTCTCAATGTTCAGGCGGGCGCCGTAGACTAGTTGCTTCGCATTGGATTCGTCCAGCATGGCGGCCAGGCGCGGCGTCTCGAAGGGGCGTGCGCTTTCGCCCTTGGCATCGAGCTGCTTGCGCATGGATTGCACCTCCCTGGCATGGATCTCGCGCGCATCGGCACGGCCCCAGCTCTTGCGGGCGAAGTTGAGGATGTCGGCGATCTCTGCATCCTTGAGCTGTGCGAAGGCGGGCATGGTCAGCGGCCGGGCGTGGCTTTGCGTGACGGGCGCCTTCCAGCCCGCCAGCATCAGATGGATCAGCGTGGACGGGTCCTGCGACTGCAGCGAGAAATTGCCGGCCAGTGGCGGGAACACGTCCTTCACGCCGCCGCCATCGGCACGGTGGCAGTCGGCGCAGAACTGCAGATAGCCCAGGCCGCCCCGGCTGGCGTAGAGATCGGCAGGCACATCGGAAGACACTGCCGACGTGGCGGACGGCGCATGCACGGAAGCCTGCGACGCCGGATGCGGGGCGATGACCGGCCCCGGCCCCTGGGCCACCTGCATGGGCAGGTCGTTCTTGCCTGCGGGCAGCGACTTCAGATAGATGCCGATGGCCAACAGGTCCTCGTCACTCATGTACTGGGTGCTGTGCTGGACCACATCGACCATGTTGCCGGAGACCGTGCCGTGGCTGTTGCGCCCGGTCTTGAGCAACTGGGCGGTCTCCTCGGGTGTCCACAGGTCGCGCAGGCTCAGTGCGCGCCAGTTCTCCACGGTCTCGCCGGCCAGGAAGTACTCGCCCTTGCGGCCCTCGCCGGTCATGGTCTTTTCCTGGAAGCCCACGCCGCGCGGCGTATGGCAGGCGCCGCAGTGGCCCAGGCCCTGCACCAGGTAGGCGCCCCGGTTCCACTGGGCAGTTTGCTGCGGTTGGGGCTGGAAGGGCGCGTCATCCAGAAACACCCAGTTCCACAGCGCCAGGCCCCAGCGCTGGTTGAAGGGAAAGCCCAGGTCGGACTCCTTGTTGGCCGCCTTCACGGGCGCCACGCCCTGCATCAGGTAGGCATACAGGGCCTGCATGTCCTCGGCCGTCATCTTGGCGTAGGAGGGATAGGGCATGGCCGGGTACATGTTGCGGCCATCGGCCGCCACGCCCTTGCGCATGGCGCGGTCGAACTGCTCGAAGCTGTATTTGCCCATGCCCGTATCGGCGTCGGGCGAGATATTGGTGGAATAGATCTTGCCGAATGGCGTCTCCAGCGCCAGGCCACCACCCATGGGCTGTGTTTTATTTCCGGTATGGCAGGCCACGCAATCACCCAGTCGCGCGATATAACGGCCACGGTCCACCAGGTTTCTTTGCTCGGCGCTCAGGTCCGCCGCATAGTCGGCGGGCAGGTCATCGATGATCTGCGGCATTTGCGCATGATCCACCTCGGGCGCCGGTGCCGAGATGGCGAGCTGCCATGCGGCAGCCGACAGCACGGCCACGCACAGCAGGCCTTGCTTGAGCGAGAGTTTCATCGTCTTCTATCCCGTGAAATAAATTATTATTGAAAGAGAAAATCGGATATTGACGAGATATTCCACCCAACGCATGCAACCATTGCAGCAAATATCAATCTCTTTGCGCAATATCTTCTTATATATACAAATTCTAGTGGAATCACCCTATTTTTTGATGCAAGCCGACGAAAAAGATAAGCCACTTGCGCATTTAACGCGGGCTTAATCCATCCATAGGAAAAGTGGCGGCGCAAATGGGGCGCAGCAATGCAAAGCGGCCCCGCGAAGGGGCCGCCATGTGTACATCCCGGGGATGCCGGGTGCGTGGACAGGCTCGGCTCAACCCGCGTGGATCATCCGGCGCGCGGCCTGCGCCACGCTGTGTGCATCCACCCCAAAGTAGCCGCGCAGCGCCGCACGCGTGTCGCTGCGGCCGAAGCCGTCCGTGCCCAGCGTGAGGAAACGGCGGCCTGCGGGCAGGAAGGCGCGCACGGTCTCGGGCACCGCGCGCACATAGTCGGTGGCGGCAATCACCGGGCCCTGCGTACCGTGCAGCAGCTGCGCGATCCAGGGCTGGCCAGGTGCCTCGCCCGCCAGCATGCGCTGCTCGCAGGCCACGCCATCGCGCGCCAGCTCGCTCCAGCTGGTCACGCTGACCACGGTGGCGGCCATGCCCTCGCTGGCCAATTGCTCGGCGGCCTTGAGCACTTCGGTGAGGATGGCGCCCGATCCCAGCAAGGTGACATGCTGCGTGGCACGGTCCGCATCGCCAAAGCGGCTGAACACATAGGCGCCGCGCAGCACGCCTTCGGCAGCGCCTGCGGGCAGGTCGGGCTGGGCATAGTTCTCGTTCATCAGCGTGACGTAGTAGAAGACATCGCGCTGCTCGACCAGCATCTCGCGCATGCCGGCGTCCAGGATCACGGCGAGTTCGCCGGCATGCGCAGGGTCCCAGGCCTTGCAGTTGGGAATGGTGGCCGCCACCAGATGGCTGGAGCCGTCCTGGTGCTGCAGGCCTTCTCCGCCCAGCGTGGTGCGGCCCGAGGTGGCGCCCAGCAAAAAGCCGCGCGCCCGCTGGTCGGCCGCCGCCCAGATGGCGTCGCCCACGCGCTGGAAGCCGAACATGGAGTAGTAGATGTAGAACGGAAGCATGGCCAGGCCGTGCACGCTGTAGCTGGTGGCCGCCGCCGTCCAGCTGGCGACGGCGCCGGCCTCGCTGATGCCCTCCTCCAGGATCTGGCCGTCCAGCGCCTCGCGGTAGGACAGCACCGAGCCGATGTCCTCGGGCGCGTAGCGCTGGCCCAGGCTGCTGTAGATGCCCACCTGCTTGAACAGGTTGGCCATGCCGAAGGTGCGCGCCTCGTCGGCCACGATGGGCACGATGCGCGGGCCCAGCTGCGCATCCTTGAGCAGGCTGCCCAGCATGCGCACGAAGGCCATGGTGGTGCTCATTTCCTTGCCGGCAGGTGCCAGCGCGAACTGGGCGTATTGCTCCAGCGCTGGAACGGACACGC
Source organism: Delftia sp. WSY_12 (assembly GCF_043104645.1). Taxonomy (NCBI): domain Bacteria; kingdom Pseudomonadati; phylum Pseudomonadota; class Betaproteobacteria; order Burkholderiales; family Comamonadaceae; genus Delftia; species Delftia sp. WSY_12. Next base: position 15,981 of record NZ_JBICKW010000058.1, read on the forward strand.
GGTCGCACACCGTTTCGCGGCGCGGCAGTGCGCCGCCCAGGGCCGTTCGGCGCTCGCGCAGGTACTGCATCTCGGCACTGTCATCGGCAGGCTTGTGGAAGGCCAGGCCCTTGGCCTGCTCGTCACTGAGCGGCAGGTTGAAGCGGTTGCGGAACTCGATCAGGTCGGTCTCGTCCAGCTTCTTCTGGCTGTGCGTGGTCATCTTGCCCTGCCCGGCCGAGCCCATGCCGTAGCCCTTCTTGGTATGGGCCAGGATCACCGTGGGCTGGCCGCGATGGGCGGCAGCCGCTGCATAGGCCGCATGGATCTTCACCAGATCATGGCCGCCGCGCTTCAAGCGGTCGATCTGCTCGTCCGTCAGGCCCTGGGCCAGGGCGGCGAGCTCGGGGTTCTGTCCAAAGAAATGCTCGCGGTTGTAGCGGCCGTCCTTGGCGGCGAACGTCTGCATCTGCCCGTCCACCGTGCCGCCCAGCGTGCGTGCCAGGGTGCCGGTGATGTCGCGAGCCAACAGCCCGTCCCAGTCGCTGCCCCACAGCAGCTTGACCACGTTCCAGCCCGCGCCGGCGAACAGCCGCTCCAGCTCATCGACGATGCGGCCGTTGCCGCGCACCGGGCCGTCCAGGCGCTGCAGATTGCAGTTGACCACCCAGACCAGGTTGTCCAGCCCCTCGCGCGCGGCCAGCGTGAGGGCACTCATGCTTTCGGGCTCGTCCATCTCGCCGTCGCCGAACACGCCCCAGACCTTGCGCTCCTGGCAGTCCAGCAGGCGGCGGTGCGTGAGATAGCGCATGAAGCGCGCGTGGTAGATGCTGCTGATGGGGCCTATGCCCATGGAGCCCGTCGGGAACTGCCAGAAATCGGGCATCAGCCAGGGATGGGGATAGCTGGACAGGCCTTGCGCGCCAGCGGCCGGCGCGCTGATCTCCTGCCGATAGTGCTGCAGGTCCTGCTCGCTCAGCCGCCCTTCCAGGAAGGCGCGCGCATACACGCCGGGGGCGCTGTGCGGCTGGAAGAACACCAGGTCGCCCCGGTGCTGGCCCGGCGCCAGCCCCTCCCGGGCATGGAAGAAATGGTTGAACCCGGTCTCGAACAGGTCGGCCGCGCTGGCGTAGCTGGCGATGTGCCCGCCCAGCTCGCCATAGGCCTGGTTGGCGCGCACCACCATGGCCAGCGCGTTCCAGCGCATGATGGACGCCAGCCGCTCCTCCATGGCCAGGTCGCCCGGAAACACCGGCTGCTGCTGCGCGGCCACGGTGTTCACATAGGGCGTATTCAGGTCGGGCTGCCAGCCCAGGCGCTGCTCGCGCGCCATGCGCGCCAGCTCTTCGAGCACGAAGCGCGCGCGCTGCGGCCCCTCGGCGGCGACCAGGGCCGCGAAGGCCTCCCGCCATTCGGTGGTTTCCTGGGGATCGGTATCGATATCGGCCAGCGTGGCCAGCGGCGTGGGTGCGTTCATGCCCGCCACTTTAGGACTGGCGGACCGGCATGAGCAGCCGTTCATGGATAAGGGAAACGCCATATTCCAGCATTTCATGCCGGCATCTACATAAAATCCGGCACATGAAACTGGACACCATCGACTTGCGCATTCTGGCCGAGTTGCAAACGGACGGCTCGCTGTCCAACGTGGAACTGGCGCGCCGCGTGCACCTGTCGCCCTCGCCCTGCCTGGCGCGCGTCAAGGCGCTGGAGAAGGCCGGCGTGATCGCGCGCTATGTGGCGCTGGCCAATGCGTCGGCCCTGGGGCTGGGGCTGAACGTGTTCATCAACATCAGCCTCAAGTCCCAGGCCAAGGAATCGCTGGCCGACTTCGAGCGCCGCATTGCCGAGCACGACGAAGTCATGGAGTGCTACCTGATGAGCGGCGACGCCGACTACCTGATCCGCGTGGCCCTGGCCGACATCGGTGCGCTGGAGCGCTTCATCGTGGAGCAGCTCACGCCGATTCCGGGCATAGAGAAGATCCGCTCCAGCTTCACGCTCAAGCAGGTGCGGTACAAGACCGCCCTGCCCCTGCCGGCCGCAGGCTGAGGCGGATGGAGACTGGCCTCAGCCCGCAGGCTTGGCCATCTCGCCGGTGGCGATGCGGCGGCGCAACTCGCCCAGCACGGCCTTGAGGCGGCGCTCGTTGTCCAGCCCCACGCGCACCAGCATCTTCTGGCCGCTGGACAGGGCCTGCAGCTCCGGGTCGGCGTATTCGTAGCGCACCCAGGGCTGGACGGAAGGCACCTCGCCCTCCACCTTGGTCAGCCTGACCTGCACCGGGCCAGCGGGCTCGGGCGCGGCGCGCAGATGGTCTATGACGGCAATGAGACGATCGTTGAAATAGCGGCTGGGATAGCCCAGGTCTTCATAGGCGGTCTGGAACAGGGGATACAGCCGGGCATAGAGCTTGACGGCCCCGTCCATGGGAATGGACTCGGCGAAGGCCACGAAGGCCTTGTAGCGTGCGGCGTTGGCGGGGGAGATGGCCTGTGCCTCCCCGGCCTCCGCCGCGCCCTCCACCGTGAAACGCTGCGGCGCGGGGTGCACGGGCCAAAGCCGTGCAGGGGCCTGGGAGCGGGTCAGGTTGTCCACGGTGGCCACGGCGCGGCGCACAAAACCGTCCATCTGCAGAAAGCTGCCTGCCTTGTCACGGCCCAGCAGGCCGTTCAGGGCCTGGGCGACATGGGCGTCGGAGTCCTGCAGCGCGGGCAGGCCGGGCGCGGGTGGCTCCAGCGCATCGACAGGGTTCTGGGGCTCGGTCAGCTCGGGCGCGGGGACGGGTTCAGGCTCGGCAGGCTGGGCGGGCGCCTCTGCCACTTCGGGCGGCGCCTCGGACACGTCGGCGGGACGCCACCAGTACCACCAGGCTGCGCCCCCCACGGCGGCAGCCGCCAGTACCGCTGCGGCGATGCCGAAAGCCGATGGGCCGGAGGATCTGGCGCGGGGGCGGAAGTCTTGGGGGTCGCGTTCTGGCATGGAGGGGTCCTTTGGCTTGGGCAGGGGGCTGGCAGCACAGTTGCCGCAGGACGTGCGACAGCAAAGCACAACCGGGGTTCCCGGGCTTTCCTGACACCAGCCCCTGACTGGTGTTTATAAGCCGCCCCGCTGCCCGCGCAGGCCCTTGTGCGCGCCAGGCAACAAGGCGTTACCCGGCTTACGCGGCCAGCCTGCGCACAAGAAGGGGGCGGTGCAGCAGGCTCAGCCCTGCGTGCCCAGATCCTGGAGCCAGGCCATGGCGGCCTGCAGCTCGTCGGGGCGGATCTCATGCATGCTCGGGTATTCGTGGTAGCTCAGTTGCAGCGGCAGGCGCTGCACGTGGCTGCGAATGGCGTGGGCGCTGGTCAGCGGGATGACGTTGTCGTAGGTGCCGTGGCTGACCCAGAGCGACTTGCCGTCGAAGGCCGCGTCAGGGGCCTGGTGCGGCAAGGCCTCGGGCAGCAGGCGGCTGTGCCAGCACATGGCGGCGCGCAGCAGCGCGGGCTGGGTCAGCAGCAGGCTGAGCGCCATGATGCCGCCCTGGCTGAAGCCGCCCGCCACGGTACGCTGGGCAGGAATGCCCAGCCGCGCGCCGGCCTGCTGCACGGTCTGGGCCACCAGGGCGCGGCTGTGCTCTTCCTGCGATGCGTGGATGTGGCGCGTGCCGTTGGCATCCACCGTGAACTGGAACCAGGCATGGGCACTGGGCCCCATGGAAAACGGGGCACGCAGGCTGAGCACGTGGAACTGCGGCGGCACGAACGATGCGAGGCCGAACAGGTCCTGTTCATTGCTGCCAACGCCATGCATGAGCACCAGCAGCCAGGGCTGCTGCCCCGGTGCGGGTTGTGCGGGGCGCTCCAGCGCCAGCAGGGGCAGGTCGATCATCACGGACTCCTTGGTTTTTAAGCGATTTCCGGGACCGGGGTGGTCCCGGGCAACGCGCCATTGTGGCGCCTCGCCAAGTCCGCGGGGGCAGGAGGTTATGCCGCCTGCGCGTCCTCGAAGGCCATCGCATCCATGGCCAGGATGGAGTACATGACTTCGCGGCTCAGATACCGAGGCCGCGCCGTGGCGCCGGCCGCGCCCAGGGCGAAGTACAGCGGCATGAAGTGCTCTTCGCTGGGATGGGCGCGCCGGGCCGAGGGAGCGCGTGCGCGGTAGTCCAGCAGCGCGGGCAGGTCCTGCGCCTGCAGGCGCGACTCGATCCAGCGGCTGAAATCCTGCACGTAGGGCGAGGAGGCGCTGGAGCCGCCGACGGCATGGTCGTCCTGCAGGCCATCCTGGCTGCGCAGAGCCTGCACGGCGTCGTCCACCCGCACCGTGGCCTCGCCCGTGCCGCCCCGGAATTCGCCCAGGTTGTGCGTCATGCTGCCGGAGCCGACGATGAGCACGCCCTCATCGCGCAGCGCCGCCAGGGCCGCGCCCAGCGCATGGGTTTCGGCCGGCCCGGCCGAGGCGGGAAGGGACAGCTGGACCACGGGCAGGTCGGCATCGGGCAGCAAATGCATCAGCGGCACCCAGGCGCCGTGGTCGAAGGGCCGCTGCGCGTTGGCGCTGGCGGCAATGCCTGCGGCCTGCAGGCGGTCCATGACTTCCTGCGCCAGCTGGGGCGCGCCGGGGGCCGGGTACTGCAGTTCGTAGAGCGCGGGCGGGAAGCCGCCGAAGTCGTGCCAGGTGGAGGGCGTGGCTCCGGTCATGACTTCCACGCCATGCGACATCCAGTGCGGCGACATGACGACCACGCCGCGCAGCGGGCCGTGGGCCTGGCGCAGCGCCCTGCCCCATTGCGCGAGCACGGGGCCTGTTTCACCCGGCTCCAGCGCGAACATGGGCGAGCCATGGGAGACGTAGAGCACGGGCAGCCGAGTGCCGGCCGAAGCGGCTATGGAGGATGCGCCGGAATCGAGGGAAGCGTGAAAATCTTGCATTCCCCTAATGTAGGGACGCAAGCGGGCCGCGCCAAGCCGCCAAAGGCGGCACACATTGTTGCGCTGGCCGGCTCAATCGTCGCGCGGGCGGCCCCGCAGGGCCTTGGTGGCGCTGTGCCGGCTCTTGCTGTCCAGGCGCCGCCGCTGCGATCCCAGCGTGGGCCGGGTGGCGCGGCGAAGAATGGGTTCGGGATAGGCGGCGGCCACCAGCGCGTTGAGCCGCTGCAGCGCGGCGCGCAGGTTCTGCTCCTGCGTGCGGTATTGCTGGGCCTTGATGACGACCACGCCCTCGTTGGTGATGCGGCCGTCGCGCAGGGCCAGCAGGCGCTGCTGCACGGCCTCGGGCAGGCGCGAGGCGCGCACGTCGAAGCGCAGGTGCACGGCGCTGGAGACCTTGTTCACGTTCTGGCCGCCCGCGCCCTGGGCGCGCATGGCGGTCCACTGCACCTCATGCAGCTCGATGGGGCGCATGCGCTCAGGCATCCAGCGCAGCGGTCAATGCCGCCACAAAGGCATCGGGACGCTCATGCATGACCCAGTGGCCCGCGCCGGGCACCAGGGCCAGCCCCCGGAAGTCGCGCGCATGGCGTGCAAAGGCCTGGGCCAGCTCCTGCATCATCGGTCCCGGGTAGAGCGCGTCGTGCTCGCCATAGATGGCCCATACGGGGCCGTCCACGGCCTGCAGGGCGCGGGCCAGCACATCGGTGTGCGAGAGGCGGCGGCGTGGAAGGCGGTCGCGCTCCACATTGAGCACATGCAGGGCCAGCGTGTCCTCGTCGATGAGGCTGGCGTCATGCAGCATCAGCGCCTGCAGGTTGTAGCGGTGGGCCACGGCCTGCGCCTCGGGCGTGGCCAGGTGGCGCCAGCCCTTGAGCCGCACGGCCAGGCCCTTGCCCACGCCCATGCCGGGCGCCCCGGCCAGCACCAGGCGCCGGGCCAGCGTGCCGTCGGCAGCCGCCAGCATGCCGGCCGTCATGCCGCCAAAAGAGAAGCCGACCAGATCGCACAGCGGGGCGGCGGGCGCTCCGCCATCGGCCAGCAGTTGCCGCAGGCCCTGGCGCAGCGGCTCGACCAGGGTGTCGGCATCCTGGCCGCCTGGCACCCCATCGGAATCGCCAAAGCCCGGCAGGTCCGGTATCCACAGCTGGCGGCCCTGGGCCAGCAGAGCGTCCATGCAGCGCAGCCAGTGCGTCCAGCTGCCGCTGCCGCCGTGCAGCATGACCACCGGCAGCACGCCCGCGCGCGCCTCGCCCCAGACATGCCAGACCATGTGGCCGTCTTCGGGCCGCGCGGCAGACAGCGGCGTGGTCAGGCGCCGCGCACGGGCGCGCAGGCGCTCTATGGCGACAGGCGTGTTCACCACTGGGCCACGGCGTCGATGGCCAGGCCGTAGCCGGCCACGCCAAAGCCGCACATCACGGCGCGCGCCGCAGCCGACAGGTAGGAGTGGTGGCGGAAGCTCTCGCGCGCATGCACGTTGCTGATGTGCAGCTCCACCAGCGGCACGCCCGTGCCCTTGACGGCATCCAGCAGGGCCACGCTGGTGTGGGTGTAGGCGGCGGCGTTGAAGATCAGGCCGGCCAGGCGGCCTTCGGCGTGCACGCGGCCGGCCTCGTGGATCCAGTCCACCAGCTCGCCTTCATGGTTGCTCTGGCGGAACTCCAGGGCCAGACCGTAGCGCGCACAGGCGGCTTCGCACAGCGCACGCACATCGGCCAGGGTCTGGGAGCCATAGATGGCGGGTTCACGCAGGCCCAGCAGGTTCAGGTTCGGGCCATTGAGGACATAGACGGTTTTCACGGCGGGGACACTCCAGGTTTCCAACGGGCTGGATTATGCGGGCCATCCCGGGCCCGGCCGCAACGCTGGCACCACGGAAAAAGCCGCCCCGGAGGGCGGCACAAGTCAATCCAGCCCGGTCCGGCTCAACGGCGCCAGTGACCGTGACCGTGACCATGGCCATGGCCATGACCATGGCGGTATCCGCCACGGTAGCCGTATCCATAGCCGGGAACGACCACGACGGGCGGCGCACGGTAGACGGCGCGCGGCGCGTAGTAGACCGGAGGCGGGGGAGCGTAGTAGATGGGCTGGGGCGGCGCCACATAGACGGGGGCCGGCGCCACATAGACGGGCGGGCCATACATGCCCGGCGAATTCAGGCTGATGGACCAGTGCACATCGCCCCGGGCCTGGGCGGCGCCCGAAGCCACCAGGGCGGCCAATGCGAGGCCGGCTGCTGCTGCTCTTGCAACCCACGGGGAAGCTGTCGTTGTCATGGTGTCTCTCCTCGAAGTTGGACAGGCGTGGCAGGCATTGCCGCTGGTGCCGCCTTCCCGCACTTTGGCACAGGGGGACGGCATACGCCCTGCATTCTCAACGCGCGACAGGGGTCTACGGATGGCAGGCTTTTATACAAGTTTGTTTCCAAATGCCTCAACCCTTGCCCGGCGCGGCTGTCCGAAAGCCGTCCGGAGCGGGTCGGCAGGCGCGCGCCTACAATGCTGCGATGAGCTCTGCTGACGCCTCCCCCATCTCCAAAGATCCGGTCAAACCGAGTAACTTTCTGCGCCAAATCATCGAGGCCGACCTGGCCAACGGTACCTACGCCCAGCGCCGCTGGGGTGGAAGCCCCGGTGATGGCGACCACCACAACCAGGGCCAGGTGGACGTGGCGAAGATCCGCACACGCTTCCCGCCCGAGCCCAACGGCTACCTGCACGTGGGCCACGCCAAGGCCATCTGCCTGAACTTCGGCCTGGCGCGCGACTACCAAGGCGCCTGCCACCTGCGCTTCGACGACACCAATCCCGAGAAGGAAGACCAGGAGTACGTGGACAGCATCATCGATGCCGTCCATTGGCTGGGCTTCGGCTGGAAGGAAGCCGACGGTCACGAGAACCTGTACTTCGCCAGCAACTACTTCGACTTCATGTACCGCGCGGCCGAGTACCTGATCGAGCAGGGCCTGGCCTATGTGGACGAGCAAAGCGCCGACGACATGAAGGCCAACCGCGGCGATTTCTCGCGCCCCGGCGTGGACAGCCCGTTCCGCAGCCGCACGGTGGCCGAGAACCTGGCGCGCTTTCGCGAAATGCGCGACGGCAAGCTGCCCGATGGCGCTGCCGTGCTGCGCGCAAAGATCGACATGGCATCGCCCAACATCAATCTGCGCGATCCCGCCATCTACCGCGTGCGCCATGCCGAGCACCACAACACCGGCAACCAGTGGTGCATCTACCCGATGTACACCTTCGCCCATCCCATCGAGGACGCGCTGGAGCACATCACCCACAGCATCTGCACGCTGGAGTTCGAGGACCAGCGCCCGTTCTACGACTGGCTGCTGGACCACCTGCGCGCAGGCGGCCTGATCGCTGCCCCGCAGCCGCGCCAGTACGAGTTCTCGCGCCTGCACCTGACCTATGTGATCACCAGCAAGCGCAAGCTCAAGCACCTGGTGGACAACGGCATCGTCAGCGGCTGGGACGATCCGCGCATGCCCACCATCGTCGGCCTGCGCCGCCGTGGCTACACGCCGCAGAGCATCCAGGCCTTCTGCGAGCGCATCGGCGTGACCAAGGACTACGCCTGGATCGACTACTCCACGCTGGAAGGCTGCCTGCGCGAAGACCTGGAGAACCAGGCCCATCGCGGCATGGTGGCCCTGGACCCGCTGAAGCTGGAGCTGACCAACTGGGCTGAGGTCTTCGGCAGCGCCGAGCACCTGGAAGCCTGCGAGCTGCCCGCCCTGCCCCACGCCGCCGAAGGCCAGCAGGTGCCGGTGCGCCGCTTCACGCTGGGCCGCGAGGTGTGGATCGAGCGCGAGGACTTCGCCGAAGTGCCGCCCAAGGGCTACAAGCGCCTGTTCCCGGGCAACAAGGTTCGCCTGAAGGGCGGCTACGTGATCGAGTGCACCGGCTGCGAGAAGGATGCCGAGGGCAACGTCACCAAGGTGCTGGCCACCGTGGTGCCCGACACCAAGAGCGGCACGCCGGGCGCCGACAGCGTCAAGGTCAAGGCCGCCATCACCTGGGTGGGCGCGGCCGACGGCGTGCAGGCCGAAGTGCGCCTGTACGACCGCCTGTTCACCGACCCGCAGCCCGATGCGGGCGGCAAGGACTTCCTAGCCCTGCTCAACCCGGACAGCCTCAAGGTCGTGACGGCCTACGTGGAGCCGTCGCTAGCCCAGGCACAGCCTGACGACAAGTTCCAGTTCGAGCGCTTCGGCTACTTCGTGGCCGACCGCAAGGACCACGCACCGGGCAAGCCCGTGTTCAACCGCGCAACGGGTCTCAAGGACTCCTGGGGCAAGTAGGCGCACGGCCCGCTGGCGGGCACCTGCACCGCTCCCCCGAAGATGGCCCACCATCCTGCTTTGCAGGGGTGGGCCATCGCACATCGGCGCTTTTGCAGGGACCATGGCCTCAGCACAATTCCAGGCCATGAACCAAGCCTTGCCACAGGCGGCTTCCGCCGCCAAGTTCGACACCTCCCGCGCGGCCGAGTACGAGACGCAAAGCCGCATCGCCCTGGCCGGCTACGACGCCTGCCACGAGCTGGCCGCCTGCCTGCTGGCAGCCAGCCTGGATGCCGGGCCGAAGTCCGTGCTGATTGGCGGCGCCGGTGGCACGGGCCAGGAAATCCTGGCCACGGCGCGGCTCAGGCCGCAGTGGACATTCACGGCCGCCGACCCTTCGGCCCCCATGCTGGACCAGACCATGGACCGCATCGCAGCCGCCGGCCTGTCGGCCCAGGTGCGTGCAGCACCCTGTGCGGTGGAGGACCTGCCCGCCGGCACGGTGTTCGACGCGGCCACGCTGATCGGCGTGCTGCACCACATTCCTGACGATGCGGACAAGCTCAGGCTGCTGCAGGCCCTGTCGGCCAGGCTGGCGCCGGGTGCGCCCTTCATCCTGGCCTGCAATCGCCATCGCTACGACAGCGAGCCGCTGTTCCTGGACGCCTGGGCCATGCGCTGGCGCATGGCAGGCGCGGACGAGGCCGCCGTCCATGCGAAACTCGGCAAGATCCGGCAGGGCGCGGTTCCACCCGCCTCGGAAGAGGCAGTGGAGCAGATGCTGGCCCAGGCCGGCTTCGTTCAGGCCAAGCGCTTTTTCTCCAGCCTGTTCTGGTGTGCGTGGATTGCCGCCAAGGCCTGATCGCCCCGAGCCGATCGTTCTTTCTCCGCCTTCCTTTCTTTGATTTGCCTTTCAGCATGAACTTCTCCGCACGCCTTCAGCAACTGCCCACCGTCACCCACCTCGCCGCGCTGCAGCTGGCCGATGCCCAGGGCCAGGTCGTGGCCACCATCGAGAACAAGCCCGGCCAGACCGGCTCCCTGGCCGTGTACCACGCGCTGGCCGCCCTCTACGGCGGCAGCATCACGCCCGCCGCCGCTGAACTGGGCCTGGAGTGGTATGCCGAGCACACGCAGGACGCCATCGCCTTCCCCGGCAAGCACCCCAACATCGACCGCCTGCTGGCCTGGTCCAAGGGTGCCGAGAGCTACCAGGCCCGCCTGCTTGCGGCTTGATCGCAGCCTGATTCCGCCTGGGTAAACACCGCGTCACAGAAGTTGCGCGGACTGGGGGCATCGGCTGACACGCCGGTGTCAACGCAGCGTGCACTTTGGCGTTCAAATGACATGTGCCTTGCCGCTTCGGCGCGCAAGGCGTTCCTGCCCAGGAGAACGCAATGCTGCAATCCGCCGTGCCCAGAGCACGCACCATGGCCCCCTCAGCTTCCCACGCCGGCGCCCTGCGCCTGAGCGTGCTGGGCCTGGCCGCCGCCCTGGCGCTGAGCGCCTGCAACGAATCCCAGGACAAGCCCCCGCAGGCCGCCAGCGCGCCGCTGCCGCCTGCCACCGAAAGCGCCCAGCCCGTCGCCACGCCCGTGGCCTATGTGCCGCCGTCGGCCGAGACGCTCTACCAGATGGTGGCGCCCATTGCGCTGTACCCCGACAAGCTTGTGGCCCAGGTGCTGGCCGCCTCCACCTATCCCGACCAGGTCGGCGCCGCCGAGGTCTGGCTGGGGCAGAACCCGGGCCTCAAGCCCCAGGAACTGCAGGACGCCGTCAACGGCCAGGACTGGGACCCGTCGGTCAAGTCCCTGGCCCAGTTTCCCAACGTGCTGGCGCAGCTGTCTTCCAACATTCCCTGGACCACGGCCCTGGGCAGGGCCTACTACAACGATCCGGCCGACGTGATGAACGCCATCCAGGTGATGCGCCAGCGCGCCTACAAGGCCGGTACGCTCAAGGACTCCAGCCGGCTCAAGGTGGCCGTGGCCGCGGCCGATGCCCCGCCGCGCGATCCCCAGCCAGCGCCCCAGGACATGGGCGAGCCCCTGTCGTCCATGCTGCCGGTGCCGGTGATCGATGCGCCCTCGCAGTTCATCGAGATCACTCCCGCCCAGCCCGACACCGTCTACGTGCCGCAGTACGACCCGGGCGTGGTCTATGGCGAGCCGGTGCCGATGTACGGCGGATACCGCCCCATCGTGGCGCCGCAACCCGTGTATGTGGGCAGTTCGGCCGCGCCCGTGGTGGCGGGGCTGATCGGCTTCGGCGCAGGCGTGATCCTGGCCGAGTCCGTGGACCGCCGCCCCTGGGGCTGGAACTCCTGGGGCATGCGCTGGGGCGAGCCCGGCTACCGCTGGCACCGCAACGAGCCGCCGCCACCGCCCTCGCGCCGGCCAGCCGTGATCTACAACAACAACACCTATGTGACGCGCTCGACCACGGTGGTGCAGAACATCCGCAACACGCAGATCAACAACGGTGGCAACGTCACCCACATCGCGAACAACCCGCACGTCGAGCCCCGCCCTGCCGGCAACCCGCCCAACCCGCCACAGGGCGGCGATCCGCGCCCGGGCGGCATGGCCGCGGCGGCCCTGGCCGGCGCCGCCGGCATGGCAGGCGCGGCCGCCGCAGCGCATGGCGGCATGCCGCAGCGGCTGGGCCTGAGGCCACCGCAGGGCGGCCCGCCGGCGTCTTCCCAAGGCATGCTGCCGCCCGGCGCCACGCAAGGATCTGCCCGGCATGACGGCGCCGATCGCGGCCGCCCGGGCCTGCGGCCCGATGACCGGCCGCAGGCAGCGTTGCAGCCCAGGATGAACCCGGTGCCGGCCTCGCAGCCGGGCCAGTTCGGCAAGTGGCCGCAGACTCCGCATTCGACCCAGGCTGCAGGGGTGCAGCGCCCGCCAGCCGCCCTGCCCGCTGCCGCCATGCCGGGCGAGCGGGGCCGCGATTCCCGCGTGCCTTCGTGGTCGTCTGCCGCCGCGCAGCAGGGCATGCGGCAGCAGGACCGGCAGGACCGCGACCGTTCCATGGCCGATGCCGCGCGCATGCGCCAGCAGCAGCAACAGCAGATGGAGATGCAGACCGCCCGCCTGCGTGGCGAGGAGCAGTCGCGGCAGCAACAGCAACAGCAACAACGGCAGCAACAACAGGCCCAGCGCCAGGCACAGATGCAGATGCAGGTGCAGGCCAGGGACCAGGCCCGCGAACAGGCGCAGATGCAGGCCCGCCAGCAGCAGTTGCAGCAACAACAGCAACAGCAACAAGCCCGTGCGCAGGAGCAGATGCAGGCCAGAATGCAGGCCCAACAACAGGCGCAGCAGCAAGCGCAACGACAGGCCCAGATGCAGGAGCGTCAGGCGCAGCAGCAACGCATGCAGCTCCAGCAGGCACAGCAGGCCCAGGCGCGCGCCCAGCAGCAGCAGGCCCGCGCGCAGCAGGAGCAGCGCCAACAGCAGCAGCGCATGGCCAACGCATCCCGCCCGCAGGAACGGCGCGGCGGACGTGACGAACGCCGGGACCGCTGAACGGCCCGGCAGAGGTTTGGCTTGGCGCACGCTTGGCGGACAATGGGGCGATCGATAACGGCCCCATGCCGGCGCCAAGCCCGCCGCTTCATCCATGCAGATACCGACGACGAATCCCCGCTCCCGCCGACTGTTCGTGCAATCCCTGTGCGCCTCGGGCGCGGGCCTGATCCTTCCCTCCTGGGCCGCCAAGGCCGCAGCGCCCTCCAGCGAATCCCCCTGGCCCCATGACAGCCGCGTGCCCGGCGGCGTGGCCCGCCTGTCGCTGGGGCCCGCATCCCAGCGGCCCCAGGTACTGGCCGGCGACGTGCCCGTGCTGGTGGTGGGCGACATGATCGAATGGACGGCCGTGGTCGGCATTGCGCTGTCGGCCGCACCTGGCACCCACAGCGTGACCGTGAAGGGCGAAGGCGCAGCGCGCTCCCTGGCCTACGAGGTGCGTGACAAGAAGTACACCGAGCAGCGCCTGAAGGTCTCGCCCAAGACCGTGGACCTGTCGCCCGAGGACGATGCGCGCTACCAGCGTGAGCGCGCCCACCAGCAGACCATCATGGCGCTGTTCACCGAGCCGCCCGCACGCCCCGGCGACCTGCGCATGCGCCAGCCCGTGCCGGGCCGGCGCAGCAGCAGCTTCGGCCTGCGCCGCGTGTTCAACGGCCAGCCGCGCAATCCGCACAGCGGCATGGACATCGCGGCAGCCACCGGCACCAACGTCGTCGCGCCGCTGCCGGGCAAGGTGGTGGACGTGGGCGACTATTTCTTCAACGGCGGCACCGTGTGGCTGGACCACGGCGGCGGCCTGCTGAGCATGTACTGCCACCTGAGCAGCGTGCAGTGCAAGCTGGGCGATCAGTTGGACACGGGAGAGGCCTTCTGCAAGGTCGGCGCCACGGGCCGCGTCACCGGCCCGCACCTGCACTGGGGCGTGATGCTCAACCGCAGCATGGTGGACCCGGCGCTGTTCCTGGCGGCGTGAACGGGGCTGTGGCGCCCGCCGGCGTCAGTGGTCGGCCGAGGGAATCGTGTTCTGCGGCGCCACCGGCGTGGGCACGGCGATGGAGTCGCGGTCCTGCGCCAGGTAGCGCGAGACCAGCTCGAAGAAGCTGTCGTAGAAGCCGCTCTTGGCAATCGTCTCGCTGCCCACCTTGACCATGGAGTCGCTGCCCGAGGAGAACGGCAGCGACACGGACCCCAGCGCACCCACGCCCAGGCTGGCCGAGTTGGCGCTCTTCTTCAGGGTATAGCGGTCCTGCAGCGCCGTGACAAAGCCGATGCTGACCTGGCCGTCGGCGGTCTCCGGCACGCAGACCACGCGGATGTTCATCTGCAGGTTCAGCTCCGGGTCGGGCTGGAAGCTCTTGCTGCCTTCTATGAGTTCGGCCGTGCGCGCCATGGCGATGTAGCCCTGGCTCAGCAGCGCGCGGCGCGCCGCCTCGCAGGTCTGGGCCGGCGAGGCATCGAACATGCGCGAGAAGGTCTCGGTGGAGCCGAAGCTCTCCTGCACCGGCACATGCTGGGGAATCGTCGAGCCGCAGCCCGCCAGCACCATGATGACGGCCAAAGCCCCTGCGCAGCGCATGCCACGCACCCTGTTTGCTGCACTCCAACGTCGATACACGAACCTGCTCCTTGCTCCGGTGCCGCTGCCTGCGGATGGCATGGCGGCTGGCCGCCTATTCTCACCCGAGCGCAATGCAATGGCCGGCAACTTTGCAGCAATCGGTTTTTCCGTCTGCATCAAATAGATGCAAACGAATGTGAATAGCGCCCCGTTCTGACAAGCACCGCCGCGCATCTGCGTTATGGTGCCCCGGTTCGGCCAGGGCCGGTGCGGCTCATGCCGCACCCGGGCTGCCCAAGCCTGCCGCCGCTGCGCCTGTACCTGTACCCATCAACCAAGGAACTCAACATGAAGCCAAGCTGGACCTGGTGCCTGCCCGTGATCGTCACCATGGGGCTCGGCGCCTGCAGCCATATCGACAAGGGCGGCAACGCCGAAGACGGCGCCAAGCCCCAGGTGTCGGCTCCTGCCGGCCCGCCCGGTGACGCCCAATCGCTGACCGCCTACCACTGGAGTCTTCGCCAGGCCTTCACGCCCCAGGGCACCGAAGACCAGAGCTGGTTCCTGACGGCCGCCTCGCGCAAGCGGCCCCTGCAACTGGAGTTCGCCGACCAGCGCCTGGCCGTCAAGAACCTGTGCAACGTGGTAACCACGGGCTACCGCACCGAAGGCAACCGCATCGCCACCCAGCGCGCCGCCAGCACGCTGATGGCCTGCGATGACGACCAGCTGATGGCGCTGGAGCAAAAGGTGGCCCGCATCCTGCCCACGGCCAAGCAATGGTCCGTGCAACTGGGCGAAGGCAAGCAGCCTGCGCGCCTGACGCTCACCTTCATCGACGGCACGCGCTGGCAGCTCGACGGCTCGCCCACGGCCCAGACCCAGTACGGCAGCGCAGGCGAACGCATCTTCCTGGAAGTGGCGCCCCAGCGCACGGCCTGCAACCACCCGCTGATCAAGGACTTCCAGTGCCTGCGCGTACGCGAGATCCGCTACGGCGACAACGGCGTGAAGACCTCCACCGGCGAGTGGGAGAACTTCTACAGCGAGATCGAGGGCTACAAGCACGAGCCCGGCATCCGCAACGTGCTGCGCATCCAGCGCTACAAGCGCCAGAACGTGCCGGCCGACGCATCGGCCTACGCCTATGTGCTGGACATGGTGGTCGAGAGCGAGCGCGTGGGCCGCTGAGCGCGCCTGCTGCCCCACAGCCCTGAAGGCCTGCACTGCGCAGGCCTTTTTTGTGGGCTGCGCCTCACAGCACCGGACTGAGCATCGCCAGCAGGTTGTTCCAGATGCGCCGGCCCCAGGGCCAGGCGTGGACCTGGGCGGCGGTGATGCGGTCGGACTGGCGGATGTAGTCGGCCTGGCGCCGGCGGATGGCCTGGGTCACGGCCTCGTCCTGCAGCAGCACATTGTTCTCGAAGTTCAGGTCGAAGCTGCGCAGGTCAAGGTTGGTGGAGCCCAGCAAAGCCACCTGCCCGTCCACGCACAGGGTCTTGGCATGCAGCAGGCCGGGGCGGAATTCATGGAGCATGACGCCGGCACGCAGCAGGTAGCGGTAGGTGCTGCGGCTGGCCGCGCCCACGATCCACGAATCGTTGCGCGCGGGCAGGATGAGACTGACCTGCACGCCGCGCCAGGCGGCGGCGCACAGGGCCTCGAGCACCGTGGCGTCGGGAATGAAGTAAGGGGTGGAGATCACGACCTCGCGCCGTGCGCTGGCCAGCAGCGTGGACACGAGCTGCGAGGTGGAGCGGGGCCGCTCGGCCGGGCCTTCGGCAATGACGACGGCGGCAAAGCCGTCTGCAGGCCGGTCGGGCAGACCGTTTGCGGACCGGACAGCCAACGGCATGGGAGGAACCTGGGCGACGCTGCGTGCCTGCGCCCAGTCGCTGGCGAACACCTGCTGCATCTGCGCCACCACCGGACCCTGCATGCGCAGCATGACATCGACCCAGGGCGCATAGCGGGCCTTGACGGCAAAGGCTTCATCCGCGCAGTTCTGGCTGCCGCAGTAGGTGATGCGCTGGTCGATCACGGTGATCTTGCGGTGGTTGCGCAGGTCCAGGCGGCTGGTGAACATCACGCGGATCGGATGGCTGGTGGGCAGGGCCACGGCCAGCTGCACGCCCGCCTGGGCCATCTGCTGCCAGAGGTCGGTGCGCAGCAGCGCGCGCGAGCCCAGGCCGTCCACCATGGCGCGGCAGACCACGCCACGCCGTGCCGCGCGCACCAGCGCCTGGGCCACGGCCGTGCCCGTGTGATCAGCCAGCCAGATGTAGTACAGCACGTTGATTTCATGCTGGGCGGCGTCCATGTCGGCCAGCATGCGGGCGCGGGCCTCGGCGCCATCGGCCATGAGCTGCGCGGTGTGGCCCGGCTGTGCGGCAAAGCGGTTGATGGAGGCCGCATAGCCGAAGGCAGCCTGCCACTGCGGGGCGATGCCCGCTATCGGCACGGCGGCGCCGTGGTCCATGGCAGCGCCTGCCGCGAAGTCCTGCACCTTGCGGTACCGGGCCCGGCCGCGGCGGCGCAGCGTGACTTCGCCAAACAGGTAGTACAGCGCGCAACTGACGTAGGGCAGCAGCACGATGACGGTGAGCCAGCCCATGCGAACGTCGGGGCGCACATCGTCACGCAAAAGGATGCGCAGGCCGAAACCCGCGATGAGCAGCAGATGCAATGCGATAAGCAGCCAGGTCATGCGGCCAGCATAGCGGCGGCATTGCGGACCTGTTTCTCAGGCGCGCAATGTTTCACGGGGGCACGGGCCTTGATCTGCGGCGGGCGGCTGCACACCGGTGATGGATCCAGGAACAGAATTCCACGAAAAACCTGAATCATGACGAAAGTACACGCACACATCCCACGGAACTTTTCCGTTGGATGAAGAAAATGACGATGGCGTGACGGTTATGCCCAGCGACTGTGGGCCTGCCTGTGGACAAGCTTCGGGACAACCCGTGTTTGCGGCGCCAGCCTTGGCTTTGCCGGTGGCGCTCAAAAAACAGGCATGTTGCGCCGCCGCCGCAATGTTTCACGCAGCACCGGCAGGGGTCTCAGCGAAAGCGGAAACGGCCTTCGACGAACATGGAGGACCGGTGGCCGCCCTCGCTGGCCGGATCGGCAAAGGACCAGAAGGCCTGCACCGTTCCCTGCGCCGTGTCTATGACCTGGCTGACGGTGAAACCGGTTTTCTCGATCCAGTTGAGGAAGTGCAGGCTGTCGCTGACCTGCAGGTAGCTGAGCCGTTCACAGCCGTCGGACACATGGCCCAGGGAATCGACCACATGCCAGACCATCTGGCCCTGCGGCGTGTACCGCACATCAGCCTTGCTATCGGGGAAATCGATGACCGCTTCGCGCCCGATCAAGGTGCCGGCGTATTGCATGGACAACATGGACATGGTGTGTTGCTCCTCTGATGCGGGGTTCTGGCCTGACCCGTGATGGCATGTTCACGCGCCGCGTCCCCGGTGTTTGTGGGAGCAGGCCGCATGCCTTCGTCGGCAGCATGGCGCAGGCGGTTCGGCCTGCAGGGCGGCGGCATTTCGCAGATACTGCGCGTGCTCTGCCACGGACTTCCGATCTTGCCCTCCTCCCCGCTTCCCCCCACTTCGGCCGACAGCCCCGCTGCCGGCCTGCGCAACAGCGCCTTCGTCCCTTTCGTCATGGCGCGCATGCTGTCCATGTTCGCCCAGCAGATGCAGGCCGTGGTCGTCGCCTGGCAGGTCTACGACCTGACGCGCGACCCCATGTCCCTGGCCTATGTGGGACTGGCCCAGTTCCTGCCCATGCTGGCGCTGCTGATTCCGGCAGGCGACCTCAGCGACCGCATGAGCCGCAAGCGCCTGCTGTCGGGCAGCTGGGCCGTGGCGGCGCTGTGCTCCCTGCTGCTGCTGTGGCTGTCCTGGCACGAGGGCGCTGCCGCGCACGATGTGCACTGGATCTACGCCGTGCTGGTGCTGTTCGGCTGCAGCCGCGCCTTCACGGGGCCGGCCCTGCAAAGCCTGCTGCCGCAAATCGTGCCGCGCGAGCAGCTGGCCCAGGCGCTGGCCACCAACAGCATGCTGATGCGCACGGCCGCCATCGCGGCGCCCGTGCTGGGCGGCCTGCTCTACGCCTGGGGCGGCGCCGTGCTGACCTATGCGGTCTGCGGCGTGTCCCTGGTGCTGGCCGTGCTGCTGCTGGGCACGGTGCCCGTGCGCTATGCCGAAGCCATGGCGCCGGCCGGCGGCTCGCTGTGGCTGCGCTTTGGCGAAGGCATCCACTTCATCCGCACGCGCCCCATCATCCTGGGCACGATTTCGCTGGACCTGTTCGCCGTGCTGCTGGGCGGCGTGGTGGCCCTGCTGCCCGTGTACGCGCACGAGGTGCTCAAGGTCGGGCCCGAAGGCCTGGGCCTGCTGCGCTCGTCCATGACCGTGGGCGAGGTGGCCATGGGCCTGTGGCTGTCGGCCCGCCCCATACAGCGCCATGTGGGCCGCGTGATGTTCGCCGCCGTGGCCATCTTCGGCGTGGCCAATCTGGTGTTTGCGCTGTCGCACTGGTTCTGGCTGTCCATGGCGGCGCTGATGCTCGCGGGTGCGGCCGACATGGTGAGCGTGTACATCCGCTCGGCCCTGGTGCAGTTTTCCACGCCCGACTCCATGCGCGGGCGCGTGAACGCGGTGAACATGCTGTTCATCGGCTCGTCCAACGAACTGGGCGAGTTCCGTGCCGGCACCAGCGCCGCCTGGCTGGGCGCGGTGCCCGCCGCCGTGGTGGGCAGCCTGTGCACGCTGGGCGTGGTCGGCAGCTGGATGACCCTGTTCAAGCCGCTGCGCGACGTGGACCGGCTGGAAGACGCGGCCCGCGTGGGCCAGGGCTAAAGCAGCTCGGCCCGCAGCTGCTGCGCAGTTTTGGGCGACAGCAGGCCGGGCGCCACGTCAAAGACGGTCCTGCAGCCCGTCTGCCCCGATTGCTGCAGCCGGTGCACGGCGCGCGCGTAGGCCACGAGCACGCTGGCCGTGAACTCCGGGTTGCTGTCCAGCTGCAGCCGGTATTCAATGGAATGGCGCAGCCCATCGGAGCTGCTGCCGCTGTGGATGACGAAGCCGCCATGCGGCATGGCCGCATGGTCACGGGCCAGCTCCTGCGCGCTGATGAAGTGCACCGTGGTGTCGTACTCGTCGAAGTAATGCGGCATGCCGGTGATGGCCTGGCGCACGCCGTCGGCATCGGCCCCATGCTCCAGCACCACAAAGCACTCGCGCCGGTGCCGCTCGCGCGCAGACAGTTCGGGCCGCACGCCGCTGCGCACGCGCTGCACGGCCTCGTCCACGGGAATGGTGTACTGCACGCCGCCGGCCACGCCGGGAATGCGGCGGATGGCGTCGGAGTGCCCCTGGCTCAGGCCCTTGCCCCAGAAGGTGTAGGAGGCGCCATCGGGCAGCAGGGCCTCGCCCATGAGGCGCTGCAGGGAGAACATGCCCGGGTCCCAGCCGGCCGAGATCAGCGCCGTGGTGCCCGCCGCGCGGGCCGCCGCGTCGACCAGCTCGAAATGCCCGGGAATGCGCGCATGCGTGTCAAAGCTGTCCACCAGGCTGAAATGTGCAGCCAGCGCGGGGGACTGCTGCGGCAGGTCGTCCTTGGAGCCGCCGCACAGCACCAGCACGTCGATGCCTGCGCGATGGGCCAGCAGGCTGTCCATGCCGTGCACGGGCGTGCCGGGCTGCAGCGGGCGCAGTTGCGCCGGATCACGGCGGGTGTAGATGCCGGCCAGCACCATGTCGGGGTTGCGGGCAATGGCCGCCTCCACGCCACGGCCCAGGTTGCCGTGGCCGACGATGGCGATGCGGATGGGAGCGGTGCTGCGATGGTCCATGCGGTGCGGTGCCTTTGCGATGAGGTTCAAAAACTGCGGCTCGAAAATGAGGCTCATGCGCCAGCGCAGAACCAGGCGCGATCTTGCATCGCCAAGGAGCCGCCAGTCGTGCACTGCCGGGCAGCACTGCGTTGCCCTGCGCGGGGGTACTGAGCGGCGATGTTGGGCAGGGGTATTGGGAGAGGGTCGTGGGCCGTGGTGGACAGCAGCGCCTACACTCACGCCCTCATGTCCCAGCCCTCATCCCCCATCGCCCAGCCGCTGCCCTCGGAGTGCGGCGACGCACCGCTGCACATCCTCTGGCGCGACGAGCACCTGGTGGCGGTCTACAAGCCCGCAGGCTGGCTGGTGCACCGCACGGGACTGGACGCGCACGAGACGCGCTTCGTGCTGCAGACCCTGCGCGACCAGCTGGGCTGCCATGTGCACCCTGCGCACCGGCTGGACAAGGGCACCTGCGGCGTGCTGGTGATGGCCCTGCATGCCCAGGCCGCGCAGCGGCTGGGCCAGGCGTTTGCCGGGCAGCAAGTGCGCAAGCAATACCTGGCGCTGGTGCGCGGCTGGCTGCCCGATGCGGTGGAGGTGGACCACGCGCTCCGACCCGACGATGCGCCCGAGGACGCGCCAGCCCAGCCCGCACGGACTGCGCTGCGCTGCCTGGCCCGGCTCGAATGGCCCGAGGCCTTTGATCCGCGCCATGCGGCCACGCGGATCTCGCTGGTCCAGGCGCTGCCTGCCACGGGCCGCCGCCACCAGATACGCCGCCATCTCAAGCATGTGGCCCATCCCATCATTGGCGACGCCACGCATGGCAAGGGGCCGCTGAACCGCTGGTGGGCCGAGCGCCTGGGCCTGCAGCGGCTGTGGCTGCATGCCCATGCGCTGGAGCTGGCGCACCCGATGACGGGCGAGCCGCTGAGCTTCGAGGCCGACTGGAGCCGGCTGGGCCATGTGCCCGATGTGCAGCACTGGCGCGCGCTGTGCGCCCTGCCCGGCTGGCAGGCCTGTGCGGGCCTGCCGGCGACGGCCGGGCTGGATCAGGCAGCTTCGGCAGGCGCGCCCGTTTCAGGCTGCTCCATCAGCGGCGCGGCCACGTAGGCGTAGTCGGCCGAGGCATCGGCCTTGAGCACGCCCGACAGCAGCTCCACCAGGCGCTCGTTGCCCATCTTGAAGCCGCAGGCCTGGGCATGGCCGCCGCCGCCGAAGCTTTCGGCCAGCGCAATGCAGTTGAACTCCGAGCGCGATCGCAGCCCGACCTTCACGCCCTTGGTGCTGGCATGCCACATCAGCGCGAAGCTGCCGCTCTGGCGCGCCAGCAGGTCGCCGACCTGGCTGTGGAACATGCCGGGGCAGTTGACCATCAGGCCCTGCATGCCGTTGAAGACCAGGGGCTGGGCGGACTCGGAAATGTCGGCGCACAGCTTCTGGAATTTCTCGTTCATGGCGCCGCCGCGTGCCATGAAGGCAGCTTCCTGCTCGGGCGTGAAGGCCGCGATCTCGGCCCAGCGCTCGAAGCTGCGCGGCTCCATGTCCAGCGCCGCGAGAAAGCCCGCGCTCTCGGCGAATTCCCACTTCCAGATGTCGCGGTCCTCGATGAAGCGGATCAGGCCCGGCACGGGCTTGTCGGCCTGGAAGAACTCCCAGGCCAGGCGCGCGCCGGACTTGTTCATGTCGAAGTGCACGACGCCGCAGCGGCACTGGTAGCCGGTGAGCTTTTCGGCAGCGCTCTTGTGGTGGTCCAGCACCACGAGCTTGGACACGCGCGACTCGATCTCGGCCATCAGCTCGGGCTCGAAGGCGAAGTCCAGCACGTAGACCGCGCGGCCGGCCAGCTCGCCCAGGTCGTCGGCCTTCTGGATCTCGCCATGGTCCAGTCCGCGGAATTCGGCCTGCCCACCGTAGAACAGCCAGGCCGCCAGCGCCGCGCCATAGCCGTCCGGGCAGCGGCGGCCGTGGTACAGGATCAGGGGCTGGGGATCGTCATGCTCGGGGCGCACGAACAATTGCAGGGGCAGGATGGTGTTTTTCATGATGGGGGCGATTGTCGGTCCTGGCGCCATTCCCCTGCATCTGCGCCAACTCCCGGGCCAGGGCATTGCGCGGGCAGCTATCAAAGAACGTAGCGCAAAGCCGCGGCAGCACAAGGCCTATCGGCGCGGCAGACGGCATAGGCAAACCCCAGGACCTATCATGTCCGCCTTGTCATTGAATTGCTGCGACCGCCTGCGGACCCGCTTGGCGTGCAGGCCGTCGCGGCCCCTGTATGCGATCCACACCCGACATCACCCCCCATCTCGGCTCCCTGCTGAAGTTCCGCCACGACCTGCATGCCCACCCCGAGCTGCGCTACGAGGAGCATCGCACCGGCGACAAGGTGGCGGCCTATCTCCAGGCGCTGGGGCTGCAGGTGCATCGCGGGCTGGGCAGGACCGGCGTGGTGGCAAGCATCCACGGCCGGGGGCGCAGCGCCGCCAACCCGGGCCGCAGCCTCGGCATCCGTGCCGACATGGATGCGCTGCCGGTGACGGAACTCAATGCCTTCGGCCACGCCAGCCAGAACCCGGGCTGCATGCATGCCTGCGGCCATGACGGCCATACCACCATGCTGCTGGGTGCGGCCACGCTGCTGGCGCAGCAGCCCGATTTCGATGGCACGGTGCACCTGATCTTCCAGCCCGCCGAGGAAGGCGGCGCAGGCGCCAAGGCCATGATGGACGATGGCCTGTTCGAGCGATTCCCCTGCGAGGCCGTGTTCGCCCTGCACAACTGGCCGGCCCTGCCTGCCGGCGAAATGGCGGTGCGCGTGGGGCCCATCATGGCGTCCACGCTGCGTTTCGAGATCCGCGTGCACGGCAAGGGCGGGCACGCTGCCATGCCCCACACCACGCTGGACCCGATTCCCGTGGCCTGCGCCATCGTCGGCCAGCTGCAGACCCTGGTGTCGCGCAGCACCGATCCGCTGGACAGCGCCGTGCTCACCGTGGGCAAGATCACCAGCGGCACGGTGGAAAACATCA
Organism: Delftia sp. WSY_12; assembly: GCF_043104645.1. NCBI lineage: Bacteria > Pseudomonadati > Pseudomonadota > Betaproteobacteria > Burkholderiales > Comamonadaceae > Delftia > Delftia sp. WSY_12. The sequence goes on from NZ_JBICKW010000058.1 coordinate 39,150, forward strand.
TTCCCGACGAGGCCAGCATCTTCGGCACGGTGCGCGCCCTCAGGACCGAGACGCAGCAGATGTTCATCGAAGGCATGCAGCGCATCAGCGAGCATGTGGCGGCGGCCCATCTGTGCCGCGCCGAGTTCATCCTCAAGCCCGGCTACCCCAACACCACCAACCACGCGCACGAAGCCCGCTTCATGGCCGATGTGATGCGCGAGGCGGTGGGCGAGGACCGCACCCACGCCGACATCCTGCCGGCCATGACGGCCGAGGACTTCGGCTTCATGCTCGAGGCCGTGCCCGGCGCCTATGGCTGGATAGGCAACGGTCCCGCCACGGGCCAGCCCGGCGTGGGCCTGCACAATCCCGGCTACGACTTCAACGACGACAACCTGGGACGTGGCGCACGCTTTTGGGACCTGCTGGCGCGCCGCTGGCTGGAGCAGCCCGCCAACCAGGCCAGGGACTGAGACAGGCCGCGCCAGGGCCGCGACCCTGGCGTGCCTACGGCCTCAGACGCCGGCCGCCCCCACTTGAAGATCCACCCACTCGGCGGCAGGCAGCGGCCGGCCGTAGTGGTAGCCCTGGAACAGCACATCCTGGTTCCAGGCGCGCAGGGTGCCGGCCTGCTCCTCGGTCTCCACGCCTTCGGCCACCACGCGCAGGTGCAGGCGACGGGCCATGAGCAAAATGGCCTCGACCATGGCGGCATTGCCGGGCGAGGCATGGCAGTCCTGCACAAAGGACTTGTCGATCTTGAGTTCACGGAACGGCAGCCGCTGCAGATAGGCCAGCGATGAATAGCCGGTGCCGAAGTCGTCCAGCCCCATCTCCACGCCCAGCAGCTGCAGCTCGGTCATGCGCTCGCGCGCCTCGTCCACGTCGCGCATGACCACGCTTTCCGTGACCTCCAGCGTCAGCCGGCGCGGGTCGGCGCCGGTGGTGGCCAGGATGCGCTTGAGCTTGTTCACCACATCGGGCTGGCGGAACTGCCGCCAGCTGACGTTGACCGACAGCCGCCAGCCGTGCTGCACGAATTCGGGCCGCACCAGCATGCGGCAGGCCTGCTCCAGCATCCAGTCTCCCAGCTGCACGATCAGGTCCGACTCCTCTGCCACGGCAATGAAGTCGCCGGGCTCGACCATGCCCAGGCGCGGATGGTTCCAGCGCACCAGCACCTCGGCGCCCACGCAGCGCCCCATGCGGTCCACCTGGGACTGCAGGTAGGGCTGCAGCTCGCCGGCCGGGATGGCGCGGCGCAGGTCCTTTTCGATGCGAAAGCGCTTGCCCACGGCCTCGGCCATGTCGGGCTGGAAGATGACGACCTGGCCCAGACCGGCCTGCTTGGCCTGGTGCAGGGCCACGCCGGCGCGGCGCAGCACGTCATGGCCACCGCTGTCGGTGCGCGAGGCGGCAAAGCTGGCCGCGCCAATGCTGCAGCTGGCCTGCACTTCCTCGCCAGTTTCCTCCAGCCACAGCGGCCGCTCCAGCGCGTCCTGCAGCACCTGGGCCAGGGCGCGCATGTGCTGGTCGACCTCGGCGGCCTCGTGGCCTGCCTTCTCCAGCAGCACGGCGAATTCGTCGGCGCCCATGCGGGCCAGCAGCACGCCGTCGGGCAGGGCATCGGCCAGGCGCAGCGCCAGCGCGCCCAGCAGCGCGTCGCCGCGCACCGTGCCGCGCACGTCGTTGAAGGCCGTGAAGCGGTCCATGTCCAGCAGCAGCAGGCCGTGGCGCGGCTCGCCCCCCTTGCCGCCCTCGCGGAACTCGCGCGCCAGCGCGCGCAGCCGCTGGGTCAGCGACAGGCGGTTGGGCAGGCCGGTGAGCGCATCGAAATGCGCCAGCGCATGGATCTGGCGCTCCGCGCGCATGCGCTCGGACAGGTCCTGCTTGAGCTCCACATAGTTGACGATGCTGCCGTCCGAGGCCCGTATCGGCGCCACAAGCACGGCCTCGGGCAGGTCCTCGCCCTGGCGCGTGCGGTTGGTCATCTGGCCACGCCACAGCGCGCCCCGGCCCAGCTGGTGCAGCGCCTCCTCCCAGGCCGGAGCATCCAGCCCCATGGTGGAGTAGCGGTGCGTGGGCTGGCCCAGGACTTCGTTGCGCGCAAAGCCCGTGCGCTGCAAAAAGGCCTCGTTCACATAGACGATGTTCTGGTGCACGTCGGTGATGACGATGCTCTCGGGGTTCTGCTCCACGGCGCGGTAGAACTTGCGCAGATCGTCCTGGTGCTGCTCCAGCGCGCCCAGTGTGTCCTGCAGCTCCTGGGCGCGGCGGATCAGGCTGCGCCGCGCCATCAGCGTGACCGTGCCCGTCAGCCCCAGCATGCCCACGAAGTAGAGCATGGAGAACACGGGCGAGGTCTCGCGCTGGCCGATCCAGTCAACGCCTTCCCGGCCCGCCACCCAGAAACCGGCCATGGTCAGCACGGACAGGACCAGCATGACCAGCGTGGTGCGCACGCCCAGCACCCAGGCGCACATGACCAGCAGGGCAGGAAAGGCCAGCACCGAGCCGCTTTGCACGCCGCCCGTGGCGGCCACCACGGTCACGGCCGCCGTCCAGGTGCCCCAGACAAGCACATTGGAGGCCAGCCGCCAGTGCCGGCGCCAGCCCAGCAGCACGGCACCGAAGCTCACGCCTGCGGCAACCAGGTTCAGCCGCACGCTGAGCCAGGGAACGGGGTCCTGCATCAGCAGCGCCATGGCCAGCATCACGGTGAGGCTGGTGATCCATATGCTGCCCACCAGGACCACCCTGCGCAGGGACAAATGGGTTTCCGCCTCGACTCGATGACGCCGCATGAAAAAGCCCCAACAGAGAAAGAACACTCAACATGCTAGCGGTCGGCGCCGCCTGCGGCTGTGGTGGTTGTGCCACCGCCCCGGTCGGACGCGCTCTTGCACCAAACAGGGTATGCGGGCGCCGGTTCAGGGCGCGCTTTTGCGCTCGCGCGGCGGCCGCTTGCGCGCCTTGACGGCGTCCTTGCGCGCCTGGCGCTCGGCATCGCGCTGCTGGCCCACGGCCAGCCATTGCGCGTACTCCTCGGGAGTCTCCAGCGTGATGCGGCCCAGGACCGCTGCGCGGAAATCCGTGAGCACCAGCTCGGCCGCCTTTTGCACATTGACACGTCCGCCGCCCATCATGGCGCCGCGGCGCCGGCCGATGGCGTCCAGCAGCTCGTCGTCGTGCAGGGAGGCGATGCGTTCGTTGTCCAGGCCCAGCTTGTAGCGCGCCTCCAGCATGTCCGCGTAGTTCTTCTGCAGATAGCCCAGCAGCTCCAGCGCCACCAGTTCCTCGTCATAGGCGTTGCGGCCCACGGCGCCGCTGGCGGCCAGGTTGTAGCCGCTTTGCTCGACGATGATGCGCGGCCACAGCATGCCGGGCGTGTCCCAGAGGTAGAAGTCGTCGGCCAGCACGATGCGCTGCTCCAGCTTGGTGATGCCGGCCTCGTCCCCCGTCTTGGCCTGCCGCTTGCCGCTCATGGAGTTGATCAGCGTGGACTTGCCCACGTTGGGGATGCCGCAGATCAGCACGCGCATGGGCTTGGCCATGCCGCCACGGTTCGGCGCCAGCAGCTTGCAGGCCTCGATCAGCCGGCGCGTGGGCGCGGGCTCGGAGGCGTCCAGCGCAATGGCGCGCGTGTCGCTCTGGGCGTTGTACCAGTCCAGCCACAGCGGCGTGCGCGCGGCATCGGCCAGGTCCTGCTTGTTGAGCACCTGCAGGCGCGGCTTGTGGCCCGTCAACTCCTGCAGCAGCGGGTTGCTGCTCGACCCCGGCAGGCGCGCATCCAGCACTTCGATGACCACATCGATTTCCTTGACGCGCTCGGTGATCACCTTGCGCGTGAGATTCATGTGACCGGGGAACCACTGTATGGCCATGGGATTACTTTCTGGGAAACGGGGGGACTGGCAGGGGCGCAAGGATAATTCATGGCTTGCGCAGACAGGATGCAACAACGCGCGGCGCCCCGGCGCAACCCGCAGACTTCCATTTTTTCTTGCGCAAGCCGCAATTGTCCCCCGCTTTTACGCCCAGCCTCACTGCCCATGTCCTTGCCCGATACCCCCTCGTCCCGCTCCGCCTCGCGCAAGGCAGACATCGAACTGCTGATCAAGGGCGTGACCTGCGCCGTGATCGGGCTGGTGATTCTGCTGGCGCCACAGTTCATGGCGCCCGGGGGCATCGTGCAGATGATGGCCCAGTCGTACCTGGTCGGCTGGTTCGCCCTGCTGCTGGGCACGGCCTTCATCGTGCTGTTTGCGGTGCGCCGCAGCAAGGCGCGGCGCTGAGCATGGTGCAGGGGCCGCTGGAGCAGGCGCTGTCGCAGATCCAGCTGTGGCAGCAGCGCGCCCAGGCCGCAGGCATTGCACTGCGCCCTGCGCCGCCCCAGCCCACGAGCTGCTGCGGCCGCGGCTGCAACGGCTGCGTCTGGGAGGGCTTCTACGACGCCGTGCTGTTCTGGTGCGAGGACGCAGGCCAGGCGCTGGGCGCCGGGCGGGGTTGAAGCGCGCTCAGCGCAGGTTCTCCGGCGCCATGTAGCGCAGGCGCCATTCCTCGAACGACAGCGTGTCCGCGGCCTCGATGTCGCGCTGCTCCTGCACGGACTGCGCCGACCATTGCTCGAAGCGCTGCTGCTGCGCCTGGCTCCAGGGCAGGGCCAGCAGCGAGTCGCGGGCCTGCTCGGACCGGGCCAGCGTGAAGTTCGCAAAGCTGTTGCCGTATGCGCCCGTCAGCTCGCCCAGCACATGGGCCGACGGCGTGCGCTCGGGGTGCTCCAGGCGCTCCAGCGCCTGGGCCAGGGCGGCGCTGTAGTCCTGCGTGCCGTGGGTGCTGTCCAGCGCCTGGGCGTAGGGTCGGCACTGGTCCAGCACTTCATGGGCCCAGTCGCGCAGCGGCACTTCTCGGCCGGCGCGCACCAGCTGCAGGCCCGGCTCGCGGCCGCGCTCGGCCGTCAGGTGCTGGTTGTGCTTGAGTTCCGCGATCTCGTCCGGCGTATCCGGCGGGCTGTCGGCGTTCAGGCAGTGCAGCAGGAACACGTCCAGCATGCGCATGGTGGGCGCGGCAATGCCCACGTCCTCGAAGGGATCGAGGTCCATCAGGCGCACTTCCACATACTCCACGCCGCGCTCGCGCAGCGCGTGCAGCGGGCGCTCGCCGCGGCTGACGGTGCGCTTGGGGCGGATGGTGCCGTAGAACTCGTTTTCGATCTGCAGCAGGCCCGTGCCCAGCTGGTTGTAGTCGCCGCCCGGGTTGCGCACTCCCAGCATCTCGTAGGCGGGATAGGGCTGGGTCAGCGCGTCGTACAGCGAATTCGCATAGCCTTCCAGGCCGTTGTAGCTGACGTTGATGCTGGCCTGCGCATCGCTCTGGTAGCCCAGGCGTCCCATGCGCAGCGAGGTGGCGTGGGGCAGGTACAGCGCCTGGCCCGTATTGCCCAGCGGCTGCAGCCGGTGCTCGCGCCCCTCGACGAAACAGGGACACAGCGCGGGCGACGCGCCATACAGGTACAGCAGCACGAAGGCATGGCGCCGGAAATTGCGGATGAGCGAGAAATACTGGTCGCTGGTCACGCCGGGCAGCGACCAGTTGTAGTGGATGCCCGAAATCGTCTGCATGCGCCGGCCGTAGCGGTGGCCCAGCCCCATGCGGTACACGCTCTTGGAGCGGCCCGAGTGCGAAGAGCCGTAGCGCGCCAGCGGAATCGTCTCGTCCGTGGGCAGCTGGCAGGGCATGCTGGACGACCACAGCATCTCGCCACCCGCATCGCGCAGGCTGCGCAGCACGAACTGGTGGATCTGCACCAGCTCGTCCAGGCATTCCTGCACGCCCAGCCGCGCGCCGGTGATCAGCTCGATCTGCGATTCGCTGTAGTCGGTGGTGATGTGCGGATGCGTGAGCGCCGAGCCCAGCGCCAGGGGATGCGGCGTCAGTGCCAGGCTGCCGGAAGGCAGCACGCGCAGGCCCTCCTTTTCTATGCCACGGCGTATGCCCTTGAGCCGCTCAGGACCGGGAACCGCCATGGATGCCTGCGATGTTTTCATTCTTGTTTACCGATTCGTTGATGGGCATCGGCCCACACGGAAACCACCAGGATTCCCGGCGGACCCGACCCGGACGCCGAATGATAGAGAAACGGCAGGAAACGCGATGGCGCCTGTCCGCTTAACCACGCGTTTTGGCCTGTTGCCCCGCATGGGATCGCCGCGAGCGAAAGGAATATGTCAGAGTTTCGCCCTCCCGGCCGGCGCTGCCTTGATACCGGGCAAGGGCAGGCCGGCCAGCGGCGAAATCTCTGGCCAGCCCCTGGTCATCGACGGGCTGCAGCCATGGCCTTGCCCACTTCCAGCGTGCCCTGGGCGGCGCCGCTGGCGGGCACCTGTTCGCCGCTGCGGTCCAGCACCTGGGCCAGTTGCGCGGCCAGCTGTTCCGGCACCTGCTCGCTCTGGCCCAGGTAAACGCCTTCGGTCAGCGTGATGAAGGCGGCCTCGAAGCCGCCCGCGCCTGCGCACAGCGTGGTGCGTGTGGGCGCACTTTCGTGGGCCAGCACCAGCATGGCGGGCACCACGGCCTCGGGCTTGAGGGCGGCCAGCACGGCCTCGGGCATCAGGCCTTCCGTCATGCGGGTGGCCGCCGTGGGTGCCAGCGCATTCACATGGATGCCGTGCTTGGCGCCTTCGATGGCCAGGGTCTGCATGAGGCCGACCTGGGCCAGCTTGGCCGCGCCATAGTTGGCCTGGCCGAAGTTGCCGTACAGGCCCGTGGAAGACGTGGTCATCACGATGCGCCCGTAGTTCTGCGCCTGCATGTGCGGCCACACGGCCTTGCAGCAATGGGCCGCGCCCATCAGGTGCACTTCCACCACCAGGCGGAAGTCGTCCATGCCCATCTTGGCAAAGCTCTTGTCGCGCAGGATGCCGGCGTTGTTGACCAGGATGTCCACGCGGCCCCAGGCATCGACGGCCTGCTGCACCATGGCCTGCACGGCCTCGAAATCGGTGACCGATGCACCGTTGGCCAGCGCCTGGCCGCCCGCCGCGCGGATCTCGTCCACCACGGCCTGGGCCGCCGTGGCCGAACCGCCGCTGCCATCGACCGCGCCGCCCAGATCATTGACCAGCACCTTGGCGCCGCGCGCCGCCAGCGCCAGCGCATGCAGGCGCCCCAGGCCGCCGCCGGCCCCCGTCACGATGGCCACGCGGCCTTCAAACTCAATCGCCATGGAGATGCTCCCTTTGTGTCGTTGGATGCCGGTTGCGCCCTCCGGATGGCAGGGCACCGGCCACCCAGCAATGTAGACGGACGCCGGCCGCATTCCGGTTGCCGAAGCGACTGCGGCAGGCCCGCCGGCCTTGTCCCCATCATTTCGTGACAAGCCTGTGGAAAACCATGTGCAGGCTCGGGACTGGCTGGTTAAGTAATTGTTTTGATTCGATTTTTTCGTTTTGCCTATTTTTTGGTCAAATCCACAAGTCGTGTGCCCGACTTATCCCGCCTCACCCTGAACAATCTTGTGAACAACTTTCACAACGGGCGGGATAAGGCACGCAAGCCATTGATTCAAAAGAAAAACAGGAGGAGCGCTTAAAAAATAGGCAGAAGACCCCGGATTTTCGGGCCACGTCCCGCTTATCCACCGCGCAACCTGCATGTACGCATTTACCCCCATTCGTACTGGACAAGCATGTGGACAAGCCGCCAAAAATGCCGAATTCGCAACATAAGTCATTGATTTGACAAACAAGCCAGCCAATTGCTCAAAAAACAGGCAAACCTGTGCGTCGCAGCCGGACGCGTTCAAACGCCTTGCGACCCGCTCCCCTCACAGGCCTCATCACGCGCATGCGCTGCAAGCGCCCCGCAGACGGCACCGGCAACCAGGGGAAAGACATAGACGCCGAGGGATTTGGGAAACGGCGTGCCGGAGGTCGCTGAAAAGCATGCAGCCAGCGCGGCGACACCGCTCACCGCACCCAGCACGGCGCCGAACTCCCTGGTGCTCAGTACCTGGAGCAGGCCCCTGAGAGGCCAGCCGACCACATAGATCACCCCCGCCAAAGCGGCAGGAACAGCACCTATGCCATAGCCGAACACGACGAGCAGCCAGTTCACCGGCAAGACCGGCGCACCGTCCGCGCCCACAAGCATCACGGTCAGCACGCCCACACCGGGACCGACCAGCAGGAAAACGAGCACAGGCAGGAGGTAGGGCTTGATATGCATGGCGCCAAGCCTAGCGCACCGCTGACCGCTGCCCGGGAGACCCACCTCAACCCGGCCCCTGGTGCCAGACATTGCCTGATATAGGCCCGATACAGAGCCCGATACAGGGTACAAACACCCTTCGCCCCACAGAATTGCAGCCCCCCCTTGATAACCATGAGCCAGGATTCCCCCGCCTCCTCCCCTTTTTCCCCGCCCTTCTTCACGGCCCGCCTCACGCCCAGCGGTCTGCAGGTCGATGCCTGGGCCGACCAGCCGCTGTTGCACTCGCTGGAGCAGGGCGGCGTGGACTGGCCCAGTTCCTGCCGCAACGGCACCTGCCGCACCTGCATCGGGCAGTTGGTGTCGGGCAGCGTGCGCTACGAGATCGAATGGCCGGGCGTGACGCGCGAGGAGCGGGCCGAGGGCTGCGTGCTGCCCTGCATTGCCTACCCCGAGGGCGACGTGGTGCTGCAGGACCCAGGCCCCTGAGTCGCGGCCCCTGACTCACGGGCCAAAGCCCGCGCCGCCTGCGGCCGATGGCCGCTGGAATAGAATGTGCGCTTTCGCAAGGTCATTCCGGGTCATGCCGATTGCCGACAGCGGCTGCGCCGCGCCACACGTTCTTTGGAAGCCCACTTCTGACGCCTGCCAGGCCGAGGGAGCCGGCGCGTGTGCCGCGCCCCGTCCGCACGACCCGGCTCCTCCAGAAGGCACTCCATGAACAACTCCACGTCCCCCGTGCCCATCTCGCCGGTGGAAGACATCATTGCCGACATGCGCGCGGGCCGCATGGTCATCCTCGTCGATGAGGAAGACCGCGAGAACGAAGGCGACCTGGTGCTGGCCGCCGACCATGTCACCCCCGAGGCGATCAACTTCATGGCGCGCTTCGGCCGCGGCCTGATCTGCCTGACGCTCACGCGCGAGCGCTGCGAATACCTGAAGCTGCCGCCCATGGCCGCGCGCAACGGCACCGTGTACAGCACGGCCTTCACCGTCTCCATCGAAGCGGCCGAGGGCGTGACCACCGGCATCTCCGCCGCCGACCGCGCCCGTACCGTGCAGGCCGCCGTGGCCAAGGACTCCAAGCCCACGGACCTGGTCCAGCCGGGCCACATCTTCCCGCTGCAAGCCGTCGACGGCGGCGTGCTCATGCGCGCCGGCCATACAGAGGCCGGCTGCGACTTCGCCGCCCTGGCCGGCTGCAGCCCCGCCGCCGTGATCTGCGAGATCATGAAGGACGACGGCACCATGGCCCGCCTGCCCGACCTGCAGCTGTTCGCGGCCGAGCACGGCCTGAAGATCGGCACCATTGCCGACCTGATCCAGTACCGCAGCCGCAACGAAACTCTGCTCAGCAAGGTCGGCGAGCGCCCGCTGCAGACGGCGCATGGCGAGTTCATCGCCCATGCCTTCCGCGACCTGCCCAGCCAGTCCGTGCACCTGGCCCTGGTCAAGGGCCAGTGGGATGCCGACACGCCCGTGCCCGTGCGCGTGCATGAGCCGCTGTCCGTGCTGGACGCGCTGGAGACCGGCCGCACCCTGCATTCCTGGAGCCTGGACACCAGCCTCGAATACATCGCCCGCCAGGGCCACGGCGTGGCCGTGCTGCTCAACTGCGGCGAAAGCGGCGACCAGCTGCTGGCCCAGTTCGACGGCAGCGCACGCGCCGCCCAGGCGCCCGAGCGCGGCCGCATGGACCTGCGCACCTATGGCGTGGGCGCGCAGATCCTGCGCGAGTGCGGCGTGCAGCGCATGCAGCTCATGGGCCAGCCGCGCCGCCTGCCCAGCATGGCCGGCTACGGCCTCGAAATCAGCGGCTACATCCCCAAGGAATAAGAAATGTTGAACGCAGAAAAGGGCCAGGCCCTGAATCTTGATGGTGCGCAACTGCGCATTGGCATCGTGCAGGCCCGCTTCAATGAAAGCATCACCAACAGCCTGACCCAGGCCTGCCGCGAAGAGCTGCTGGCCCTGGGCGTGCAGGCCGGAAACATCGACCACGTCACCGTGCCCGGCGCCCTGGAAGTGCCCGTGGCGCTGCAGGCGATGGCCGAGTCCGACCGCTACGACGCCCTGGTGGCGCTGGGCTGCATCATCCGTGGGGAGACATACCACTTCGAGCTGGTGGCCAACGAATCGGGCGCGGGTGTCACGCGCCTGGCCCTGGACTATCAGCTGCCGATCGCCAACGCGATCATCACCACCGAGAACACCGAGCAGGCCATTGCACGCCAGACCGAAAAGGGACGCGACGCGGCCCGGGTCGCCGTGGAAATGGCCAACCTGCTCCAAACCATTGACCGACCATGAGCGACGAACACTCCACCCCGGCCTCCGCACGGCCTCCCCGCCAGAGCCGCACCGGCCTGACCAGCACCGGCGCGCGCAAGGCCGCCTCCAAGTCCAACCGCAGCCGCGCGCGTGAATTCGCGCTGCAGGCCCTGTACCAGCACCTGGTGGGCGGCAACGACGTGGAGGCCATCGACCGCTTCACGCGCGACCTGTCGGGCTTTCACAAGGCCGACTCGGTGCACTACGACGCGCTGCTGCGCGGCTGCATCAACTCCCAGGTGGACCTGGACGCACTGATCGCCCCCAAGCTGGACCGCACCATGGCCGAGATCTCGCCCATCGAGCACGCCAGCATGTGGATAGGCGTCTATGAATTCCAGCACTGCATGGACGTGCCCTGGCGCGTGGTGCTCAACGAGTGCATCGAGCTGGCCAAGGAATTCGGCGGCACCGACGGCCACAAGTACGTGAACGCCGTGCTCAACGGCCTGGCGCCCACGCTGCGCGCCGATGAGGTGGCACACGACCGCGCCGCAAAGAGCAGCGCAGCGCCTGCTGCGCCGGCCGCACCTGCGGCCGACGACGCGGCCGGCCAGGCCGGCTGAAGCGCGTCCTGCCACGCGCCTGCATCCACCGGGGCACAGGCCCCGCCGCATCCGGCCGTCCCTGGCCCGCCCGCGCCTGCCGGGCGCGGGCGCCTCTTTCAGGATTTCACCCGTCATGAAGTTTTCGACCCGCGCCGACCGCATTGAGCCCTTTTACGTGATGGAGATCGCCAAGGCGGCGCAGGAGATGGCGCGCGGCTGCGCGGACAGCGACACGCCGATGATCTTCCTGAACATCGGCGAGCCCGACTTCACCGCGCCCCCGCTGGTGCAGGAGGCTGCGGCCCGTGCCGTGCAGGACGGCGCCACGCAGTACACGCCGGCCCTGGGCCTGCCCCAGCTGCGCGAGCGCATCAGCCACTGGTATGCGCAGCGCTTCGGCGTGGATGTGCCGGCGCGGCGCATCGTGGTCACGGCCGGCGCCTCGGCCGCGCTGCAGCTGGCCTGCCTGGCGACCATCGACGCGGGCGACGAAATCCTCATGCCCGACCCCAGCTATCCCTGCAACCGCCACTTCGTGAGCGCAGCCGAAGGCCGGGCCGTGATGGTGCCGACCACGGCGGCCGAGCGCTACCAGCTGAGCGCCGACAAGGTCGAGGCCGCCTGGAACGAGCACACACGCGGCGTGCTGCTGGCCTCGCCCTCCAACCCCACCGGCACCTCGATTGCGCCGGCCGAGCTGCGCCGCATCCTCGACGTGGTGCGCGCCCGGGGCGGGCTGACCATCATCGACGAGATCTACCTGGGCCTTTCGTACGATGCGGCTTTCGGCCAGACCGCGCTGGCGCTGGGCGAGGACGTGATCAGCATCAACAGCTTCAGCAAGTACTTCAACATGACGGGCTGGCGCCTGGGCTGGATGGTGGTGCCCGAGGCCATGGTGCCCGTGGTCGAGCGCGTGGCGCAGAACCTCTTCATCTGCGCCAGCACCGTCTCGCAGCGCGCCGCCCTGGCCTGCTTCGAGCCCGAGTCCATTGCCGAGTACGAACGCCGCCGCGCCGAGTTCAAGGCCCGGCGCGACTTCTTCATCCCCGCGCTCGAGGCCCTGGGCCTGCCCGTGCCCGTGCAGCCCGACGGCGCCTTCTACGCCTGGGCCGACTGCCGTGCCGCTGCCGCCAGGCTCGGCGTCCAGGGCAGCTGGGACTTTGCCTACGCCGTCATGGAGCGCGCCCACCTGGCCATCACGCCGGGCCGCGACTTCGGCACGTTCGAGACCGCCGACTTCGTGCGCTTTTCGACGGCCAACTCCATGGAACAGCTGCAGGAGGCCGTGCGCCGCCTGCAGCGCCTGCTGGCCTGAGGCCCGCCACACATGGCCTTCGAATTTCCCATCCGCGTCTACTGGGAGGACACCGATGCCGGCGGCATCGTGTTCTACGCCAACTATCTGAAGTTCTTCGAGCGCGCCCGCACCGAGTGGCTGCGCGCACTGGGCATAGGCCAGCAGCAGCTGCGGGAACAAACGGGCGGCATGTTTGTCGTAACCCAGGCCCAGCTGCAATACCTGCGGGCGGCCCGGCTGGATGACCAACTCCTTGTTACCGCCGAGCTGCAAAGCAGTGGCCGCGCTTCGCTGACAATACGCCAGCAGGCGCTGCTGGCATCCGCCGGCGATGGCAATGCGCCGCCGCCCCTGTTGTGCGAAGGCACGATCCGCATTGGATGGGTGGATGGCTCGACCATGCGCCCCGCAAGAATTCCGAACCGCATCCTGGAGCAACTCTCATGAACTCCCATGACATGTCCATACTCAGCCTCGTGCTGCAGGCCAGCTGGGTCGTGCAGCTGGTCATGCTGATCCTTGTGGGCGCCTCGGTGGCCAGCTGGGCCACCATCTTCCGCAAGTCGCAGACCTTGAAGCGTGTGCGCTCGCTCAACGACGGCTTCGAGCAGGACTTCTGGTCGGGCACCAGCCTCAACGATCTCTATGCCTCGGCGGCCCACCACGCCAAGCAGGGCGGCCCCATGGAACGCATCTTCGCCAGCGGCATGCGCGAGTACCAGAAGCTGCGCGAGCGCCGCATCGCCGATGTGAACCAGTTGATGGACGGCACGCGCCGCGCCATGCGCGCCAGCTTCCAGCGCGAGATGGACGAAGTCGAGTCGGGCCTGTCCTTCCTGGGCACCGTGGGTTCGGTCTCTCCCTACGTGGGCCTGTTCGGCACCGTCTGGGGCGTGATGCACGCCTTCACCGGCTTTGCCAACATGGAGCAGATCACGCTGGCCACCGTGGCCCCCGGCATTGCCGAGGCGCTGGTGGCCACGGCCATGGGCCTGTTCGCCGCCATCCCGGCCGTCACGGCCTACAACCGCTACGCCCACCAGATCGACCGCGTGGCCAGCCAGCAGGAAACCTTCATCGAAGAGTTCTCCAACATCCTGCAGCGCAACGTGGGTGCGACCGGCTCCAGCACCCCGTCCGGCCATTGAAGTCGCGCACAGTTTGCAAGGAGTGAGCACATGCCCGCAGTAGCCTCGCGCGGCGGCCGCAGCCGCCGCACCGTCAACGAGATCAACATGGTGCCCTTCATCGATGTGATGCTGGTGCTGCTCATCATCTTCATGGTGACAGCGCCCATGCTCACGCCGGGCTCCATCAACGTGCCCAGCGCCGGCAAGGCCGCGCGCACGCCCCCGAAGCGCGCCGACGTGATGATCGACAAGGACGGCGGCATCCGCATCAAGGCCGGCAGCACCGACAAGACCGTCACGATCCAGGAACTGGGCGCGGTCGCCAGGAGCTGGCAGGACCAGCAAAGCGACGACAGCGCCGTGCTGATCTCGGCCGACAAGAAGCTGCCCTTCGAGACCGTGATGGCCGCCATGTCGGCCCTGCAATCGGCCGGCGTCAAGCGCGTGGCCTTCGGCGTCAAGTCCTCCCAGTAAGCAGCGCCGCCCGCCTTCGACTCCATGCCCAACCTGCAAGACCACGACCAGTTCGCACCGCCGCGCACGCGCGGCCGCACCCGTTCGTGGGCCATGGCCGTGGCCGCGCACGGGCTGCTCGTGGCCGCCATGCTGTGGACCGTGCGCCCCCCGAAGCAGGCCGACGAGCCCATGGTCGAGGCCGAGTTCTGGTCCACGGCCGCACCGGCCCCTGCCCTGCCCGTGCCCGCGCCTCCCCCGCCACCTGCGCCCGAGCCCGTTCCCCAGCCGCCACCGCCGCCGCCCGCGCCGGTGATTGCACCGCCCCCACCTCCCAAGCCGCAGGCCGTGGACGACGACCGCGAGGCCGAGATCGCGCTGGAGAAGAAGCGCAAGATCGAGCAGCAAAAGAAGGAGCGCGCCGAACAGGCCGCCCGCGAGCAGCGCGAAAAGGAACGCCAGGAGCGCCTGGACAAGGAAAAGGCCGAGAAGGCGGCCAAGGACAAGGCCGAGCGCGAGAAGGCGGAAAAAGCCGAGAAGGACCGCCGCGACAAGCTGGAGCAGCAGAAAAAGGACAAGGCCGAGCAGGACCGCAAGGAACGCCTGGAGCAGCAAAAGAAGGACAAGGCCGAAAAGGAAAAGGCGGACAAGGAAAAAGCTGCCAAGGACAAGGCCGAGCGCGAGAAAGCCGAGAAGGCGGAGAAAGAAAAGGCCGAAAAGGCCGCCAAGGCAGAAGCCGAGAAGAAGGCCGCCGAGGACAAGCGCAAGAAGGAACAGGCCGCCAAGGAAGCGCGCGAGGCCAAGGAAGCCGAGGCACGCCGCCTGGAGAACATCCGCCGCATGCAGGGCCTGGCCGGCAGCGGCGGCTCGGCCGGCGAAGGCGCCGGTGGCAGCAAGAGCGGCGGCTCGGGCAGCTCCGCCGGAGGCCCCTCGGCCGGCTATGGCGCCAAGGTGGCCGCGCGCGTCAAGCCCAACATCGTCTACCCGGACGCCATCAGCGGCAACCCGCGTGCCGAGGTGCGCGTACGCACCGCACCCGATGGCACCATCACCGGCGCCACCATCGCCAAGTCCAGCGGCAACAAGGCCTGGGACGACGCCGTCATCCGCGCGCTGCAAAAGACCGAGACGCTGCCGCGCGACATCGATGGCCGCGTGCCTTCGGACCTGGTCATCGGATTCCGCCCGCAGGACTGAACGGACACAGGCCCTTCATCAAAAAGCCCCGCCGGTACCTGCCGGCGGGGCTTTTTCCATCTTGCGTTGTATGCAATCCGCCACGCGCCTGCGACTTCGCTTGCGGCACCGGCCGCTTGTCCCTAGCATCCCCGTCTTTGCCGCATTCGCGGCACCCGTCCACCATCGCAAAGGAGAGAACCCATGTCCCATTCGACACGTCCCTTTGCAGTCGTGCACGCTTGAAGCCCTAGCGCCTCCAGGCCACGCTGCAGACCTGATTCCCGGCCCCGCAAGAGGCCCGGCTTTCGGCTGCGCGTGCGCTTTTCCTGATGCCTGTCCATCGAGCTTGCGGCGACTGCCCATTGCGCATTCCGCATCTGCCGGAATGTGCCCCAAGCACTCGATCGAAAGCCATTCATGGGCAATTCCATAGTATTCCGTGGCGCAAACGCGGCACCCGCAATCACTCAAGCCAGAGACACCGAGGAAGGGCCGCCCCGCACCGAGGGTGTCGTCTCCCCCCGCGAAGCGAGAGGGGGGAAGGCGCGCAGCGACTCAGGGGGGCCAGACATCCATCTTCAGGTGTTCGCCAACCGCGGCGTCTGGATTGAAGACGCCGCCATCCAACAACTTCAAACGACGGCCCGCAACCTGGCCGGCATGCGCGCAGCCGTGGGCCTGCCGGACCTGCACCCGGGCCGGGGCTACCCGGTAGGGGCGGCCTTCTTTTCCGTGGGCCGCTTCTACCCGGCCCTGGTCGGCGGCGACATCGGCTGCGGCATGTCGCTGTACAGCACGGAGCTGGCAGCGCACAAGACCTCGGCCCCCAAGCTGGAAAAGGCGGTGGGCAACATCGACGGCCCCCTGCCCCAGGAACTGCTGGACGCCGTGGACATGCAGCAGCTGGAGCACATCGCCCAGGCCAGCGGCGTGGCCGACCTGGCGTATCTGCAGGACAGCCTGGGCACCATTGGCGGCGGCAACCACTTTGCCGAACTGCAGGTGGTGGACACGCTGTACGAGGACGGCGCGCTCGACAGGAAGCGCGTGCACCTCATGGTGCACAGCGGCTCGCGCGGGCTGGGCGGCGCCATCCTGCGCGCCCATGTGGAGGCCTTCAGCCACGACGGCCTGGCCGCCAGCAGCGATGCCGCCACGCAGTACCTGCGCCAGCACGCGGCCGCCATCGCCTTCGCCCAACTGAACCGCGCCAGCATTGCGGCACGCCTGCTGCGCGCCCTGCGCACGCGCGGCCAGGCCCTGCTGGACATCACCCACAACCACGTGATCGCCCACCACTGGCGCGGCGAAGACGGCTTTTTGCACCGCAAGGGCGCCACGCCGGCCGACCAGGGTCTGGTGGTGATCCCGGGTTCGCGCGGCGACTACAGCTACCTTGTGCGGCCCGTGGCCGGGCGTGACGAGGCACTGCACTCGCTGGCGCACGGCGCGGGCCGCAAGTGGGCACGCACCGATTGCATGGGCCGCCTGCGCCCGCGCTTCACGCTGGACGAACTGCTGCGCACAAAATTCGGCAGCGCCGTGGTCTGCGCCGACCGCGAACTGGTCTACGAGGAGGCCCCCCAGGCCTACAAGGACGTGGACTCCGTCGTCGCCAGCCTGCAGGAAGCCGGCCTGGTGCAGCTGGTGGCGCGGCTGCGCCCCCTGCTGACCTACAAGAAGGGAGCCATGCAATGCTGCTGATCCAGCTGACCGCATCCCACGGCCCCGCCGAGTGCGAGCATGCCGTGCGCCTGACCCTGCGCGAGCTGCTGCGCGACTGCGCCGCCAGCGGCATCACCGTGGACGTGCTGGAAGAAACGCCCACGCCGGCCGGCTACAAGTCCGTGCTGCTGCGCTGCGAGGGCGACACCGGCCTGCTCCACGGCACGCTGGGCGCCTGGCTGGGCACCATCCAGTGGGTCTTCGACGGTCCCCTGCGCCCCCACCACCCGCGCAGGAACTGGTTTGTTGCCGTGCAGAAGTGCGAGCCGCCCCGGCAATTGCCGGCCGATGGAGAGATCGTCTTCCAGGCCTGCAAGGCCTCGGGCAAGGGCGGCCAGCATGTCAACACCACGGACTCCGCCGTCCATGCCCTGCATGTGCCCAGCGGGATCTCGGTGAAGGTCATGAGCGAGCGCAGCCAGCACGCCAACAAGCGGCTGGCGCGCGAGCTGCTGGCCCTGAAGCTGGCGCGCCTCAACGCGCAGGGCGAGGGCCAGGCCCGGCGCACGCGCAGCCAGCAGCACTGGGAGGTGGAGCGCGGCAGCCCCGTGAAGGTGTTCCGCGCCTGAACGCCCGGGGCTAGCCCCGGGCGCACATGTAGATGCCCAGGGCCAGCAGGCCCAGCATCAGCACGCGCTTGAAAACCTGGGGCGACAGCGACTGGCGCAGCCGCTCGCCCCAGGCCATGCCGGCCAGGGCGGGCAGCAGCATCAGCGCGGAAACCAGGGCCGTGGCCCCCCAGCCCGTCCAGGACGAAGCGGCATGGCCCGGCCCCTGCGCCAGCGCCATGCCCGCGCCCAGCGCCAGCGTGGACACCGTGAAGCACAGGCCCATGGCCTGCATCAGCGCCTGCCGGCCCAGCGCCAGCGATTGCAAAAAGGCCACGGCCGGCACCACGAACACGCCGGTCAGCGCCGTGATCCCGCCCGTCAGCAGACCACACAACAGGCCCAGCCAGGCCTGATGCCTCTGCGGCAACTGCAGGTCCGGCCCCCACAGGCCCCAAAGGGCATACACAACCAGGGCCACGCCCAGCGCCGTGCGCGCCACGGCGGCCTCGCCCACCGGGCCCCACCACAGCATGCCGCCCACCGTGCCCGCGACAATGCCCAGCTGCATCCAGCCCAGGTGCCGCAGCAAAGGCCGCAGCGATGGCAGGGGCCGCATCTGCACCACATTGGTCACCAGGGACGGCAGCAGCAGCCAGGCCGCCGCCTGCCCGGCCGGCATGAACAGCGCCAGCAGCGCCATGGACACCGTGGGCAGGCCCAGGCCCACCACCCCCTTGACGACACCGGCCAGCCCGAACACGGCCACCGCCGCCGCCAGCACCCACCACGCATCCCACATCACGGCCACCCTGCACTTTCCACCGACTTGGCTCAGGCCCTTCCTGAACCTCATGGCGCCATGCTCGTGCACCAACAAAGGGATCACAATCGGGAATCTTCAAACCAAGGCTCAGGCATGGCCTGATCCTTCAGCACCACAGGCCATGCGATTCGACCTCACCGACCTGCAGCTGTTCGTCCATATCCTCGACTGCGGCACGCTCACCGCGGCGGCCGGGCGCTCGCACATGACGCTGGCCTCGGCCAGCGAGCGCGTGCGCGGCATGGAGGCGCAACTGGGCTGCGCCCTGCTCGCTCGCCAGGCGCGCGGCGTACGGCCCACGGCGGCCGGCCACACGCTGGGCCAGCATGCGCGCAGCGTGCTGGCACAGATGCAGCGCCTGCGCGGCGACATGGCCGAATACGGCGCGGGGCTGGCCGGCCATGTGCGCGTCTGCGGCAACACCTCGGCCGTGGGCGAGCACCTGCCGCTGGCCGTGGCGGGCTTTCTGCGCAGCCACCCGCGCGTGGCGCTGGAGCTGCAGGAATGCGGCAGCGCCGAAGTGCTGGACCGGCTGCGCCAGGGCCTGTGCGACATCGGCGTGGCCAGCGATGCGCAGGACACCACCGGCCTGCAGGCCACGCCCTGGCGCCCCGACCCGCTGGTGGCCGTGCTGCCGCGCGGCCACCGCCTGGCCAGGCGCACGCGCCTGGCCTTGCAGGAGCTGCTGGCCGAAGACTGGGTGGGCCTGCCGCACGATGCCGCCCTGCAGATGCTGGTGCGCCAGCAGGCCGCCTTGCTGGGGGGGCCGTCGGAAGGGCAGTTGCGCTGGCGCGCCCAGCTGCAGCACCTGGACAGCATCTGCCAGCTGGTGGGCCAGGGCGTGGGCGTGGCCGTCATGCCGGCGGCAGCCGCGCAGCGCCTGGCCCCGGCCAGCGGCGCCCGCGCCGTGCCCTTGAGCGATGCCTGGGCCCGGCGCCAGCTGCTGCTGTGCACGGCCCGGGAAGACCAGTTGCCCGCCCATGCAAGGCAGTTGCTGGTGCATCTGCAAGGGCTTGGCTCGCCTGAGCCTTAGCGAACCATGTTGGAAAGCGCTATGCAGGACAATACGGGGATCATGACCCTCAAAGCCCCCGAACTGCTGCTGCCGGCCGGCTCGCTCGACAAGATGCGCGCGGCCTACGACTTTGGCGCCGACGCCATCTACGCCGGGCAACCCCGCTACAGCCTGCGCGCACGCAACAACGAATTCCGCCTCGAACAGATCGCCCAGGGCATCTCCGAGGCGCATGCGCGGGGCAAGAAATTCTTCGTCACCAGCAACCTGATCGCCCACAACGACAAGGTGCGCACCTATATCCGCGACATCGAGCCCGTGATCGAGTGCAAGCCCGACGCGCTGATCATGGCCGACCCCGGCCTGATCATGATGGTCAAGGAAAAGTGGCCCGAGACCGAGGTCCATCTCTCGGTGCAGGCCAACACCACCAACTGGGCCAC
Organism: Delftia sp. WSY_12; assembly: GCF_043104645.1. NCBI lineage: Bacteria > Pseudomonadati > Pseudomonadota > Betaproteobacteria > Burkholderiales > Comamonadaceae > Delftia > Delftia sp. WSY_12. The sequence continues at coordinate 58,841 of NZ_JBICKW010000058.1, forward strand.
GGTGAAGTTCTGGCAGAAGGCCGGCGTCTCGCGCATCATCCTGTCGCGCGAGCTGTCGCTGGACGAGATCGAGAAGATCCGCCAGGAATGCCCGGACATGGAGATCGAGGTCTTCGTGCACGGCGCGCTGTGCATCGCCTACTCGGGCCGCTGCCTGCTGTCGGGCTACTTCAACCGGCGCGATCCCAACCAGGGCACCTGCACCAATGCCTGCCGCTGGGACTACAAGACGCATGACGCGGCCGTGGACCCCAATACCGGCGAGGCCCTGGCCCAGACCATGGAGCAGGACTTCAGCTTCGAGAAGGCCCGCGAGGAAGCCGACAGCCAGTTCACCAGCACCTGCGGCGACGGCGCGCGCCACCCCAAGGCCGAGCAGGTCTACCTGCTGGAGGAAAAGGGCCGCCCCGGCGAGCTGATGCCCATCATGGAAGACGAGCACGGCACCTACATCATGAACTCCAAGGACCTGCGCGCCGTGGAGCATGTGGAGCGCCTGGTGAAGATCGGCGTGGACTCGCTCAAGATCGAGGGCCGCACCAAGAGCCTGTACTACGTGGCCCGCACGGCCCAGGTCTACCGCCGCGCCATCGACGATGCCGTGGCCGGCCGCCCCTTCAACCCGCACCTGATCACCGAACTCGAAGGCCTGGCCAACCGGGGCTACACGGGTGGCCTGCTGGAGCGCCGTCCCTCGCAGGACTACCAGAACTACGAGACCGGCCACTCGGTGCTGCAGCGCAGCCACTTCGTGGGCGAAGTGCGCAGCTATGCCGACGGCATGGCGGAAGTGGAGACCAAGAACCGCTTCTCGGTGGGCGACACGCTGGAGATCATCCACCCCCAGGGCAACCGCCAGGTGCTGCTGGAGAAGATGTTCAACCTCGACGGCGAGCCCGTGCAGGTGGCCCAGGGCAACCCGGTGCGCGTGCGCATCCCCCTGGAAGGCCCGGCTGAAGGCGCGCTGATCTCGCGCCTGCTCTGAGGGCGGGCTTCGCCCCTGCTTCCAGTATTTCTTCTTGGCGGCCGTCCAGGTCCATTGCCGCAATGGCTTGGAGCGGTCGCCTTTTTCTTTCATTCCTCATTTCTGCACTGCCATGGACATCGTCGTCAACGAAGAACTCAAGGCCTACATCGACCCGCTGACCCCCGATGAACTCGACGCGCTGGAGCGCAGCATCCTGGCCGAGGGCTGCCGCGATGCGCTCGTGCTCTGGAACGACCTGCTCATCGACGGCCACAACCGCTACGCCATCTGCCAAAAGCACGGCCTGCCCTTCAACACCATCCAGGCCACGCAGTTCAAGAACATGGATGACGTGCACCTGTGGATGATCGACCAGCACCTGGGCCGCCGCAGCGTGTCCGACTTCCAGCGCGGCGTGCTGGCGCTGCGCAAGCGCGAGATCATTGCGGCCCGCCGCTCGGCCGCTGCCGCCGCCGTGATGGCGGCCAAGGCCGAGGCGCCGGCCCAGCCCGAAGGCGAAGCGCCCTGGGAAGGCGAGACCGACCCCGTGGTGGTCGCCGCCCTGGCCAGCGTGGCCAAGGTGCCCGACGAGGCACTGGACACGCGCGAGGCCCTGGCCCGCGTGGCCCGCCTGTCCAGCAGCCAGGTCAAGCTGATCGAGACCATCCAGCAAAAGGCCGCGCCCGAAGTGGTGGCCGCCGTGCGCTCGGGCGACATCTCGCTGAGCACCGCCGCCGTGGTCGCCAGCCTGCCCGTGGATGAGCAGCAGGCCGTGGCCGCCGCCGGCGCCGACGAACTCAAGCAGGCCGCCAAGCGCGTGCGCGATGCGAAGAAAAAGCCCAAGGCCGCCAAGCCCGAAGCCGACGCTGCCGACGGCGAAGGTGCGGCCGTGACCGCCTCGCCCGAGGAACTGCAGCAGCGCGTGAACGAACTTGAAGCCGAGAACGAGCGCCTGCGCCAGCAAATCAAGGCCTTGCAGGAACTGCTGGCCGAACAGGGCTGATCCCCGGGCCGCGACCTCCCCAGGCATGACGCGCTACCAGGAACTGGCCGACGATATCGAGGCCTCCATCGCCGCAGGCGTGCTGCGCGCGGGCGACAAGCTGCCCTCCGTGCGTCACACCAGCGAGCGGCGCGGCGTCAGCGCCTCCACGGTGTTCCAGGCCTACTACCTGCTGGAGGCACGCGGCCTGGTGCGCGCGCGCGAGCGCTCTGGCTACTTCGTCGCGGCGCGGCCGCACAGCGCCCCGCCCGAGCCCACGCAGCTGTCGGCCCCCCCGGGCGAGCGCTTTGCCGTGGTCGATGTGAGCGAGCGGGTGTTCGAGGTTCTGGAATCGTCCATGGACCGCGATGTCGTGCCGCTGGGCTCGGCCTTTCCCTCGCCACGCCTGTTCCCGCTGCAGCGCCTGGGCCAGGCCCTGGCCCGCGCCGCGCGCCAGGCCGATCCGCGCAGCGCCCTCGACGACCTCACGCCCGGCAGCATGGCATTGCGACGCCAGATCGCGCGGCGCTACTTGGCCGACGGTCTGGCACTGTCACCGTCCGACCTGGTCATCACCAATGGCGCGCTGGAGGCACTGAACCTGTGTCTGGCCGCCGTCACGCGGCCCGGTGGCGCCGTGGTCATCGAATCGCCCTGCTTCTACGGCGCGCTGCAGGCTCTGGAGCGCATGGGGCTGTCCGCCATCGAGGTGCCCACGCATCCCGGCGAAGGCATGGACCTGGCCGCGCTGGAGACCGCCGTGCAGCGTCACCGGCCCCAGGCCATCTGGTTGATGACCAGCTTCCAGAATCCGCTGGGCAGCCTGATGCCCGAGGCGCGCAAGAAGGCCCTGGTGGAACTGGCCACGCGCCACCAGCTGCCGCTGATCGAGGACGATGTCTACGGCGAGCTGTACTTTGGCGAACACCGCCCGCCACCGGCCAAGGCCTTCGACACCGAGGGCTGGGTGCTGCACTGCGCCTCGTTCTCCAAGTGCCTGGCGCCCGGCTGGCGCGTGGGCTGGACCGCTCCGGGCCGCTTCACGCGCGCCGTGGCGCGGCAAAAGCTCACCACCACGCTGGCCACCAATGCCCCCAGCCAGCAGGCGCTGGCCGACTACCTGGAAAGCGGTGGCGTGGACCGCCACCTGCGCCGCCTGCGCCAGAGCCTGGCCCTGCAGCGGGACCACATGGCATCGGCCATTGCCCGCCACTTTCCGCAAGGCACGCGGGCCACGCGGCCCGAGGGCGGCTACTTCATGTGGATAGAGCTGCCGCCGTACTGCGATGCGCTGGCCCTGCACCGCGCAGCGCTGGCGCGCGGCATCAGCGTGGCGCCGGGGCCGATCTTCTCGGCCTCGCAGGCCTTCGGCCATTGCCTGCGGCTGAACTACGGCCATGACTGGAGCGACGAGACCGGGCAGGCCCTGGCCACGCTGGGCGAGCTGGCCCGCGCAATGCAGTCCCTTCCCGCAGCAAAAGCAGCAGGGTAAGCGCCCGCTGCGCTGGAGGCACCTGCTGCGCTGTAGCGCCCGGGCAACGCGACCCCGCGCAGCTGCTGCCAGCCTGGTGCCGGCTGGATGATTCTCATTTAGACTCGCGCACCGAACCGGCATTGCCGCCATGCATGCTGACCGGTCCTTGTCTCCTGCTTCCGCCTCGCCCGCCGCCACGCGTCCTGCAGCCTGCCAGCCGACCCTTCAGCGCTGCACCATTCCCAGAGGCACAAAGGAAGTTTTCCATGGTTTCCAGCAATCACTGCGCCACGCTCACACGCTGCGCGGCCGCTGTCGCCGCCGCCCTGCTGTCGCTGCAGGCGTCGGCACAGGCACCATCGCCCACCACCACCGCACCCGAGGCCGGCCTGTCCACCATCACCGTCACGGGCAACTGGCTGGACAACCCCAGCGAGGAAAAAGTGCTGGACCATGCCGGCGCGCGCACCATCGTCGAGCGGACGCGCATCGAGGAAACCGGCTCCTCCAGCCTGCGCGACGTGCTGCGCCTGGTGCCCGGCGTGCAGGTGCAGGACAGCAACGGCACGGGCGGCAGCGATGTGTCCCTGAACATCGGCGTGCGCGGCCTGACGGCACGCCTGTCGCCGCGCTCGTATGTGCTGATGGACGGTGTGCCCGTCTCCTACGCGCCCTACGGCCAGCCCCAGCTGTCGCTGGCGCCCGTCTCGCTGGGCAACCTGGAGTCGGTGGACGTGATCCGCGGCGCGGGCTCGGTGCGCTACGGCCCCCAGAACGTGGGCGGCATCATCAACTTCGTCACGCGCGCCATTCCCAAGACCTTCGCGGCCGAGGCCTCGGTGGGCGCCGAGTTCTACAGCCACGGCGGCAATGCCAAGACCACGCCCAGCCTCTTCGTGGGCGGCACCAGCGAATCCGGCCTGGGCCTGGCCCTGCTGTACTCGGGCACGCATGGCGACGGCTGGCGCGCAGGCAATGACAAGACCGACATCGACGACATCCTGGTCAAGGGCGCCTACCGCATCTCGGCCCAGGACGACATCGCCGTCTCGCTGCACCACTTCGAGGGCTCGGGCCGCATGCCCGGCGGCCTGACCACGGCGCAGTACGCGGCCGACCCGTTCCAGTCCACGCGCTCCTACGACAGCTTCGACGGCCGCCGCACCGATGCCTCGTTCAAGTACAACCACAAGGACGGGCGCAACAACTTCGAGGTGCTGGGCTACTACGTGGACTCGTTCCGCGGCAGCCACATCGAGCAGGACAACGCCAACCAGCGCCGCCTGACCGCCGCGCCGCGCAGCTACCACTACTTCGGCATCGAGCCGCGCTACTCGCGCCTGTTCGAGACCGGCTCCGTGGTGCAGGAAGTCAGCGTGGGCTACCGCTACCTCAAGGAAAGCAGTTCCGAGGTCGCGCTGCGCACCGCCTACTACAACCCCGCCACCATGGCCAACGCCATGGCCCTGCCGATCACGCCCTACCAGACCAGCCAGGGCGGCACCACGGCCCATGCCTTCTACATCGATGACCGCATCGACATCGGCAACTGGACCATCACGCCCGGCGTGCGCTACGAACGCATCAACTCCTTCAACAACGTCAGCAACCTGGGCGCCGACGGCAGCACCGTCACCAGCCAGCTGTTCCCCAAGGCCGAGGCACGCGAGCTCCTGCCCACGCTGTCCGTGCTCTACCGCATGAATGCGCAGTGGTCGCTGTTCGCCAACGCGGGCAAGTCCTTCGGACCGCAGCAGTATGCGCAGCTGGCCCAGACCGAGCGCGGCCTGCATCCCGAATCGGCCAAGACCTATGAGGTGGGCACGCACTACAACAGCCCGGCGCTGAACGCCGAGCTGACGCTGTTCAACATCGACTTCGACAAGGAACTGCTGCTGACCCGCGTGGGCGTGGACGGTATCTGGACCGACCTGGGCGCCACGCGCCACCGCGGCATCGAGTCCTCGCTGCGCTACGACCTGGGCCAGTGGAACGCCGCGCTCAAGGGGCTGACGGCGGGTGTGTCCTATACCTATACCGAGGCCGTCTCGCGCGCCGGCGATTTCGCGGGGCGCGACCTGCCGCTGTACTCGCGCCACACGGGCCAGCTGTGGGCGCGCTATGCGCTGGGGCAGTGGACGCTGAATGCGGACCTGGCCGCGCAATCGAAGCAGCGCTCTCCGGGGTCGGGCACGCAGTATGTGACGCAGGAAGATGCTGCGGGGCGGCTGGGCGATATTCCCGGGTTTGCAACCGTGGGCCTGCGTGCGGGCTATGACTTTGGCAAGTCGCTGAGCAATCTGCGGGTGGCCGTGGGGGTCAAGAATCTGTTTGATCGCAGGTACTACACGCGGTCTACGGACAACAACGGGGGCAAGTATGTGGGGATGCCTCGGACGTTGTATGTGCAGGGGACGTTGCCGTTCTGAGGCTTTGGTTTACGTGGGTCTGTTTTTGACCCTGCCGGGTGGTATTTTTCTGAGGCCGGGTCTCGGCCCGGCGGCCGACTGCCCTTTCTTGATTCGCCAAGAAAGGTCAGATCAAAGCAGGCGAC
>NZ_JBICKW010000059.1:0-76514 GCF_043104645.1 Delftia sp. WSY_12
TGCTTCTGACTTGCTGCGATCAGCGAAGCCTTGAATTCTAGCACAGTTTTTAGCGTCGTTGCAATCAAATTTCTTCGATTTTTTCAACACCAGCGATCTGCATCGCTCTCTTCAGCAGAGCCTTGCATTGTAGCACGTTTTTTCGCGCTGTCTACAAGACTTTTCTGACTCATCGCTGTCTGCAAGGCAGTGTGGCGACGAGGGATCGAACTATAGCATGGGTTTTTACCGATGGCGTGAAATTCGTGAACTTCCCTTCAAGTTGCCAAAGCAACCGAGACCACGCCCTTCGCCATCGGCCCGTAGCCTGCCCTAGCGGGCAGGCTACGGGCGTGAGGCCTTGCCGCCTGTGCCAGGAATCGGGCCCGCATAGATAATGCGCGCACGATGGCATTGATTACTTTGTTAGACGCCCAACTGGCGTTCGGGCATGTGGCGCTTCTCGACCACGCCCAGTTTTCCCTGGAGAGCGGCGAACGTGTGGGCCTGATCGGTCGCAACGGCGCAGGGAAGTCCTCTTTGTTGAAGATTCTTGGCGGACTGGCCAAGGCCGATGACGGCCAGGTCCAGACGCAGTCCGGTATCCGCATTACTTATGTGGCGCAGGAGCCGGTGCTTGTGCCCGAGCAGACAATCTTCGAGTCGGCATCCGCCGGCATAGCCGAGGTGATTGCCGTGCGCGACCGCTACCTGGCTGGCGCCGAGGGCGAGGATCTCGATGCGCTGCAGTCCCAGATCGAGGCCTATGACGCCTGGAACTGGGAGCAGCGCGTGGAGGAGACTCTGCAGCGGCTGCACCTCGATCCCGAAGCCGTGGTGGGCACCCTGTCCGGCGGGATGAAGAAGCGCGTGGCACTGGCCCAGGCCCTGGTGGCGAGACCCGATGTACTGCTGCTGGATGAGCCGACCAACCACCTGGATCTTGACGCCATCGAGTGGCTGGAAGAGTTGCTACTGAACTTCAAGGGCAGCGTAGTGACCATTACGCACGATCGATCCTTCCTGGACCGGGTTTCCACGCGCATCGTGGAGCTGGATCGTGGAACGCTGCGCTCGTATCCCGGCAATTTCGTCCAGTACCAGCAGACCAAGGAGGATCAGCTGGCCCAGGAGGCCGTGATCAATGCCAAGGCCGACAAGCTGCTGGCCCAGGAAGAGGTCTGGATCCGCAAGGGCGTGGAAGCCCGCCGCACGCGCAGCCAGAGCCGCATCGGCCGGCTTGAGCAGTTGCGGGCCAACCGCGCTGCCCGCCGCGAGGTGCTGGGTGGCGTGAAGATGGACATTGCGTCGGGCCGAGGCGACGGCTACCAGGGCAAGATCGTGGCCGAGCTGACGGATGTGGCCAAGTCCTTTGGCGACAAGAACATCGTCTCCCACTTCACCGCCACCATTTTGCGCGGAGACAAGGTGGGCCTGATCGGACCCAACGGCGCAGGCAAGACGACGCTGCTCAAGATGATTCTGGGCGAACTGGCACCTGACAGCGGCCAGGTGAGGCTGGGGGCGAATCTGCAGGTGGCGTACTTCGACCAGATGCGTCACCAGATCGACATGGATGCCACGCTGGAGGACTTCATCAGCCCCGGCAGCGAGTGGATCGAGATCGGCAGCCAGAAGAAGCACGTGAAGAGCTATCTGTCGGATTTCCTGTTCTCCCCGGCGCGCGCCCATTCCCCCGTTCGCTCGCTGTCTGGCGGGGAGCGCAACCGCCTGCTGCTGGCCCGGCTGTTTGCCCGGCCCGCGAATGTGCTGGTGCTGGACGAGCCGACCAACGATCTCGATATCGAGACGCTGGAAATGCTGGAAGACCTGCTGCAGAACTACGACGGCACCGTTTTTCTGGTCAGCCATGACCGCAGTTTCCTGGACAACGTGGTCACCAGCACCATCGCCTGGGAAGGCCCGGGCCAATGGCGCGAATATGAAGGCGGCGTGCAGGACTGGCTGGATCAGTCCCGCCGCAGCCGCGATCTGGCCGAGGCCGCGCAGCCCAAGCCATCCAAGGAAGAGGCCAAGCCCGTTGCGGCACGCAGCGACGGCAAGCCCAAGCGCAAGCTCAGCTACAAGGAGCAGCGTGAGCTCGATCAGTTGCCCGAAAGCATTGCAGCGCTGGAGGCAGAGCAGAAGTCCATTCGGGAAGCCTTGGCCGATGGTTCGCTGTATGCCAGCGACAATTCCCGCGCCGTTCAGTTGCATCAGCGCGATGGCGAGATCGATGAGCAGCTGATGGAGGCGCTGGAGCGCTGGAGCGCACTGTCGGAGTGAGCTTTCTTCGGACGAAAAAAAAGAGCGCATGGCGCTCTTTTTTCATGGGTGCCGCCAGGACCGGCCGTTGCACTCAAATGCGGTGGTGAACCTGGTCCGAACCTATGCGCAGCTTGCCCAGCAAGGCGGAGGCGATCTGGTTGAGGGGCAGCACCTCGTCGGCCGCACCATGGGCGATGGCCTCGCGCGGCATGCCGAAGACGATGCAGCTGGCTTCGTCCTGCACGAAGTTGTAGCTGCCCGCATCGCGCATTTCACGCATGGCGACCGCGCCATCGGCACCCATGCCGGTGAGCATGATGCCGTAGGCGTTGCGGCCCGCACAGGCCGCCACCGACTTGAAAAGCACCTCGACCGAAGGCTTGTGGCGATTCACGGGCGGGCTGTCATCCACCACGGCGACATAGTTGGCACCGCTGCGCTGCACGGAGAAATGCTTGCCGCCCGGTGCGATGTAGGCGTGGCCGGGCAGCAGCCGCTCGCCCTGCTGTGCTTCCTTCACGGTCATCTGGCACAGGCTGTTGAGCCGGGCCGCGAAGCTGGTGGTGAAGCCCGGCGGCATGTGCTGAGTGATGACGATGGCCGGGCAGTCGGCCGGCAGATGGGTGAGCACTTCACGGATGGCCTCGGTGCCGCCGGTGGAGGCACCGATGGCAATCAGTTTTTCCGTGGACAGCCGCCCCAGCAGCGACGCCGGTGCAGCCTGGCGCGGCGCGCTCATGCCAGCCGAGGCGGAGACCGGCGCCACCGCGCTGCCGGTGGCGGGAGCCGCACTGCGCGGAGCGACCGGCAGGCGCCGGACCTGGGCCACGGCAGCAACGCGGATCTTGTCAACGATCTGCGCGGCCAGCTCCTGCAGGCCGTTGGACACGCCCACGCGCGGCTTGGCCACGAAGTCGATGGCGCCCAGCTCCAGCGCGCGCATGGTGACCTCGGCGCCGCGCTCGGTCAGCGTGGAGATCATGACCACCGGCATGGGGCGCAGCCGCATGAGCCGGCCCAGGAAGTCGATGCCATCCATGCGGGGCATTTCCACATCGAGCGTGATCACGTCGGGATTCATCTCGCGGATCATCTCGCGTGCGATCAGCGGATCGTTGGCCGAGCCGATGCATTCCATGTCGTGCTGGCGATTGATGATCTCGGACAGCAGACTGCGCACCAGCGCAGAGTCGTCCACCACGATCACCCTGATTTTCCTGTCCATTCCTTTGAACCTTCCTCAAAACAGGTCGACCGAGCCGCCTGCCGTATTGCGTGCCACGACGGCTGCATTGCCGCGCGTGAATTCCTGCTGTACCAGCTCCTCCGGATGGGCATGTGCCAGGCGCTTGACCATGGCCTTGCCGCTGGCGGGGAAGAACACCACCTTGCGCGGGTAGATGTCCAGCACATCCTCCGAGACGATGGGGATGCGTTCGGTCTGCAGGTACTGCGTGACGAAGGCGGTATTGCGTTCGCCCACGTTCATGGTGGTGAAGTTGTGCATCACCTGGCCGCCGCCGAAGATCTTGGCCTGCAAAGACTCGCGCCGTGCGCCGAGCTTGAGCATTTCGTTGATCAGCAATTCCATGGCGTACGAGCCGTAGCGGCCCGACGCATCGGCGGAGTCGCCGTCGGGCAGCATGAAATGGTTCATGCCGCCCACGCGCATGGTGCGGTCCCAGATGCAGGCCGAGATGCACGAGCCCAGCACGGTGACCAGGATCACGTCCTCGTTGGAGACGAAGTATTCGCCCGGCAGCACCTTGACGGCGTTGTGCTGGAAATGCGGGTCGTAGTAGAAGAACGACGCCTCGCCGGGGTAGCGCTGCTGGCGCTTGAGCTGCTCCAGCGAGGAGCGCGGCACCGGGTCGCCCGGCGCCGGGTAGTCCGCAGCGGTATAGCTGTTGATGCGCGGCGTGCGGCGGCGCTCCGAAGGCGGCGGGGGCGGTGCGAAGGCGGAGCGGTCTCCGATCATGGGAAGACCCCCTTGTGTGCGGCAGGACCTGCGTCAGCGGCGCTCATAGACCGTCTTCCCCTTGAGCGTGAACAGATCGCGCGAGTCGCTGAAGTTCTCGGCATGTCCGACGAACAGCAGGCCCCCGGGCTTCATGACGCGGTGGATGCGCTCCAGCACGCGGCGCTGCGTGGCCGCATCGAAGTAGATCATCACGTTGCGGCAGAAGACCACGTCGAAGGGATCGCGGAACGGCCAATCGTCACGGATCAGATTGACGTTGAGAAACTCCACCAGGCGGCGCAGCTCGGGCTTGACGCGCACCAGGCCCGCATTGCCGGCCTTGCCCCGCAGGAAGAAGCGGTGCAGGCGCTCGGCGCTCATGCCCTTGATGCTTTCGGCGCGATAGACACCGGCCGACGCCGTGTCCAGCACACGCGAGTCGATGTCGCTGGCCTGCAACTGGAAGCTGGGCGTGGCGCCCAGCACTTCCAGGGCCGTCATGACGATGGAGTAAGGCTCTTCCCCGGTCGAGGCCGCGTTGCACCAGACCTTCCAGGCCGTGCCGGCCGGCTTGCTGCGCAGATGCTGGGCAAAGATCTCGAAATGGTGCTGCTCGCGAAAGAACGCGGTGAGATTGGTGGTCAGCGCGTTCACGAACTCCTGCCACTCCACGCCATCGGACTGGGACTCCAGCCAGTCCAGGTAGGTGGCAAAGCTGTCGTAGCCCGTCTCGCGCAGGCGCCGCGACAGGCGGCTGTAGACCATGGCGTGCTTGCCATCGTGCAGGCTGATGCCGGCACGCTGGTAGATCAGCGCCTGCACGCGGGCGAAGTCCCGCGACGACCATTCGAATTCGCGCCCCTGGGCCAGGGGCCCGTTGGCTGCCCCGTCGTCGGCGACGGGGCGCGCGGCCAGTGCCGCATTGGAAGAACCGGATCGCATGAGGGCGCTCAGTGCAAGAACGGGTCTCAGTCGGCCGAAGCGACCAGGCCCATGTCCACGTTGTTCATGAGCTTTTCGATGTCCAGCAGGATGAGCATGCGCTCGCCCACCGAACCCAGGCCCAGGATGCAGCCGCTGTCGATGGCGCTTTCGATGTCCGGCGCGGGGCGCACGGCTTCGGGAGCCAGCTCCATCACGTCGCTGACCGAGTCCACCACGATGCCCACCACGCGGTTGCGCAGGTTCAGGATGATGACGACGGTGAAGCTGTTGTATTCGACCTGGGAGCAGTTGAACTTCAGGCGCATGTCCACGATGGGCACGATGGTGCCGCGCAGATTCACCACGCCCTTGATGAACTCCGGCGCATTGGCGATGCGCGTGGGCGGCTCGTAGCCGCGGATTTCCTGCACCTTCAGAATGTCGATGCCATATTCCTCCTGGTCCAGGCGGAAGGTCAGGTACTCGCGCGCGCCGGTGGCGACGCCTGCAGTCTTAGCGATCACGCTCATTGCTCAGCTCCTCAACTGTCGGGCCCGCGCCGTGGTGGCGAAAGCCATGGTTTTTGGCGGCGCGCAGGCTCTGCCTGCGGCTCCGTCGTTTGTCGTCAGGTATCCCTGTCCTATTCAGTGGCGCGCGCGGCGCACCAGCGCACCCGTGTCCAGAATCAGCGCCACCGTGCCATCGCCCAGGATGGTGGCGCCCGAAACGTTGGGCACCTTGCGATAGTTCGATTCCAGGTTCTTGACCACCACCTGGTGCTGGCCCAGCAGCTCGTCGACCAGCAGGGCCACGCGGCTGCCGTCGGACTCGACCACCACCATGATGTTGCTGGACTGGCTGGTGTCGCTGCGCGGCACACGGAAGGTCTTTTCCAGCGCGAACACGGGCATGTACTCGTCGCGCACCTTGACCAGTTGCGTGCCGTTGGCCACGGTGTTGACGTCCTCTTCCTTGACCAGGAAGGACTCGACCACCGAGGACAGCGGCAGGATGTAGACCTCGTCGCTGACGCCCACCGACATGCCGTCCATGATGGCCAGGGTCAGCGGCAGGCGAACGGCCACGCGCATGCCCTTGCCCTGGTTGGACTCGATCTCCACCGAGCCGCCCAGCGCCGCGATGTTGCGCTTGACCACGTCCATGCCCACGCCGCGCCCGGACACGTCGGTCACCACATCGGCCGTGGAGAAGCCCGGCGCGAAGATCAGCTGCCAGACATCCTGATCGGGCATGCTGTCCGAGACATCCATGCCGCGCTCGCGGGCCTTCTTGAGAATCTTCTCGCGGTTCATGCCGCGGCCGTCGTCGCGCACCTCGATGACGATGGAGCCACCCTGATGGGAGGCTGCCAGCGTCAGCGTGCCATGCTCGGACTTGCCAGCGGCCAGGCGCTCCTCGGGCATTTCGATGCCGTGGTCCACGCTGTTGCGCACCAGATGGGTCAGCGGGTCGGTGATCTTCTCGACCAGGCCCTTGTCCAGTTCGGTGGCTTCGCCCAGAGTGATCAGGTCGATCTTCTTGCCCAGCTTGCCGGCCAGGTCGCGCAGCATGCGCGGGAAGCGGCTGAACACGGTGGACATGGGAATCATGCGGATGGACATCACCGATTCCTGCAGGTCGCGCGTATTGCGGTCCAGATCGGCCAGGCCCGCCAGCAGTTGCTGGTAGGCCGATGCATCCAGCCCGTGGCTGTTTTGCGCCAGCATGGCCTGGGTGATGACCAGCTCGCCCACCAGGTTGATGAGCTGATCGACCTTGGCCACCGACACACGGATGCTGGTCGACTCCATCTGCGCCTGCTGCGCCTGGGCAGCCGTCTTGGCAGCGGGCTTGGCCGCGGCACCGGCCGGCTGGATGGCCAGCGCGCCGTCGGCCTGGGGCATGCCGGGTGCACCGTTGAAGAAGCCGTAGGCCTCTTCGGCGGGCGGAATGGCGACCGAGGCCAGGGCGGCGTCGGGATCGTGCGCGGCATGCTCTTCGGCGACGGGGGCTTCGGCCACCTGCACCGCTTCGGTTGCAGGAGCGGCCCCGGCCGCCTCATCGGCTGCCGTGATGCGAACCTGCTCCTTGGCCACGTGGAAGGCGAACAGATCGAGCAGGTCGTCGTCGGTGGACGAGGTCTGCACGGCAAAGAGGCGGCTTTGCGGCTGATCGCAGGCCAGGTCCTCGATGCGGCCCAGGCCGGGAATGTCGCGGAACAGTTCCTTGATGGCCTCGGCCATCTCCAGACGCTCCAGCGGACCGATCAGGATGTGCAGCGAACGGCCGCCACTGGCGGGTGCCGTTCCGACGGCGCCGCCCGATACGGGCGCGGCAGGCGCGGGCGCCTCGACCGGCGCTGCCACGGGAGCAGGCGCCGGTGCCGGTGCAGCGGCCGGGGCGGCTGTTGCAGGCACGGCACTGCGGCCTTCTGCCAGCATCTCGATGCGCGCCACCAGATCCGTGGTGGACAGGGCCTCGCCCTCGTTGCCGGCCTGGTGGCGTGCCAGCAGGCTGCGGCTGGCATCGGCCGACTCCAGCAGCACGTCGACCATTTCAGGAATCGGTGTGATCTCGTGCCGGCGCAGCCGGTCGAGCAGCGACTCCATGCGGTGCGTCAGCTCGGTCACGTCGGCAAAGCCGAAGGTGGCCGCCCCGCCCTTGATCGAGTGCGCGCAACGGAAAATGCCGTTGAGCTCCTCGTCGTTGGCCGCCGACAGATCCAGATTCAGCAGCATCTGCTCCATCTGGTCGAGGTTCTCGGCCGCTTCTTCGAAGAAGATTTGATAGAACTGGCTCAGGTCGAAGTCTGCGCCCGCTCCTGCCCCATCCTGGTGTAGATCCGCCATCTTTGGTCCTGCTGTTTCCTGTTGCCCGTACTTATCGGCTCAACGCATTACTTTCTGAATGACTTCGATCAAACGGTTCGGATCGAAGGGCTTGACCAGCCAGCCCGTGGCGCCCGCAGCGCGTCCGGCCTGCTTCATCTGGTCGCTGGATTCGGTGGTGAGAATGAGAATGGGCGTGTTCTGGAACTTCGGGTTTTCGCGCAGCTTGCGCGTCAGGCCGATGCCATCGAGGCGCGGCATGTTCTGGTCGGCCAGCACCAGATCGACTTGTTCGAGCTGGGCCTTTTCGAGCGCATCCACGCCGTCCACGGCCTCCACGACGCGAAATCCCGCTCCTGCGAGGGTGAACGCCACCATCTTTCGCATCGAGGGGGAATCATCAACAGCCAGAATCGATCGCATGTATAGCTCCAACAGACGGGCAATAAAAGGTGGATGGGTGCATGGTCAGCGGTCAGAACAGTTCGACCGAGCCGGCATCCATCTCGCTTTGCGTGACGGGATTGGGCCGGTCGGGTATCGCCGGCAGGCCCAGGGAATCGTCCTCTCCCTCGTCCACACCCATGGTGGCTGCGGCCAACTGGAACGCGCAGCCTTGCAAAATCTTCGTAATATGGGCGATCAGTTGGGAGGACATGTCGTGAAACTGCAACTCGGTCACCGCCAGCCTCAACGTGGACCGGGCGGCATCGAGCTGGGGCAAGGCGGCTAGCGCCTCGCCGGCCAGCTGGCCGTGGGTCTCGTCGAAACGGTCCAGCAGGTTCTGCGTTGCGTGATTGAGAAGGCCTTCCAGGCGCTGCAGATCGCGCATCGCCACCAGCAAGGCATCCTGCAGGTCTGCGGCCACCATGACGGGCATGGGGACGGCAGGCTCGCCCGAAGGCTTGTGCATTGACTGCATTGTTACTCCACCACCAGCGTTTCAGCCCAACGTGCGCCGTGCCTTGCAGCACGGCCAACCCTTGTCAATCGTTCACGGGAATGCCGCGCATCCCTTGGTGTACACGACCATTTGCATTTATGTTCCAAAATGTATCTCATGATAGCGCCCCCGGGGATGCCAGACCACCGCACAAGCCCTTGCGCATACTGCACATCGAGGATTCCGCCGCCGACCAGGCGCTGGCGCGGCTGAGCCTGCTGCGCGGCGGGCTGGTCTGCGAGATTGTCGTGGTCGACACGCTCGATGATGCCGCAGCTGCGCTGCACAACCAGGCATTCGACCTCATCCTGGCCGACTACCACCTGCCCGGCTTCACGGCGCTGGATGCCTGGGAGCTGGTTCGCCGCCAGCCCGGGCATCCGCCCTTCGTGCTGCTGTCCGGCGCCATCGGCGAGTCGGCCGCCGTGGATGTGATGCGCGAGGGCATCAGCGACTATCTGCTCAAGGACCACATCACGCGCCTGCCCCATGTGGTCTCGCATGCGCTGGAAGTGCACGAGGCCCGCCTGGCACGCCGGCGCGCGGCGGCCGAGCTGGCGGCGTCCGAGCGGCGCCTGGCCGACCTGACCGAGCACCTGCAGACCTCCACCGAGCGCGAGCGCGCCAGCATCGCCCGCGAGATCCACGATGACATCGGCGGCTCGCTGACCTCGGTGAAGTTCGACGTGGCCTGGATCGCGCGCAATGCGCCCGAGGGCGGGCTGCGCGAGCATGCGCAGGCTGCGCTGGAGATGCTGGAGCACGCGCTGGGCGCCAGCCAGCGCATCATGATGAACCTGCGCCCGCCCGTGCTGGACCAGGGACTGGTGGCCGCCGTCCAGTGGCTGGCCGAGAATTTCGAGCGCCGCACGGGCGTGCCTACCCGTGTGCGCAGCAGCCGCGAAAGCATGGACATCGCGCCCGACATCCAGGTCGTGGCCTACCGCACGGCCCAGGAGGCGCTGACCAACGTCGGCAAATATGCCCAGGCGCGCCATGTGGACATCGATCTCTCGGACCGCGAAGGTTTTCTCACGCTGGAGGTGACGGACGACGGCGTGGGCCTGGCCGACGGCGCCCGCGACAAGCCCGAATCCTTCGGCCTGCGCGGTCTGGGCGAGCGCGCGCGCACCGTTCGGGGCTGGCTGGATGTCAGCAGTCAAGCCGGACGCGGAACCTCGGTCATCGTCTCCATTCCGCTGGACGATGGCGGCGCTTGCCCTAATATCCCGGGCAATGAATGCTGAACGCCATGGCGGCGTGACCCTTTTTCCAGGAGGCCGACTTTGATCCACGTGGTGCTGTGCGACGACCATGCGGTGCTGCGCCGGGGCATCCGCGACACCCTGGCCGAGGCAGTGGACATCAGCGTCACCGCAGAAGCAGGCAGCTATGCCGAGCTGCGTGAGCAGCTGCGCACCGCCGCCTGCGACGTGCTGCTGCTGGACATCAACATGCCCGGCCGCAGCGGCCTGGAGGCCCTGGCCAGCGTGCGCGAGACCCATCCGCTGATCAAGGTGCTCATGGTCTCCATGTACCCCGAGGACCAGTACGCGCTGCGCTGCCTCAAGGCGGGCGCCCAGGGATATGCCAACAAGGCGGGCGATCCGATGCTGCTGATCGAGGCCGTGCGCACGGTGGCCACGGGCCGCAAGTACCTGACGTCCGAAGTGGCCCAGATGCTGGCCGACAGCCTGGCCCAGCCCGCACCCCAGGTGCCGCATGAAAGCCTGTCCGAGCGCGAGCTGCAGACGCTGATCAAGATCGCGGCCGGGCAGCGGCTGACCGACATTGCCACCGAGCTGATGCTCAGCCCCAAGACCGTCAGCGTCTACCGGGCGCGCGTGCTGGAAAAACTGCAGATGAGCAGCAACGCCGAACTCACGGCCTACGCCATCCACAACCAGCTGATCTGAGGCTTTTGCGGCCGGCAGAGCGGAAAATCTGTTGTTTTTCACAACTGCTTACATTGAGGTGCCAAACACCGCGATGCCGCGCTGCAGCAAGGCGACCAGGGGCTGCTCGAGCAGCGGCAGCGTGGCCATCAATCCCGTCAGGCCCACGGTGAGCGTGACCGGGAAGCCCACGGCATAGATGTTCATCTGCGGTGCCACGCGCGAAATGATGCCCAGCACCAGGTTCACGAACAGCAGCATGGCGACCATGGGCAGGGCGATCCAGAAGGCGCTGGCAAAGACCGCCGCCCCCATCTCGTGCAGCCGCATCTGGTTGATGGCCTGCAGGAAGCTGCCGTCCACAGGAAACGCCTCGTAACTCTTGAGCACGGCCATCAGCACCAGCAGGTGTCCGTTGATGACGATGAACAGCAGCGTGGAAATCTGGACCATGAAGCGCGCCACGGCGCTGAGCTGGGCATTGGTCGTGGGATCGAAGAAGCTGGCGAAGTTCAGGCCCATCTGCAGGCCGACCACCTCGCCCGCCACCTCCACGGCGGCAAACACCAGGCGCACGGCAAAGCCCACGGCCAGTCCCACGCCGACCTGCTGTATCAGCGTCCCCAGCGCCTGCGGCGAGTTGATGCCGATCACGGGCTGATCGCCCAGCACGGGCTGCGCGCACACCGCGACCAGGAAGGCCAGGCCGATCTTCAGCCGCATGGGAATGACGCGCTGCGAGAACACGGGAGCCACGGAAAACATGGCCAGCACGCGCAGAAACGGCCAAAGAACTGGCGACAGCCAGGCCACCAGTTGGGCTTCGCTGAAGGTGATCACGGCGGCGTTTCCTGCGCGCGGCGAAGGGCTCAGCCCACCGCCTGCGGAATGGTCTCTATGGTGCGGCGGATGAAATCCACCAGCGTGCTCAGCATCCACGGACCGGCAATGGCAAACACCAGCACGGCGGAGATGAGCTTGGGCACGAAGGCCAGCGTGGCCTCATGCACCTGGGTCACCGCCTGGAAGACACTGACGGCCAGGCCCACGGCCAGCACCACGCCCAGCACGGGCATGGAGATCATGAGCAGCAAGGTCAGTGCCTCGCGGCCGAAGGTGAGCACGTATTGGGAGGTCATGGAAGGATTTCCAATAAAACGGGACTAGACGGCGAAGCTGGCCGCCAGCGATCCGATGAGCAGGTTCCAGCCATCGGCCAGCACGAAGAGCATGAGCTTGAACGGCAGGGCCACCAGCACGGGCGACAGCATCATCATGCCCAGCGACATCAGGATCGAGGACACGACCATGTCGATGACCAGGAAGGGGATGAAGATCATGAAGCCGATCTGGAACGCCGTCTTCAGCTCGCTGGTCACGAAGGCCGGCACCAGCACGCGCAGCGGCGCGGTCTCTGCGGTGACGCCGGCTTCGAGCTTGGCCAGGCGCGCGAACAGCGCAAAGTCCGACTGGCGCGTCTGCTTGAGCATGAAGTCGCGCATGGGCGCCTCGGCCTTTTCAATGGCCTGCTCGAAGGTCGCGGCATTCGTGGTGTAGGGCACATAGGCCTCCTGGTACACGCGGTCCAGGGTGGGTCCCATGACGAACAGCGTCAGGAACAGCGACAGGCCGATGATCACCTGGTTGGGCGGCGCCGACTGCGTGCCCAGCGCCTGGCGCATCAGCGACAGCACGATGACGATGCGGGTGAAGCCCGTCATCATCAAAAGGATGGCTGGCAGGAACGACAGCGCCGTGAAGAACAGCAGGGTCTGGATGGGCACCGAAAAACTGGTGCCACCGCTGCCCTGGCCGATGACCAGCGGCAGGCTGGCGGGCGCGCCCTGCGCCCAGGAGGCCAGCGGCGTGGCGCAGCACAGCGCCAGCGCTGCGGCGCCGGCGGCCTGGCTCAGCGTGCGCGCCGGGCGCTTGCAGGAATATTCAAACATTCGCACCGTCCGCAGGCAGGCTGCGCGCTTGCGCCATCGCAGCCGAAAAATCAGCAGGGGCCGGGGCCTGCAGCACATGCAGGCACTGGATGCTTTGCGCCGTGACGCCCAGCACCAGCCGCACAGTCTGCGCGCCCTCGCCCACTTCCACCGTCACCACCCGCTGCTGCGGGCCCACGCCCACGGCGCCCAGCACCCGCGACTGCAGGCCGGCTGCGCCACGCAGCGCAGCCGTGCGCTGCTGAAAGCGGCGCAGCAGCCAGGGCAGAGCAGCCATGGCCGTGACCAGGGCCACGACCGTGAGCAGGGTCGGCCACAGCGGGCCCATGCCGGCGCTCTCAGCCACGGCTGACCCGGCGCAGGCGCTCGGACGGCGTGACCACGTCGGTCAGGCGGATACCGAACTTGTCGTTGACCACCACCACCTCGCCCTGGGCGATCAGGTAGCCGTTGACCAGCACGTCCATGGGCTCGCCGGCCAGTGCGTCGAGTTCGACCACCGAGCCCTGGGCCAGCTGCAGGATGTACTTGATCGGCACCTTGGTGCGGCCCAGTTCCACCGACAGCTGCACCGGGATGTCCAGCACCATGTTGATGTCGTTGACCGGCACGTCGCCGCCACCGGCGTAGGGGCGCACGGGCTCGCCCGTCAGCGGGCCGCCCTGTTCCGCCTCCAGCTTGGCGTCGCGCTCGCGCTGCTCGTCCAATGCCTCTGCCCATCCCGAGAACGGATCGTCGCCAGCGGGCTTTTGCGTGTCTTCAGTTGCCATTGTTTTCTCCCATCCAGCCAGCATCGGCACCGCGCAGGCAGTGCTCGACACGGATTGCATACTTGTCGTTGTGAGTGCCGTACTGGCACTCGAAAATCGGAACGCCGCCGATGGAGGCGCGGATCAGCGGCTCGCGGTCGAGTTCGATGAAATCGCCGGGGCGCATGGCCAGCAGCTGCTCCACCGTGGCGTCGGCGCGCGCCAGTTCGGCCACCAGGGTCACCTCGGCGGCCTGGATTTCGCGCTTGAGCACCTTGACCCAGCGGCGGTCCACTTCAATGGAGTCGCCCTGCGTGGAGGAGTACAGGACATCACGGATGGGCTCCAGCGTCGCATAGGGCATGCAGATGTGGATGGAGCCCGAGATGTCGCCGATCTCCAGCTGGAAGGCCGTGGACACGACGATTTCGCTGGGGGTGGCAATGTTGGCGAACTGCGGCTGCATCTCCGAGCGCTGGTAGCCCAGCTCCAGCGGATAGATGCCGTGCCAGGCCTTCTTGTATTCCTCGCAGATCACGTTGACCAGGCGGTTGATCACGCGCTGCTCGGTGTGCGAGAAATCCCGCCCTTCGATGCGTGTCTGCAGCCGGCCCGTGCCGCCGTACAGCGTGTCGATGACGCCGAACACCAGCGAGGGATCGCAGACCACCAGGCCGCTGCCGCGCAGCGGGCGGATGGCGACGATGTTGAAGTTGGTGGGCACCACCAGCTCGCGCAGGAAGGCGCTGTAGCGCTGCACCGACACCGTGCCCACCGACACCTCGGGGCTGCGGCGGATGAAGTTGAACAGGCCGATGCGGAAGTTGCGGGCAAAGCGCTCGTTGACGATCTCCATCGTCGGCATGCGCCCGCGCACGATGCGCTCCTGGCTGGAGATGTCGTACTGGCGGATGATGCCCGCCTCGACCTCCTCGGTCGTGGATTTCTGGCTCTCGCCGGTCACGCCCTCCAAAAGGGCATCGACTTCTTCCTGGGAGAGAAACGAATCGCTCATGGCGCCTTGCCTCCCCGGTTACTGGATGATGAAGCTGGAGAACAGCACGCGGCGCACGGGGTTCTTGCCAGGGGAGCGGCGGCGCTCGCCATCTTCGTCCTCTGCATCCTCGTCGCGGCTGCGCTTCTTGGCCTTGGCCTGGTTGCCGTAGCCCAGCGGTGCGGACACTTCGTTGAGCACGTCGGCAGCCAGGCGTTCCTTGCCGTCGCGCTCCAGCAACTCCTCGGCCGTGCGCTGGGACACCAGCATCAGGATGCCGTTGCGGATGCTGGGCAGGTACTGCTTGACCGTAGTGGCCGTCTTCTCGTCGGCCAGCTCCAGCGTGATGCCGATCTGCACGAAGCGGTCGCCGCCCGGGTCGGACAGATTGACCACCAGGCTGTCCAGCGGCAGGAAGGTGGGAACCGTGACGGCCGCCTTGCTGGAGCCGCCCTCCTCCTCATCGGCATTGCTGTGCCGCTTGGACAGCAGGATGAAGGCAGCGGCCGCGCCTATGGCCAGGACGGCGATGATGACGATCAGCACGATCAGCTTCTTGCCCTTGGCCGGGGCGGGAGCTGCATTGTTGGCGGCATTGGGTGTGGCAGACACTGGAATTCCTCTGGGTGAGCGGGACCGCCACGCGCTCGCGCATCATGCGCG
Organism: Delftia sp. WSY_12; assembly: GCF_043104645.1. Classification (NCBI taxonomy): domain Bacteria; kingdom Pseudomonadati; phylum Pseudomonadota; class Betaproteobacteria; order Burkholderiales; family Comamonadaceae; genus Delftia; species Delftia sp. WSY_12. The sequence goes on from NZ_JBICKW010000059.1 coordinate 15,153, forward strand.
GCGCCATGACGCAGCAGGCCCATGGCAGGAATTATTCGGCGATTGGACCTCGGGCCATGGCCTGAATAAGCGCATGAAACCCCGGTTTCTCGCTGGCTTGATGGCCCCCAAACGCCACAGGCCGGGCAGCTTGTCGCCACCCGGCCTGTTCTGAAAACCCGGAAAACGGCGCATGCGCCGCCCCGCAAGAAGCGCAGGAAGAATCAGACGAACAGATCCACCCCGCCTGCCGCCGCGCGGCCACCAGCCTGTGCGGCGCCATTGCCGCCCGTGACGCCGGCGGCATCGACCATGGCGCTCACGCGGCCCTGGCGCGCCTGGGCATCCGCGCCCTGGCGCCCCCCCGCTTCGCCATTGCCGGACTGGCCACCCGCGTCCACGCTGACGCCGGCCAGTTGCAGGCCCTGGGCCTGCAGCAGCTCGCGCAGCTGGTCGGCACCGTTGCCCAGCCATTCGCGCGCCTGGGATTCGCTGGCGCCAAAGCGCACATGGGCCTCGTTGCCCTGCAGGCTGACCTGCACCTGGATGGCCTTGCCCTCATGCTCGACAGACAGCGAGGCGTTCTGGCTCTTGTTGTGCACCCAGAAGGCCACCTGCTCGGACACCTGCTGCTCGCGCTCGGTGGAGTTGCCCGGCTGTGCCTGGGCGTCGGGCTGGGCCAAGGCTGCGCCATTGTGTCCGGCGGCCTGCTGTCCCAGGGACTGGCCGGCGTGGGCCGCGCCCACGGCGGCTGCAACCCCATGCAATCCGTTGGCGGCAGACTCTGCGGAGCCGGTGCCACCTTCGCGGGCCCGCTCGAACAGGCCGCGCCATTCCGCGGGCCGCACCGCCGCCATGCCGTTGAGCGCAATGCCCGACGCCAGGGCCGCGTCCTGCCGTACGCCGGGCGCCAGCGCCTGGGGTGTGTGCTCATGCGTGGCCTGGGCTGCAGATGCCGTGCGCGCTGCGGCGGCCGTCAGCGCCGTATCGGACTGCACGGCGGCCAGCACATCGGCCGCCTGTGTCTGTGCCTGGGCGCCCTGGCGCGCAGCGGTATCGGCGGGCGTGCCGGCTGCAGCGGCATCCACTGCGCCAGCCAGCGCCGCCGTGTTGGCGTTCGCGGCCAGCGCCGCGCCTGCGGCATCGCCCGCTGCAGGTTGCGGCGCCATGAAGGCGGCATGCGCCACCACGCCCTGCTCCTGGCGCAAGGCCAGCATGGCGGCACTGCCCCGGCCAGACAACCAGTCGCCCGCCACGCCCTGCAGCATGTCGCGGTCGCCCTTGCCATCGAGGTGGGCGGTCTGCCCGACCAGGCTGAGCCAGGGCGCCTGGCCGTTGGCGGCCAGCAGCATGGCATCGGCCTGCGCGGAAGTGGCCATATCGGCCGTCTCCGCCTGGGGCTGCAGCGGCAATTGCGTCTGCAGCAGCCCCTGCGCCAGGCCGGACAGGTCAGCCGGATCCTTCAGGCTGCCCTGAATTGCTCCCTTGAGGTTGGCCAGTGCGCCGGCCCCCTCATCGCCGAGGACCTGGCCCAGGTCCGGCAGTCCGCCAATGCCATCCATGGCGGCCAGCAGCGAGGAAAAGCCTGCGGCCTGCTCATTGGACGGCGGCTGCGCCGCGCGCGCGGAACGCACGCCCTCCATGGTGCGCTGCATGGCGCTGCGCGCGTCGGCGCGCTGTTCGATCTGGTTGGTGGACATGCGTCAAGCCTCCTGGAATGTCAGCCCGAAGCTGCGGCGGAAAAACTGGATGGCCGCACGTTCGTCGGTTTCCTTTTGCTCGCGGCGCATCTGGCCCAGCGCCAGGTCGCGGCGGCGCACCTCGACCACCTTGCGCAGGCTGCTGACCCGCAGCTCGCAGGCCATCAAGGCCTTTTGCGCGGCCTCCAGGCGGATGGCCAGGTCGGCCAGCACCCGTGTCTGCAGGCCGATGGCGTGCTGCAGGCGGTCCATGAACTGGTATTGGTGGAACATGACTTCGGGCTGTACGGACTGGTTCTGCTGCACGCCCCAGCGTGCCTGCATTTCCTGCACGTAGTGCTGCAGCTGGTCCATCTGCGCCTGCGCCGCCTGCTGCGAGCGCTGACGCTCCTGCACCGCCTGGCGCGCCTCGTCACGCTTGCGCGACGCGGCATCGATGGCCACCATCAAGGCATTCAAGGACGACATACCGGGTTTTCCTCCCTGTGTTCGCTGTTGCGTTATCTCAGTGCCGCGTCACCGCATCACTGACCACCGAGCGCGGCGGCCATGCCCGAGATGCTCTCGTCCATGGAAGCCGACTCGAACATGCTTTGCTGCAGAAAGGCCGCCATGGCCGGCTGCAGCCGTATCGCCTCGTCCATCTGCGGGTCCGAGCCCGCCATGTAGGCTCCGACCTGGACCAGGTCCCGGCCCTTCTGGTAGCGCGAATAGACAGCGCGAAAGCGCCTCGCCAGCTCGAAGTGCTCGCGCGAGACCACGTTGTGCATCACGCGCGAGGCCGATTGCTCGATGTCGATGGCCGGGTAGTGGCCCGACTCGGCCAGCGCCCGCGACAGCACGACGTGGCCGTCCAGAATGGCGCGTGCCGCATCGGCGATCGGGTCCTGCTGGTCGTCGCCCTCGGACAGCACGGTGTAGAAGGCCGTGATCGATCCCACGCCGTTGAGGCCGTTGCCGCTGCGCTCGACCAGGGCCGGCAGCTTGGCAAAGCACGACGGCGGATAGCCCTTGGTGGCCGGTGGCTCGCCAATGGCCAGCGCGATCTCGCGCTGGGCCATGGCATAGCGCGTCAGCGAATCCATGAGCAGCAGCACATGCTGGCCCTTGTCGCGGAAATGCTCGGCAATGGCCGTGGCGTAGGCGGCACCCTGCATGCGCAGCAGCGGCGGCGCATCGGCCGGCGCAGCCACCACCACGGCGCGGCTGCGGTCCTGTGCGCCGAGGATGTCCTCGACGAACTCCTTGACCTCCCGGCCGCGTTCACCGATCAGGCCGACGACGATCACGTCCGCCTGGGTGTAGCGCGCCATCATGCCCAGCAGCACGGACTTGCCCACGCCCGAGCCTGCGAACAGGCCCAGCCGCTGGCCCCGGCCCACGGTGAGCAGGGCGTTGAGCGAGCGCACGCCGGTGTCCAGCGTCTCGCGCACCGGGTCGCGGTCCATGGCGTTGATGGGGTTGCGGTCCAGCAGATCGGCCGTGACGTCGGCCAGCGGCCCGCCATGGTCCAGCGGCTGCCCCTGCGAATCCACGACACGGCCCAGCAGGCCGCTGCCGATGGGCAGGCGCAGCACGCCGGCCGCCATGGACACGGGCTCTTCGGGACCGTCGCCAAAGCGCAGCGGGGCGACAAAGGGTTCGGCCGGCGTCACGATGGCGCCGCTGGACAGCCCCTGGATGTCGCCCGCAGGCATCAGGAACGCACGCTCGCCGGCAAAGCCGACGACTTCGGCCAGCACCGGGTCCTGGCCTGCCTGGCGTATCCAGCATTGCGAGCCCACCGGCACCTGCAGGCCCGTGGCCTCCAGCACCAGGCCGGTCAGGCGCGTGAGCGTGCCGTGGGTTTCCAGCGGAATGTCGCTGTGCAGGCGGGCGCGGGCATTGGACAGCAGCTGCTGCCAGGGCTTGCCTGCATCGGCCAGGGAGGCATCAACCGGCATCGCGTTCTCCGTCATACCAGGTGGAGACCAGGCCCAGCGCGGCCACGGCGCGGCGCCAGCGCTTGTCCATGCCGGCATCGACCTGGGCACCGCCCGATTCCACGCGCACATCGCCCTGGGCCACGCCAGCGTCGCTGATCCACTGCACCTTGGACTGGGCGCCATGCTCGGCGCGCAGCGCCTCGTCCAGCACGGCGAAGTCGGCAGGGTTCAGGCGCACGGTGGCGGCGCGGCCGTCGGAGGCCAGCATGTCCAGCGCCTCGCGCACCACGGGCAGCAGGGCCTGGGGCTGGCTGCGCAGCTCCTGGCGGACCACCTGGCGCGCGATGTCGCAGGCCAGGTTCAGCAATTCCTGCGCCGCATCCGCCTGCAGCTGCTTGAAGCCGGCGTCCAGGCCGGACAGCAGCGCGTCCACGCGCTGCGCCGTCTCTCGGCCCGTGCCGGAGACATAGTCATCCATGTGCTGCTGCCACTGCTGCCGGGCTTCCTGGCGGCCTTGCTCCAGGCCCTCGGCATGGCCTTCGGCGCGTGCCTGCTCCAGCAATTCATGCAGCCGCTCCTCGTCCACGGCGGGGGTGGATGCCGCCGTGCCTGGCGCGTCGGCGTCGACATCCAGCACCATGGAATCGGCGTCCAGCCGGGGCGCATCGGAGCGCCCGGGCAGCGACAGGCTGTGGAAGCCGGACGAGGAAGCGGGTGTGCGCGCCATGCCGGCGCCACCGGGTGCAGCCTGTGCATCGGGGGCGCCCTGAATGTTCGGCAGGCCGGGCAGGCTTTGCAGGCCGCCCATGTGGTCCACGGCACCAAAGCGCCACTGCACCACCTGGCGCTCGTCAATCTCCTCGGAGGGAATGAAGCGCGAGTTCATCCCACTAGACATAGCTGTCCTCCGCGCCGCTGCCGATGGTGATCTGGCCTTCTTCGGCCAGACGGCGCACCACCTTCAGGATTTCCTTTTGCTGCGCTTCCACTTCGGACAGGCGCATCGGGCCGCGGCCTTCCAGGTCCTCGCGCAGCGACTCGGCCGCACGCATGGACATGTTGGCCAGGATCTTGTCGCGCACTTCCATCGAACCGCCCTTGAGCGCGATGATCAGCGTCTCGGACACCACTTCGCGCAGCACCAGCTGCACCGAGCGGTCGTCCAGTTTGACCAGGTCGTCGAACACGAACATCTTGTCCATGATCTTCTGGGCCAGGTCCGGGTCGTAGTTGCGGATGGTGTCCAGCACGGCCACGTCGGCATTGCCGCCGAGGTTGTTGATCATCTCGGCCGCCGTCTTGACGCCGCCCAGCGAGGTCTTGCGGATCTTGTCGCCTCCGGCCAGCACCTGGAACAGCACCTCGTTGAGGTCCTTGAGCGCGGTCGGCTGAATGCCTTCCAGCGTGGCCACGCGCAGCATGACTTCGCTGCGGAAACGCTCGGGCAGCTGCATCAGCACGGCAGCAGCCTGCTCGTGCTCCAGGTGAACCAGGATGGCGGCCACGATCTGCGGATGCTCGCCGCGCAGCAGTTCGGCCACCGACAGCGGGTCCATCCATTTCAGGCTTTCGATGCCGGAGACATCGCCGCCCTGCAGGATGCGGTCGATCAGCAGCGCGGCCTTGTCGTCGCCCAGGGCGCGCTTGAGCACCGAGCGCACATAGCCGCTGGCGTCGTCCACCAGCAGGCTTTGCGCGGCCGCGTCATCGGCAAAGCGGTTGATGACGAAGTCCACCTTCTCGCGCGAGACGCCGCGCATGTGCGCAATGGTCTCGCCGAGCTTTTGCACTTCCTTGGGTGTGAGGTGCTTGAACACCTCGGCCGCTTCCTCCTCGCCCAGGGAGACCAGCAAGATGGCGGCGTCGTTCAGGCCTCGTTCGTCCATATCTCAGCAATCCGTGTTTGGCAGGCTCAGGTGGCCTCGCCGTTGATCCAGGTCTTGACGATGTTGGCCACCGCGATCGGGTTCTGCTTGGCCAGTTGGCGCGCCTGCTCCAGGCGCACCTGCTCCTGTGTGGGAGACAGATCGACAGCGGGTCCGGCCAGCGCCGGACGGTCCAGCTGCTCGCCCTCGATGGCATTGAGCTGACCGCCCACGGCAGCCGTCTTGCGGCCCTTGAGCATGGGTCGCACCAGGCCCAGCAGCAAGATGGCGCCGAACAGGGCCAGGCCGATGGGCACGCCCAGGCTGCGGGCCATGTCCAGCACTTCGGGCTGGCGCCACAGCGGCACCTCGGCCGGCGCTTCGTCCTGCACAAAGGGTGTGCTGACCAGGTTGACCGAGTCACCGCGCTCGGCGCTGTAGCCCACGGTCTCGCGCACCAGGGTCAGCAGTTGCGCCTGCTGCGCCGCCGTCAGGCCGCGCGCTGCGGCGGCAACGGTGGCGGCATCGGTGGCGCCACCGGCTGCATTCGGCGCAGCGGCCGCCACCAGGGGCGCATTGATGACCACGGCGGCCGTCAGGCGCTTGATGCTGCCCGTGCTGCCGCGTGTGTGGCGCACGGTCTTGTCCACTTCGTAGTTGGTGATGGACTCGCGCTTGCTGGCAGAGCGCACGGCGTTCTGTCCATCGGCCGCCTGGGGTGCGGGATTGGCGCCATTGACCGGCGCGGACGCGTTCTGGGGCGGCTGGTTGCTGGTGGCGCCGGGGATGCCGGTGGGCTGGGGCGGCTTTTGCTCGCCCGTGCTCTCCACCACCTGCTGGCTGCGCACCACGCCCGCGTCGGAGGACTGGTTGGGGCGGTGCTGCTCCGAGGTCGATTCGGTCTGGCTGAAATCCATCTCGGCCGAGACCTGGGCCTTCACATTGTTCTTGCCGACCACAGGCTCCAGGATATCCAGGATACGGCGCACGTACTGCTGCTCGATCTGCTGGGTGTAGTTCAGCTGCTGCATGTCCACGGCGTTGGCGTTGCCGTCGGGCGACTGCGACAGCAGCTTGCCCGAGTCGTCGAGGATGCTCACGGCCGTGGGCGCCATCTCGGGCACGCTGGAGGCCACCAGGTGCACGATGCCCGCGATCTGCGTGCGGTCCAGCACGCGGCCGGGGTACAGGCTCAGCAGCACCGAGGCCGAAGGCTTTTGCTGCTCGCGGAAAAAGCCGTTCTGATTGGGCAGGGCCAGATGCACGCGTGCGCTTTGCACGGCGGCCAGGGCCTGGATGGAGCGCGTCAGCTCGCCTTCGAGGCCACGCTGGAAATTCAGGCGTTCCTGGAACTGGGTGATGCCGAACTTGCTGTTTTCCATCAGCTCGAAGCCCGTCACCGAACCCTTGGGCAGGCCCTGGGTGGCCAGCTTCAGGCGCACATCGTGCACGCGGTCGGACGGGATGAGGATGGCGCCGCCGCCTTCCGTGTAGCGGTATGGCACGTTCATCTGCGACAGCTGGGCGACGATGGCGCCACCATCCTTGTCGCTCAGATTGGAGAACAGCACCTTGTAGTCCGGCTGGCGGTAGAACATGGCCGCCGCCCCCACGGCGACAACCAGCAGCACGGCGATCGCGCCCCAACGCAGGCGCTGGCCACGGTCCATGGCCGTCCAGCGCTGCTGCAGGGCAGGCTGGGGGACGGGAGTGGCTTGGGGGACAGGGATTTCAGCGACAGCAGACATCTTGGTTCCAGGTGTTCGAGCCCTGCACACACAGGACCCTAGCGTGCTGTCGATTATTCGAAGTCCGCCGCTTCACATTCGCCCGATAAGCGCGCCGTTTGACCTTCTATTTGCCCGGATGCGAAAACCCTGCCGACCTACGATCTCGTCATCTTGCTAACTCCGATGGAATGTGTCATGGACCTTCGCATCCCCAGTACCACCTCTCCCCTGTACGGCACCCAGCTCCCCAAAGGCGTGGGCGCAGGCGACGCATCGACCAAAGTGGCGGCTGGCGGCTTCAGCCAGGCCCTTCAAGGCGCGCTGCAGTCCGTCAGTTCAGCCCAGAACCACTCCAGCCAGCTGCAGCGTGAAGTGCAGCTGGAGAACCCGGCCGTCAGCCTCGAAGAAACCATGATCGCCATGCAAAAGGCACAGATCGGCTTCCAGGCCACGATGCAGGTGCGCAACCGGCTCGTGCAGGCCTATACCGACGTGATGAACATGCAGGTCTGAGGACGTCCGGCCCCGGCCGGACCCTCTTTGCCCACCCAAACCGCAGACCGCAGACCCAACAGCATTTGCGCGCACCATCGCATGGCTGCGTCTTTCCGGCACGCGCAGGATCCGGCCTTCTTCAAGGCGTTGTTCCGCTTTCGCCGAACCGGGCCTTTGCCCACCCTCCCCATTCCTGGCCGCCCGTCACCGCACGGCCCAAAGCACCCCGTCTTTTTCAGCAAGCGTGACCTCCTCCCGCGCATGGAGGGTCGCCTTCCGATGCGCAGCCCTGCCTGCACCGGCCGGCAGGCGCGTCACGCCGACGCCACCCCGGAAAAGACAAAACCCTCGGGCACGCATGCCGGAGGGTTGATCAGGACAGGAAAAAAGGAAGAAGGAGGCTGCTTCAGCTGGCCGAGTGGTAGATGCGCGCCTTGCCCGGTCCGGCGTGAGGGTGTCCATACAGGTCACGTCCATACGTGGCCTGGTCCGAAGCCTGGGGAATCAGCGCCGCCGCCTGGTGCTGGGCCACCACCGCCATGCGCGCCAGCTGGTCGCGCTGCATGGCCATCTGCTCGCCCAGTGCCTGGGCGCGCTCGCGCAGCTCCTGCGTCCAGTCGGCCGCGCTGAAGCGGCGGGCCAGTTCGGAAAACGCAGCCATGGCATCGCGCAGCCGGGTGCTGGACTGCTCCAGCGCGACCGCATCCTTCGATTGCAGCGAGGCGGACACCATCCGGACCACCGCGTCCAGGGAATCGAGCATCTCGCTGAGAGTCATGGGACAGGCCTTGCTGAAAAAAGAAAGCGCGTGCTCGCGCCGGAAGGAAAAAACCGAGAAAGAACCGAACCCGCGCTCAGACGCGCGAGTGCGAGAGGAATTCCTCGGAGTTGGCCAGCAGCTTGTCGGCCACGGCGTCGGCGTTCACGCGGAAGGTGCCGTTGGCAATGGCTTCGCGGATTTCCTTGACGCGGTTGGCATCGAAGTCGGCGGTGGCACGACCAGTTTGGTCCAGTGCGCGGGCCGAGTTCGAGAACGACACGGGAACACCGGCCGCCTTGGCAGGCTGGGCCTGTGCGGAGGATTCCTCGCTGGCAATGGCGCTGGCTGTCTTGGGCTGCTTGGCGGCGGCCTGGGAGGCAGCGGCGGGCAGTTCCGGTTTTTGACCTATCTTCATCTTGATTCTCCAATCGCCCTGGCGGCGTAAGGCGCTGTGCCTAGCTTTCGACTGCCTGGAACAAAACTTGAGGTTTTTTTACTGCACCAGCACCACGCCCTCGGGATTCACCACCCCGGAGATGAGCCGGCCATTATCCATGCGAACCCGCACGGTCTGGCCTTCGCCGGCGGCAGACATGGCCTTGCCCGACGATGTGACGGAAAAACCACCACCATTGACCAGAACACGCACTTCGGCACCCACCGCGAACAGCGCCGGCGTGCGCAGCATGTTCTGGCGCAGTGCCTGGCCTGCGGCCAGTGGGCGGGAAGCCACCAGGCCCACCCAGTCCTGCTGGTTGGCGTAGACGGCGGCCGAATCCTCGGCCCAGTCCACCTCGGCCTGGACGGCGTCGTCGGCCGACAGCGGGCGGCCCGAAGGCACGCCGTTTTGCAGCACCCAGGCAGGCCCCCAGGCCTTGACCGTGATGGGCAGGAACACATTCCAGGCCACGGCGCCCTGCAGGCAGCGCAGGCCCAGGCGGGTACGGCCCCACAGGCGCGAGCCTGCGGGCAAATAGGGTTCGACCTTGGCGCAGGCGGCCAGGCGCAGGCGGGGATCGAGCTGGCCCATCTGCACTTCCATGCGCAGGGGCAGGGCGCCCGCACCGGCCATGCCCTGCTGCAGGGCCTCGTCGGCAAAGCGCTGGCCGATCTGGCTGAGCTGGGCCGCGCCATCGGGCGCGTTCTGCGCGAACGCGCTGCCTGCCAGCGATGCTCCAGCGGCGAGCGCAGCGCATGCGGCGGCGCGGGCGAAGGCTCGGGCGGCGGAAGGCGGATGGGCGGTGCTGAAGTTCGACATGGCTGGGGCTCCTGACTTGCTCCGGCACCCCGTCAGGATGGGCGGGATACATGGAGCGATGCCAGCAAATATAGGGCGGGCGCCGTTTTCCGAAGCGCCGAACTGCGCAGGCAAACGCGCTTTCTTTGCGCTTTAGCGTTCGGGCCCGATTTCCATAATCGACGCATGCCGCAGTCCGTGGGCTGCCGCCATTTCGTCAACCGATCACCGCAAATCCCAGAGGGCGAGGCCGACATGCTCGACAAGATGACTGAACGACTGGACTTCCAGAGCAAGGCGCTGGTGCTGCGCGCCGAGCGCCAGCGTGCAATCGCCAGCAACATCGCCAATGCCGACACCCCGGGCTATGTGGCACGCGACTTCAATTTCCGCGAGGCGCTGACGGCCGTCACCTCCGGCCCCTCGCCCATGACGCTGGCCAGCGTCAGCCAGGGCGGCCACATTCCGCTGCCTGCCGCCGCCTCGGGGCAGAGCGCGCAAAGCCATCTCGGCTACTCGGTGCAGGCCCAGACCAACATGGACAACAACACCGTGGACCTGGACCGCGAACGCGCCAACTTCGTCGACAACGCCGTGCGCTACGAAGCCACGCTGCGCTTTCTGAACGGCCAGGCCAAGACCATGCTGTCGGCCATCCAGGGCCAGTAAGCCGGCGCCACAGACCACAGGAGCTTTCCCATGTCCATGTTCTCCATCTTCAGCATCTCCGGCAGTGCCGTCAGCGCCCAGTCCCAGCGCCTGAACGTCGTGGCCTCGAACCTGGCCAACGTCGATGCCGTGGCCGGCCCCGACGGCAAGGCCTACCAGGCACGCCAGGTGGTCTTCCAGACCGTGCCCATGGGCGAGGAAGGCTCCTCGGGCGTGCGCGTCAGCGCCATCAGCCAGGACAACACGCCGGGCCGCCGCATCCACGATCCCCAGCACCCGCTGGCCGATGCCGAAGGCTATGTGACGCATTCCAACGTCAGCGCCGTGGACGAGATGGTCAACATGATCTCGGCCTCGCGCTCCTACCAGAACAACGTCGAGGTCATGAACACGACCAAGTCGCTGCTGCTCAAAACCCTGCAGATGGGCCAGTGAGCCCCGTCCGCACCACATTCCAGGAGCCACTCCCATGATCTATGGCGCAGGCAGCGTCGCCAGCACGGCCGACCTCAACAGCAAGAACACCACGAGCAATTCGAACACCGACCCCGCAGCAGCGCAGGACCGCTTCCTGAAGCTGCTGGTCGCGCAGTTGAACAACCAGGATCCCATGAATCCCATGGACAACGCGCAGATGACCTCGCAGATGGCGCAGATCAACACCGTCACCGGCATCCAGCAGTTGAACAAGACCATGGAAAGCATGGCCGGCCAGTTCACGGCCATGCAGGTGCTGCAGGGCACGCAGATGATCGGCCGCACCGTGCTGACCGAGGGCAACACCCTGGGCGTGGGCAAGGAAAAGTCCTATACGGCGGCCTTCGACCTCGAAGGCCCGGCCGCCGATGTCAAGGTGCAGATCACCACGGCCGGCGGCGAGCTGGTGGACACCGTCGAGCTGGGCAGCGGCACCGCGGGCCGCAACTACTTCACCTGGGACGGCAGCAAGTACACGGGCGATGCCAGCCAGCTGCGCTACACGGTGCAGGCCACGAATGCCGACAAGGCCGTGGCCTCGACCACGCTGTCGCCCCACGCGGTGCTTGCCACGGGCACCACCGACGGCAAGCTGACGCTGGAGCTGGACGACGGCACCAACGTCGCCTACACCTCCGTCAAGGCCGTGTACTGAACACCGCACCAAACACCCCAAACCATCGCAGGAGCACACCATGGGATTCCAACAAGGCCTCTCGGGTCTGAACGCCGCCAGCAAGAACCTGGACGTGATCGGCCACAACATCGCCAACGCCAACACCACGGGCTTCAAGTCCTCGCGCGCCGAGTTCGCCGAGGCCGTGGCCAGCGCCGTCGGCTCGGCCAGCGGCCAGACCAGCGGCATCGGTGTCAACGTGGCCGCCGTGACCCAGCAGTTCCGCCAGGGCCCGATCACGACCACGGGCAACAACCTGGACGTGGCCATCAACGGCAACGGCTTCTTCGTGGTGCGCCAGCCCGATGGCAGCACGGCCTATACGCGCGCCGGCAGCTTCGGCCTGGACAAGCAGGGCAACCTCAAGACCGTGCAGGGCGACAACGTCATGGGCTACCCCGTGGACGCCACTACGGGCAAGGTGCTGGCCGGCGGCCAGCCCGTGCCCATGGTCTTCCCGTCGGGCCAGCCGATTGCGGCCAAGACCACGACCAAGATCAATGTGGAGCTGAACCTCGATGCGCGCGCCACGCCCGCGGCAGGCAACCCCACAGCCACGCCTCCCGTTGCCGCCACGCCGCGCGCCACCTATGGCACCTCGATCAACGTCTATGACAGCCAGGGCGTGCCCACGCCGGTGCAGATGTACTTCGAGAAGGACGCGGCGTCCAACACCTGGAAGGTCTACGACGGCCTGGACGACCCCACGGCATCGCCGCCCAAGGTCGCCACCTTGCTGACCACCCTGGTGTTCGATGCCTCCGGCAAGATCACCAGCGGCAGCCCCGTGACGGCGCAGATCAAGAGCAGCAACCCCAACGCGCCCACGCCCGGCACCATCAACGGCACGGCCGGCGTGACGCTGGACTTCTCCAGCGTGACCCAGTTCGGCACCAAGTTCGCGGTCAGCAGCCTCAAGCAGGACGGCTACACCTCGGGCGCGCTCACCGGCATCAACATCGGCAACGATGGCGCCATCGTGGCCACCTACTCCAACGGCGTGACGCGCACCGAAGGCCAGCTGGCCCTGGCCGCCTTCACCAACACCCAGGGCCTGGGCGCCGTGGGTGACAACAAGTGGGTGGAAACATCGGATTCGGGCCCGGCGCTCAACGGTACGGCCCAGTCCGGCACCTTCGGCTCGCTGCGTTCGGGCGCGCTGGAGGACTCCAACGTGGACCTGACCGCCGAGCTGGTGAACATGATGACCGCGCAGCGCGCCTACCAGGCCAATGCCCAGACCATCAAGACCCAGGACCAGGTCTTCTCGACCCTGGTGAACCTGCGCTGATAGCCAAGAACTGAGTCAGGAGAGCCGGCATGGACCGCATCATCTACACCTCCATGACGGGCGCCAACGCAGCGGCGCAGCGTCAGTCCGTGCTGGCCCACAACCTGGCCAATGCCGGCACCAATGGCTTTCGGGCCGAAATGTCCACCTTCCGCTCCGTGCCCCTGCAGGGCAGCGGCGCGGGCACGCGCGTGTTCGCGCTGGAGGCGACCTCCGGCTACGTGGACACGCCCGGCCCCACCCAGCGCACGGGCCGCGCACTGGACGCCATGGCCATGGGCCGCGCCTGGTTCGCCGTCCAGGGCCTGGACGGCCAGGAAGCCTACACACGCAACGGCGTGTTCGAGGTTTCCCCCGAGGGCCAGCTGGTCAACAGCAACGGCCAGGCCGTGCTGTCGGACGGCGGCGGCCCCATCGACATTCCGCCCGAGTCCACGATTTCCCTGGGCTCCGACGGCACGCTGACCGCCAAGACCGGCAACCAGCTGCCCGTGGCCGTGGGCCGCGTCAAGCTGGCCACGCCGGCCGAGGACGCTGCGCTGGTGCGCGGCAACGACGGCCTGTTCCGCACGGGCAACGGCGAGCCGCTGCCCAACGACGAGAACGCCCGCCTGCTGTCGGGCGCCATCGAAGGCTCGAACGTGAATTCGGTGGAGACCATGGTCGGCATGATTGCCGCCGCCCGCCAGTTCGAGACCCAGATGCGCCTGCTGCAGACCGCAGAAACCAATGACAAGACGGCCAGCCAACTCTTGAGCATGAACGGCTGAAAGCACTGAAAAGGAAAACGCCATGATCAATTCGCTGTTCATCTCCAAGACCGGCATGGAAGCCCAGCAGACCCAGCTGGATGTGATCTCCCACAACCTGGCCAACGTCTCGACCACGGGCTACAAGCGCGCCAGCGCGGTGTTCGAGGATCTGATCTACCAGAACCTGCGCCAGTCGGGCGCCCAGACCACCGAGCAGAACCAGCTGCCCACGGGCCTGCACCTGGGCCTGGGCGTGCGCACGGTGGCCACCTCGCGCAATTTCCTGCAGGGCGCCCTGCAGCAGTCCAACAATGCGCTGGACGTGGCCATCGACGGCAACGGCTTCTTCCAGGTCAACATGCCCGACGGCACCACGGCCTATACCCGCGACGGCTCCTTCCAGGTCGATGCCCAGGGCCAGTTGGTGACTGCCAGCGGCATGCCCATCGCCAACGGCGTCACCATTCCCCAGGGCGCGACCAAGGTGTCTATCAGCCCCGAGGGCGTGGTCAGCGTGACCATGGCCGGCCAGGCTGCGCCCCAGCAGGTGGGCAACATCGCGATGAGCCAGTTCATCAATCCGGCCGGCCTGGAGCCGCGCGGCCAGAACCTGTTCACGGAAACCGCTTCCTCGGGCCAGCCCCAGCAGGGCCAGCCCGGTGTCAACGGTATGGGCATGATCAAGCAGGGCTACCTGGAAGGCTCGAACGTGAACGTGGTGCAGGAGCTGGTGACCATGATCCAGACCCAGCGCGCCTATGAAATGAATTCCAAGGCCATCCAGACGTCGGACCAGATGCTGGCCAAGCTGGCGCAGTTGTAATTGATCTCTCCCCCTGAGCGGCTTCGCCGCTTCCCCCTCTCTACTCGCTTCGCGAGGGAGGGGGACGACGCCCTCGCTGCGGGGCGGCCCTTGCTCGGCGTCCCTGACCTGGGCCGCGCCGGTCTCCGGGGTCGCGCCACATGCCTATGGCTCGCCAGGTTCATGCGAAGCATGGATCACTGAAACACCGGGAACATCGCCATGACCCAACGAACCTTCTCCCTTTCCGCGACGGGCACATGCCTGGCGCTGGCGGCAGTCCTGTCGGGCTGCACGACGCTCAATGACCCGCCGCCGGTGGACATGCCGTCCACGGCGCCGCCGGTGCTGCCGCAGCCCGCCCCGGTGGCGGGCAGCCCCACGGGCAGCCTGTTCAACGCGGCCAGCTACCGGCCCGGTTTCGAGAACCGGCGTGCGCGCCTGGTGGGGGATCTGGTGACGGTGCAGATCGTGGAGCGTGTGACGGCCAGCCAGAAGTCGGATTCGGGCCTCAAGCGGTCCAACAAGACCACGGCCGGGATTTCGGCGCTGCCGCTGTTTTCGGGCAATGCGCTGGCCAATCTCAAGGACCGCTCCAACATCGGCTTCAACAACAACAACGACTACACGGGCTCGGGCTCGACGTCCAGCGACAACACGTTCACGGGCGCCATCAGCACGACGGTGGTCGATGTGCTGCCCAACGGCCATCTGGTGATCGCCGGAGAAAAGCAGATCGGCGTGAACCACAACGTGGATGTGCTGCGCTTCACGGGCACGGTGGACCCGCGCACCATGCAGCCCGGCAGCCTGGTCGCATCGACCCAGGTGGCCAACGTGCGCGTGGAATCGCGCAGCCGCGGGCAGGCCGGGGAAGCGCAGTCAATTGGCTGGTTGTCCCGGTTCTTTTTGAACGTTATGCCGTTCTGATTCTCCGGAGAATGGACAGCATGAAAGTACTGTCCATGCTCCTGACATTGCGCCAAGCGCAGCGCCCCTTCTGGGTTGCAGCCGCCCTCGGCGCCAGCATGCTGACCCTGCCGGCGCATGCAACACGCATCAAGGAGGTCGCTGCCATCCAGGGCGTGCGCAGCAACCAGTTGACCGGCTACGGTCTGGTGGTCGGCCTCGACGGCACGGGCGACCAGACCACCCAGATGCCCTACACCAAGCAGGCCCTGGCCAACTACCTGGAGCAGATGGGCATCTCGCTGCCCGCCACAGGCAACGCGGGCCAGCTGCAGCTCAAGAACGTGGCGGCCGTGATCGTCACCGCCGAGCTGCCGGCCTTTGCCCAGCCAGGCCAGACCATCGACGTGGTCGTCTCCTCCGTGGGCAATGCCAAGTCGCTCAAGGGCGGCACCCTGGTGACCACGCCGCTGCGCGGTGCCGACGGCGAGATCTACGCGCTGGCCCAGGGCAACCTCGTGGTCGGCGGCGCCGGCGCCTCGGCCGGCGGCTCCAAGGTACAGATCAACCACCTGAGCGCGGGCCGCGTGCCGCAGGGCGCCCAGGTCGAACGCGCAGTTCCCACCCCGATCAACGAAGGCGACAGCATCACGCTGGGCCTGAACGCCACCGATTTCCAGACCGCCGACAAGGTGGTGCGCGCCATCAACCAGCGCATGGGCCAGGGCGTGGCGCAGGCGCTGGACGGGCGCACCGTGCGCGTATCCGCGCCCCAGGACCCGGGATCGCGCGTGCGCATGATTGCCGAGATCCAGGAGATGCCGATCGAGACCTCCAAGCCCTCGGCCAAGGTCGTGATCAACGCACGCACGGGCTCCATCGTGCTCAACCAGGCCGTGACCCTGGGCCCCTGCGCCATCGCCCACGGCAACCTGGCCATCACCATCAGCACCACGCCGGTGATCAGCCAGCCCGGCGCCTTCTCGCAGGGCCAGACCGTGGTGGCCCAGAAGTCCGACATCCAGATCAAGCAGGAGCCCGGCAACATCATCAACATGCCCGGCTCCCCGCAGCTCACCGACGTGGTGCGCGCACTCAACACGCTGGGCGCCACGCCCCAGGACCTGCTGGCCATCCTGCAGGCCATCAAGGCCGCAGGCGCTCTCAACGCCGAACTGGAGGTGATATGAGCATCGCACTTCCCAATGGATCGCAGACTGCGGCCAGCAATGCGCTGGCGGCCGACGCCCGGTCCCTCAACGCACTCAAGTTCGCGGCCGGCGAGAACAGCCCGCAGGCCGCGAAGGAAACCGCCAAACAGCTGGAATCGCTGTTCATGCGCGAGATGATCAAGAGCATGCGCGAGGCGACCATGAAGTCCGGCCTGCTCGACAGCGCACAGGGCAACCTCAGCACCGACATGCTGGACCAGCAGCTGTCGGTGGCCATGTCGGGCCAGCCCGGCGGACTGTCGGATGCCATCACGCGCCAGCTGGCCCGCACCATGGGCTCGGAAGCCGCCGAGGATGCCGAGATCTCCGTGCCCTCCACGCTGAGCATGAGCCGCATCGCCTGGCGCAGCACGGCCACCAATGCCAATGGCGCCGCCGGCGGCACCGCTGCCATCGGCGCCTGGAGCGGCAGCCGCAGCAGCGCGGCCCAGTCCGTCAACGCCTACGCGCCCGCGCCCAAGGGCCGCGACAACTTCGTGGCCCACCATGGCGACGCCGCGGCGCGCGTGGCGCAGGAAAGCGGCATTCCGGCCGCCTTCATGCTGGGCCAGGCCGGCCACGAGACCGGCTGGGGCAAGAGCGAGATCAAGAACGCCGATGGCAGCAATGCCCACAACCTCTTCGGCATCAAGGCCGGCAAGGGCTGGACGGGCAAGGTCGCCGAGGTCACGACCACCGAATACATCGACGGCGTGGCGCGCAAGGTCACGGCCAAGTTCCGCGCCTACGGCTCCTACGAGGAGTCCTTCCGCGACTATGCGCGGCTGATCACCAGCAATCCGCGCTACGAGAAAGCCATGGGCAAGACCGACTCGGCCCTGGCCTATGCGACCGAGCTGCAGAAAGCCGGCTACGCCACCGATCCCGAATACGCCAGCAAGCTCAGCCGCGCCATCCAGAGCGCCGTGCAGAGCGCGGCACGCGCACAAGCCTAAACCGAGAACACGCCATGAGCCTTTTGAACGTCGGATCCCGCGCCCTGATGGCGAATCAGATCGCCCTGCAGACCACCGGCCACAACATCGCCAACGTCAACACGGCCGGCTACTCGCGCCAGAGCGTGGCCTTCCAGACCTCGCCGGGCCAGAACATGGGCAGCGGCTACATCGGCAATGGCGTGGATGTGAACACCATCCTGCGCAACTTCAACGAGTTGCTGAACCGCCAGGCGGCCACGGCCAGCGCCGTGTCGGCGGCCGATTCGGCGCGCGCCACCTCGCTGGCGCAGATGCAGGAAGTGTTCAGCGGCGGCAAGACCGGCCTGGGCGCGGCCATCACGGACATGATGAATTCGTTCGGCGATGTGGCCGGCGCGCCCACCGACCCGTCGGCACGCCAGGTGGCGCTCACGCGCATGAACGAGCTGGCGGCGCGCTTTCGCTCGGCATCGGCCCAGCTCGACGAGCTGGACTACAGCGCCAAGCAGCAGATGGGCAATGATGTGACCGTGGTCAACAGCCTGGCTGGCCAGGTGGCCACGCTCAATGCGCAGATCAGCCGCTCCATCGCCTCGGGCCAGACGCCCAACGACCTGCTGGACCAGCGCGACCAGTTGGTGCGCAATATCAACAAGTATGTGCAGACCAGCCAGATCCCCGCGGACGACGGCACCATCAGCCTGTTCGTGGGCGGCAGCCAGCCGCTGGTGCTGGGCTCCAGTTCGGCCCAGCTCACGCTCAAGGAGGCCACGGAGTTTCCGGGCAGCGGCAAGATGGCCCTGTACTTCCAGCAGCCCGGCGGCCAGAGCGTGGAGCTGACGCCCTCCATGCTGGGTGGCGGCGAGATCGCCGGCCTGCTGCAGTTCCAGGGCAGCGACCTGACCGAGGGCCGCAACCTGCTGGGCCGCATGGCACTGGCCATCGGCGACACGCTGAACCAGCAAAACAACCTCGGCCTGACGCTGTCGGGACAAAGCGGCAGCAATCTGTTCAAGCTGTCCATGGTCAGCAACGGCTCGACCACGGGCGCCCAGTGGACAGGTGCCACCACGCCGACAACCACGGTGGTCGATGCCAGCCAGCTCAAGGCCTCCGACTACCAGGTCGTCTTCGGCAGCACGGCCCCAGCGGGCAAGGTCATCCGCCTGTCCGACGGCAAGGTCACGGACTTCACCGACATGGCCGACCTGAGCTCCAAGGAGATCGACGGCCTGCGCTTCGACCTCAAGGCCGAAGGCGTGCAGGGCAACTCCATCCTGTTCCGCCCCATGGCGGCAGGCGCCCACGACATCCAGGCCGCCGTGCACTCGCCCAACGACCTGGCCGTGGCCAACCCCGTGGCCGCCAGCATCAAGTCCCTGGGCGACGCCACGCTGCAGATGGGCGGCATCCAGGTCAGCGCGGGCTTCGACCTGTCGACCTTTGCCGGCGCCGAGGTGTCGTTCAGCAAGAACGCTGCCGGACAGCTGGAGTACACCATCACCCCGGCACCGGCAGGCGGCATCCCGGCCACGGGCCTGTACACCTCCGGCCAGGCCATCCAGCTGGCGCCGGGCCTGCAGGTCAAGATCACCGGCACGCCCGCCATCAACGGAACCAACAGCGACAAGGTCACGCTGGGCAAGGCCACCGATCCGCAATACGGCACGGCCTACCAGCGCGATGCCGGCAATGCCAGCTCCTTCCTGGCGCTGCGCGACAGCAAGCTCTTCGATGGCTCGACCACGCTGAGCGACGGCTTTTCCACCGCCATGGCCCAGGTGGGCACCCGCACACAGAGCGCGCAGTACGCGGCCAAGCTGTCCGAGACCATCGCCAAGAACCTGGAAGCGGACCGCACGGCCGTCTCGGGCGTGAACCTCGACGAAGAGGCCGCCAAGCTGCTGCAGTACCAGCAGTCCTACCAGGCCTCGGCCAAGATGCTGCAGGTCGCGCAAAGCATTTTCGACAGCGTTCTGCAGACCGTGGGCCGCTGATCACAGGACAGGAGCATTCCACCATGAGCATCTCCCGCATTGGCACGGCCAACATGTACGAAAGCACCATCAACAACCTGAACTCGCGCAACACGAGTCTGGTGGACCTGATGGAAAAGACCACTTCCGGCAAGCGCGTGGTGCGCGCCAGCGACGACCCCGTGGCCGCCGCCCAGGCCGAGCGCGCGCTCACGCGCATCTCCCGCTCGGAAAACGACCAGCGTGTGCTGGGCCTGC
This sequence comes from Delftia sp. WSY_12, assembly GCF_043104645.1. Lineage (NCBI taxonomy): Bacteria > Pseudomonadati > Pseudomonadota > Betaproteobacteria > Burkholderiales > Comamonadaceae > Delftia > Delftia sp. WSY_12. Next base: position 34,803 of record NZ_JBICKW010000059.1, read on the forward strand.
AGCGCGATGTGATGGCCCAGGGCGAATCCAAGCTGGGCACCGCCCACGACGCGCTCAAGGACTTCCGCGACCTGATCCTGCAGTCCGGCAACGGCTCCTATGACCAGAAGGCGCGCGATGCGCTGGTGCAGCAGCTCGAAAGCATACGCAACCAGGTGCTGAGCTACGCCAATGCCAAGGACTCCAACGGCCTGCCCATCTTCCGCGGGCTGGGCAGCAAGGAAGACCCTCTCACCAACGGCAACCCCGGCACCAATTCCCAGCTGCAACCGGGCCAGGCCACGGGCAGCGAAAACGGCCTGCCGCTGGCGCTGGACGGCTTTGCGACCTGGATGAACGTGCCCACGGGCAACGGCGTGTTCGCCGTGACGCGCCAGTCGCCCACGGGCAGCTCGGCCTATGCCGACCTGGGCACGGTGTCGGACCCCAGCGCCATCACGGGCGCCAGCTACACCCTGAATTTCACCAAGGACGCCACGACGGGCGCCCTGAGCTACACCGTCACCTCCGGTGGCACGACCGGCCCGGCCGTTCCCTACACGGCCGGAGACACCATCACCGTGGGCGGCATGTCGATGAAGATCTCGGGCAACCTGGCCACGGGCGACAGCTTCACGCTGGGCCCCAGCCAGCGCACCGACCTGTTCAGCGTGCTGGACAACGTGATCGCGGGCGTGAAGAACGGCGCCACCGATGCCGGAGCCATGCAGCAGGCGCTGGGCCGCGGCCTCAACGAACTCGACGCCGGCATGAGCCGCGTCCAGGCCATGCGCAGCTTCGCCGGCGACCAGCTCAACCGCGCCGACCGCCTCGAAGACGACATGAAGAACCAGGCGGACCAGCAGGAAGCAGCGCGCTCGCGGGCCGAAGACATCGATATGATCAAGGCCCTCTCCGATGTGGACATGCAGAAGGTGGGCATGCAGGCGGCCTTGCAGTCCTACGCCTCGATCCAGAAACTGTCACTGTTCAACTTCATCAACTGATAACCGCCCGCGCATGCATCCATGGTCCAGTCCGTCCTGAGCTCTCTGACCCTCGGCTATAGGCCGCTCTGGAACCAGGCCCGCCGTCTGGCGGGCGTGCAGCTTTATCTTCACGAGGAGCCCGGCGTCCAGGCCGACGTGGCCCACCTGCTGCGCATACTGCGCGAGACCTGGGGCACGCAGTCGCCGCCGGTGCTGCTGTCGCCCCAATCCCGCCAGGTGCTGTGCGACCTGCTGGAGAACGCCTCCAAGGGAAGCCCCTGGATCGAAGTGCGCGGCGACTGGCTGCAGGACTCCGCCATCTATGACCTGGTGCGCCAGGCCCATGCGCGCGGCCTGATGCTGGTCTGGCGCGGCCCGCTGTCCGACGTGCCCGACGCCCAGGCCGCCCACTGGTTTGCCAGCAGCCTGCTGCATCTGCCGCCCGAAGGCGCCTCGGGCATGCCCAATCAGACCGTGCTTGCACTGCAGCAGGCCGCGCAGGCCGCCGAAGCGCCGACCAAGCTCCAGGCCCTCAAGCAGGCCGCCAGGCCCGCCCCCACCCTGCCCCCCCTGCAGCTGCTGGGCGGCCAGATGTATGAAGGGCTGGAAAGCCTGGCCCTGGCCGATCTGTGCCTGGACAGCTTCCATGCGGGCGCCATCGCCGGCTGGCCCGTGGCCGATGCATTGCATGCCCAGCGCCATCACCCCGCCCTGCCCAGCCGCGACACCGTGCTTGCGCTGATGCGTGCCGTCGATGCCGAGCAATCGCTGGAAGCCTTCGAGCAGATCCTGGGCGAGGACCCCATCCTGGCCTATCGCTTCATGCTCTACACCAACTCCGCGGCCCTGGGCCTGCGGGGCAATGTGGACTCGCTGCGCCGCGGCCTGGTGATGCTGGGCTACGGCACGCTGCAGCGCTGGCTGTCGGACCAGCTGCCCCACGCCTGCACCGAGCCCAGCCTGATACCCGTGCGCACCGCCATCCGGCTGCGCGCCAGCCTGACCGAACGCCTGATCGAAGCCGGCATCAGCCACGACCTGCAGCGCGAGGTCTATCTGCTGGGCCTGTTCTCGCAGCTGGACCAATTGCTGGGCGAGCCCCTGCCCACCGTGCTGCGCCGCGTACCGCTGTCCGAACGCGTCTTCGACGCGGCCGTGACGCGCACCGGCCCCTACGCGCCGGCCCTGATGATGGCCATTGCGCTGGAATCCGACGATCCCGCACCGATTCGCCAGCTGCGCGAAGACAACGACTTCGAGATCGAGGACGTCAACCGCAACCTGCTGCGCATGCTCAGCGAACTGCAGGTGCAGCCCGCGCCGGCGGCCTGATCGATATACGGCGACCCACAGCGGCCGAACCTGCGGCCTGATCTGCAGCCGCTGCCATCCGCAGATTCCACCCATGAAAAAACCGCCTGGATCTCAGGCGGTTTTTTCATGTCCGGCAGGAAGCTGCAGATGCAGCTGCCGCCGTCAGGCCATGGCTCAATGCATGGCGTGGGGCTGACCGTCGAACATGTGCTCGAACTGTGCCAGCCAGGGCTCGGCCAGCGTGCGGATCTGGGCATCGTTGCGCAGGATGCGCTGCATGATGCGGGCCTTCTCCTTGCGTTGCTCAGGCGCCAGCGGCTCGTCATGGGACTTGAGCCGCAGTTGCTCGATCAGCACGGCACAGGTGCCTTCGTAGCGCGTCACTCCCTCCCAATCCTTGTTCTGTGCGGCCTGCAGCATCTTGGCGCTGCTGTCTTCTATGGCCCGGTAAAAGTCAATCAATGTCAACTCCATTTCTAGGTCCCGGCAACGGCTGGCGTGTTGGCGATATCACGCCAACCATTGGCAATCGGAGCCAACACGTCCTGCGCGCTTTGCAGCAGCGCTGCGTCGTTGCGCAGATTGGCCAGCGTCAGCTGGGTGATGCTGTAGTCGTAGACGGAAATCAGGTTCTGTGCCAGCTCGCCGCCTTCATCGGGATTGACGGAGGCCTTCAGGCCTTCCTCCAGAATGCGCACGGCCTTGCCGATCTGCACACCTTTCTCGCCGATGTCGCCACGCTGCAAGGCGCCCTTGGCCGCGTTCAGCGCTTTCTCAAGCGCGTCGAACAGCAGCTGGATCAGTTGATGGGGCGATGCGCCGTCCACGGAGGACTGGACGCCGACCTGGGCGTAGGCACTTGCAGCACGACGGTTGAGCGATGTGTACATGTTCGTTTCCTTGATGTCTTGTTCTTCGGCTGCAATGCCCGAAAATTTAGAGGCACCGGGCATTGGTTACAGAAAACAGGACCGCCGCTCCGCATGGCTCCTGTCTATTTATTCCACTGGGAAACCTGCTGGTTCATGTAGGCACTCAGCGCCGAGTAGCCGCTCATCTTCTTGTCCAGCGAAGCGTACTGCTCACGCAGGCGCTTTTCCAGCGAATCGGCCTGGTCATTGATCCGGTCCTGGGACTTGCCATTGCTCTTCTTGAGTTCCTGCAGGCTCTTGCTCTTGGTGTCGAAGGTGCCATCGAATTCCAGCGCCTTGCGCGTGAAATCCTTCATGCGCGCGGCCAAGCCCTGCGTATCAGGCTGCCCGTCCGTTCCCACCGCGGCAAACATCTTGCTCATGGACTCGGGGTCCTTCAGCGCTGCGTCCAGCTTGGTCTTGTCGCTGGCTGTCGTACCGTAGGCCAGCTTGCCGCCCTTCTGGATCTGAATGCCCATGTCCGACAGGCGCTTGAGCGTGTCCGCTGCGCCAGCAACCGTACCCGAGACCACGCTGCGCAGGCTGTTGGTCATGCCCACCGTGGTGGAGTCGCCCTGCAGCACGCCGGCGGCCTTGCTTTCGGCGTCGTACTTGGTCGAGCTGGCCAACGCGTCATTGAGCGCGTTGTAGGCATCCATGAAGGCCTGGATCTTCTTCTTCATGCCCTCAGTGTCCGAGGACACCGTCACCGTCACCGGGGTGGCGGCCGCCGTCACCTGGTTCACGGTGATGTTCAGGCCAGGCACGGTCTGCTTGAACTCGTTGGTGGTCGACTGCACCGTGATGCCATTGACATTGATCTCGGCATTCTGGGCGTACTGCGCCACGGAGCTCGTGGTTGCCTTGCCGTTGAAGGCCAGGGCCGACAGGCTGGCATCGCCACTGGCACCGACCGTGAAGCCGGCATCGGCACCCGTGGCACGCGAGCGCAGCACCAGGCGTTCACCCTGGGCATCCTTGAGCACCGACGCCACCACGCCCGTGCCCTTGCTATTGATGGCCTGGACCACGTCTTCCAGCTTGGCACCGGCCGCGATATCGATCTCCACGGGAGTGCCGGGATTGCTGAACTGGTCGCCAGTCTTGTCCCAGCTGCCCATGGTGATGGTGAGCTTGCCAGCCCCGAACTGGGTGGACGCCGGCATGACAGCGGTCGCAACAGACTGGCTGCGCGCCAGATCCGTCACCGAGATCACCGAAGATCCGGGCAGAGCATTGGCGTCCGTCACCGTGGCAGTCACGGCCGTATTGGTCGTGGTGGCATTGGTCAGGCGCCATGTATCGGCATCGGCCAGCGAAGTGGCCGCGTCCTGAAGCGTGGACATCAGGGACTTGATCTGCCCGAACGTGGATATCTTGGAATCCAGAACAGACGCTTTTTGCTGAAGCGGAACCAGTGACTGCCTTTGCAGGGCCACCAGTTTGGCGATCATCGTCTCGTCCAGGCCGCTGCCGCTGATGCCAGCTGAACTCAAGGTGGCCATGACCATCCCTTTCTAAGTGCAGAACACCTCCGCGCCACAGCGCAGAACGCGTCCTTGCGAACACGCACACCAAATGCCCGAAGGCATTCCCCGGTATCTTATCGACCGGTTTCTCCCGAACCTGAGGCTTTTTTTGGCTACGCCCTGCGCAGCCAGGCTCAAAAGCCCCGCAGGCTCCCTCTTACTGGATCAGCTTGAGCACCGACTGGGGCAGCTGGTTGGCCTGGGCCACCATCGCTGTACCAGCCTGCTGCAGGATCTGCGTGCGGCTCAGGTTCGCGGTTTCAGCGGCAAAGTCGGCGTCCATGATGCGCGAGCGTGCGGATGCGGTGTTCTCTGCTGCCACCTGCAGGTTGGAGATCACGGCCTCGAAGCGGTTCTGTGCGGCACCGAAGGTGGCGCGTGTGTTGTTGACCAGATCCAGGGCGGTGTCGATGGCAGCCATGGACAGGCGGGCATCAGGCGCCGAGCTGCCCGCGCCGAGCAGCGAGCCCAGGGCTCCACCCAGGGACGGCGGCGTGCCGCCGGTAATGGCCAGGCCGCCGGGCGTAGAGCCCGTCAGGTTCACGGCCATGATCGTGATCTGGTTGTCGGCCCCGGTATTGGCACCCACCTGGAACACGGTGGCATTGTTGTTGTCCAGCAGCTGGCGGCCGTTGAAGCTGGTGCTGCCGACGATACGGGCGATTTCCTGCGCCAGCTGCTGGAACTCCTTGTCCAGCGAACCACGGTCCGTCGTGCCGTTGGTGTCGTTGGCGGCCTGCACGGCCAGCTCACGCATCCGCTGCAGGTTGTCGCTGAGCTTGCCCAGTGCGCCTTCGGCCGTCTGCGCCATGGAAATGCCGTCATTGGCATTGCGCATGGCCACATTCATGCCTCGCACCTGGGCGTTCATGCGCTCGGCAATGGCCAAGCCTGCCGCGTCGTCCTTTGCACTGTTGACACGCAGGCCCGAAGACAGGCGCTGCATGGTGGTGCTCAGCGACGACTGGGACGTGTTGAGATTGCGCTGGGCGTTAAGCGAAACAAGATTGGTGTTGATGATGGATGCCATGGGGCAGCTCCTCGTTAGGCATGAACAATGGCCAACCGTTCGACGACCCCAAGCCGCCAGAACGCCAGAAAGCACGCCAGGACTTCCAGCTCTGCCTATCTGATGCCAACGATTGTGCGGAAAAGCCCTTGCGCCAAAGCGCCGATAAAGCCCATGATCGGACGCCAATTCACCTTTCGAACACCCTCTTCACCCACTCTTTCGCCCATAAAAAAACCCCAGGCAGATGCCTGGGGCCTGGAGAATTCCGGCCGCCTCTTGCTTGGAAAGGCCGCCGGACTCGCACTATCAGCGCAGCAGGGCCAGAACGCCCTGGGGCAGTTGGTTGGCCTGGGCCACCATCGCCGTGCCAGCTTGCTGCAGGATCTGCGAGCGGCTCAGGTTGGCGGTTTCCGAAGCGAAGTCGGCATCCATGATGCGGCTGCGGGCAGAAGCGGTGTTCTCAGCTGCCACTTGCAGGTTCGAGACCACGGCCTCGAAGCGGTTCTGGGTGGCACCCAGCACGGCGCGCTCGGAGTTGACCGTATCCAGAGCCGTGTCCAGGTTGCTGATCACGGTAGCCAGGGCAGTAGCGTCCAGAGCCGTGGTGGCGTTGGAGCCGATCGAGGCGCTGGTGATGCCGGTGATGTCGGTGTTCGTACCCAGATTGCTCGTGGTGACGGTGATCGAGTCGTTGGCCGAAGTGTTGGCGCCCACTTGGAAGTTGATGGCGCCAGCATCGGTGCTCAGGATCTTCTTGCCGTTGAAATCAGCGCCCTTGATCACGCGGTCGATTTCCTTGCCCAGCTCGACGAATTCCTTGTTCAGCGAAACCTGGTCCTTGGCGCCGTTGGTGCCGTTACGGGCCTGCACAGCCAGTTCACGCATACGCTGCAGAGCGTCGGTCACCTTGGACAGGGCGCCTTCAGCGGTCTGGGCCATCGACACGCCGTCGTTGGCGTTGCGCACTGCCACGTTCATGCCGCGGACCTGGGCGTTCATGCGTTCTGCGATGGCCAGGCCGGCTGCGTCATCCTTGGCGCTGTTGACGCGCAGGCCGGAGGACAGGCGCTGCATGGTGGTGGACAGCGAGCTTTGCGAAGTAGCCAGGTTGCGCTGGGCGTTCAGCGATTGCACGTTGGTGTTGATAGACATGGCCATGGTGACAACTCCTAGTAAAGTCAGTTACGTCGCCGCCACGGTGCCCTCGCTTATCGCAAGGCGGGCGGCGGCGGCCCAATCCGACCATCGGCCGCTTTCACATCGAATTACGCGGCTTTTGGTGGGCTCAGGACTTTTTGTCCCTCTGCTGAGTTGGTTTTCGGAGCTGCCCCGGCGAACTTTAGGGGGACTTCACAAGATTTTTTGCACTGCGCGGCATGGCCATCCGCGCGGTGCATGGTTCGCTGTTACAAAACGGGGGCCACAGGAGCGGCCAGACCCAGATCCTCATAGGAGACACGCAGATCCACAGGCTCCTGTCCCTGGCACCAGCGGGCCCAGGCCTGGCGCATCCCCATCGCCACCGAGCGCGCCACGATGTCCGCCTGTTGCGGCTCCTGGTCCTGCAGGCGTGCACGCAGCCCCTGGCGTATCTGCTGCAGCTGCGGCAAATGTGCCTGCCAGAACGCAGCCTGGTCCAGCAGTTGCGCCAGGTCCCGTGCTGCAAAGCCCTGGTCCAGGCCGACACGAGCCATCACTTCGGCCGACTGCCGCCCCGCCAGCAGCTCCCCCATCAGTGTCAGCGTGGGCACGCCCATCCACAGGGCGTGGTTGGTGACCACTCCGCCGGTGAAGGGCAGAGTATCCAGGCAGATATCTATGTCATGGTGCGCCTGCAGATAGTGCTCGAATCCCATCTGCTCCACAAAATCGACGCGCTGCGCGGCCACGCCCTCCTCGGCCAGCCAGTCGCGCAGGTGCTGCGGAGGACCGGAACGGGGGCAGGCCGCGATCTTCAGCCTCGCCGTGGGCAGTGCACGCAGCACCTCACCCCAGACAGAAACCACCTGGCGGTTGATCTTGGACAGGCGGTTGAAGGAGCCGAACGTCAGATGGCCGTTGCGCAGCGCCGGCAGTGGCGCCACGGCCTCCTGGTGGATGCCGCCATCGAAGACGTAGGCCAAAGGAACACGCATCAGCCGTTCGGTCAGCTGGGTCTTGAGCAGTTCGTCCTCCAGGATCAGGTCGCTGAGCACGATGTAGTCCATGCTTTCCAGGCCTGTGCTGCCCGGGTTGCCTATCCAGGTCATCTGCAGCGGCGCGGGCTTTGCGGCAAACAGATCCAGCCGGTGACCACGCGTATGGCCACTGAGATCGATCAGGATATCGATGCCGTCGGCCCGAACCAGGTTGGACAGCGACTGCACATTCATGTCCTTGATGCCGCGCCACAGCTGGAACAGGCCCTGGAATTCCTTGGTGACCTCATCGTGAATCTCGTTGTTGCAATAGGCAACGCACACCAGGTCGCCATGCCGGGACAGCTCGCGCATCACCGGCAGGAAGAACTTGGCCACCGCATGCGCGCGAAGATCACCGGACACGAAGCCCACACGCAATGTCTTGCCGCGGTCACGGGCGTTCTCATGCCCCATGCCCCGCTGCCCCTCGGAATGCCGCCGCATGAGCGCACCATATTCGCGGTTGGCCCGCCCCACCGAGGCTGCACTGGCCTCAGGCGAATGGATCATGGCGAACAGGCGCGCGCTATAGGCGGGCTCGTAGTCCGGGTGCAGCCTGACCAGTTCATCCAGCTGGCGCATGTGGCGCAGGGCATCGCCGCAGCGGTCCCAGTAGGCGGCGCGCTGGAACATCAGCTCCCGGTCACCGGGAAGGCGTTCCAGCGCTTCGGTCAAGGCCCGGTCGAGCCGGAGCAGGTCACGCGTTTCCAGCAATACCTGGCAGCGCAGCATGTGCGCGCGGGCATTGTCAGGCTGGATGCGCAGCGCCTCTTCGAGCAGTTCCAGCGCCTGCTCCCATTTCTTCTGGGCAAACAGCGTGAAGGCCGTCTCGCAGTGGAGCACGGCATTGTCGGGGCGCAATTGGAGCGCCTTGCGCAAGCAGGTTTCAGCCTCTCCCAGCCGTCCTCCGGAGCACAGCAGCAACGCCAGATGCAGCAGCAGCTCCAGACTCTCAGGCTCGATCTGCAGCGCCATGCGATAGGCAGTTTCCGCCTGCAGCTCCCAGCCAGCCTCGCCCAGCACATGGGCGCTGGCCAGGCACAAACGCAGGTCCTCGGGCCGCTGCTGCATGAGCAGCACCAGGAACTGCGCACATTCCTGCAGCCGTCCGGTTTTCTGCAGCGCGGCCGTCAGCCGCGACAGTGTGTCCACATCCTCCGGGTCGAGCAGCAGCGCATTCACATAGCAGGGCAGGCTGTCCTCGGTACGGTCCTGGGCGCACAGCGCATCGCCCAGATGCGAGAAAGCCTGCGTCCAATGCGGCCGCAGCGCCAACGCAGCGCGCATCGCACGCTCGGCCTCGGCTGCGTGGCCTGCCTGCAGGCAGATGCCGCCCAGGTTGAACTGCACCTCGGCATCGCGCGGCAGCAGAACGGCTGCCTGGCGCGCTGCCTGCAGGGCCGCCTCGATGCGGCCGTTCGCATGATCGGCTGCCGCCTTGAGCTTCCAGACCAAGCCGCTCTTGGGATACTGGCGCACCAGCGAACCCGCCAGCTGGCTGACCTCGGCATGCTCGCGCTGGGCAAACAGCTGCCCCAGCAGCCGCAGCTGCGCCTCGGGCACCCGACCACGGCCATCGCCAGCAACCGGCGCCGCCTCGGGCTGCGCCGGCCCCAGCGGCCAGCGCGCGGCCTGCACCTCCAGGAACGCAGCTGCCTGCGCGCCCTGCACCAGGGCCACATCCTTTTCCAGCTGTTCCAGCGCAATCTCCTGCATGCCGTTGGCCCGTGCCACGTCGATCAGCGAGATGGCCATGTCCAGCAGCCCCTCGCGGATCAGCATGTGGATGTACAGGCGCCAGTAGCCAAAATCCGCAGGCCGCACGCCGATGGCTGCCTCCAGATAGGGCAGTGCCTCGGCACTGCGCAGCTGGTGCAGACCCAGCAGCTGGGCCATGCCGTGCAGCGCCTCGGCATGGGCAGGCTCCTGCTCCAGCACCTTTTCATAGGCCTGGCGAGCCTGCTCGAACTGCCACTGTTCATGCAACTGGCGGGCCTGCTGCAAATGCTCGTTCGTATTCATCTTGGGTTTTCAAGGTTGCGGGCAAGCGCCCCACCACAGGCCCGGCGCCCAGGCCGACACCCGCACAAATACCGCCATCGTGCAGGCAAGCCGGCAGGCACGGCCCCCGGATAAGCGGGCGCAAACCGCATTTCTTCCACCTTTGCCAGACGGACCGGTCACCAGCTGCTACAAAACAGGAAGCACGCCACGTGGCTGTATGCCATCATCCCCGGCTTCGCACGGACACAATCGCCTCTCGCAGCATCGGAACAGGCCCCGCTTTTACCTACAGTTCCAACCTTCCGGCGCAGGAGGGCTCTGCGAAAATTCATCGAAGCGTTTGCCCTCATAGGCAGGTGCGCAGCTCTTTTTCAGGAACATATCCCATGCCCTCCATTGACCAATTCATCGAAAGCTTTCTGACCGCCGTGGACTTCCAGGAAGCCGTAGCAGTCACCCCTGACACCGAACTCAGGAGCCTGCCCGAGTGGGACTCGCTGGCCGCGCTGGGCGTGATCGTCATGTTCGACGTGGACTACGGCAAGACCATCACGGGCGACGATCTCAAGAACTGCTCGACCATCACTGATCTCTACAAGCTGCTGGGATAAACACCATGGCGCTGTCCACTCTGCACAACGTCCGCTTTGCGGGCATGGCCAGCTGCATACCCCGGCGCGAGATCTCCAATCTGGAGGATTGCCCGCCCTCGCAGCGCTCCGAACGCGAACGGCTGGTGCGCAACATCGGCATCCATACCCGGCGCATCTGCCCGGAGTGGCAGTGTTTCTCGGACCTGGCCTTCGTGGCCGCGGAAAAGCTGCTCGATGAACTGCAGTGGCAGCGCGACGAAATCGACGTCCTGATCGTCGTCACGCAATCGCCCGACTATCTGATCCCCGCCACGGCCATCATCCTGCAGGACCGGCTGGGACTGGCGCACGGCACGATCGCCTTCGACGTGAACCTGGGTTGTTCTGGCTACCCGTTCGGCCTGCACATGCTGGGCAGCATGATCTCGGCAGGAGGCCTTAAAAAAGGCCTGGTGCTGGTGGGAGACAAATCCGCGACCATCATGGATCCCCTGTTCTCGGACGCCGGCACGGCCACGGCGCTGGAGTTCGACGCCAGTGCGCCTCCCATGTATTTCGACCTCAACAGCGATGGCAGCGGCTACAAGGCCATCATGCTGCCCGCTGGCGGACATCGCGAGCCCTACGGAATCGAACACGTGATCCCCAAGCGCGATGAGCATGGCTTCCTGCGCCTGCCCGCCGACCTGGTGCTTGACGGGCCGGCGGTGCTGAGCTTCTCTACCCAGCGTGTGCCGCCTGCCGTAGAACGCCTGCTGGAGTACTCCCAGGTGGACAAGGAGCAGATCGATCACTTCATATTCCACCAGGCCAACCGGCTGATCAACGAGACCATTCGCAAGAAGCTGCGCCTACCCGCGGAGAAGGTTCCAAGCACCCTGCATGACCTGGGAAACACCAGCGGCGCCTCGCTGCCTGTCACCCTCACCGCACGGCTGCACGAACAGCTGGATGGCGCCAAGGCGCGGCTGCTGCTGAGTGGCTTCGGCGTGGGCCTGTCCTGGGGAACCGCCATCGTGGACGTGGACAAGGCACGCTTTCCTGCAATGACCGAAGCATGACTGCCAACGATCCCTTCTCCCTGGCAGGCAAGCGCATCCTCGTGACGGGTGCATCGTCGGGCATTGGCCACCAAACAGCGATCTCCTGCGCCAGCCAGGGCGCCACACTGATCATCACGGGCCGCAATGCAGAGCGGCTTGCCCACACGGCAGGCCTGCTCGCAGGCGATGGCCATGTCAGCGTGGTCGCCGATCTCACCCAGGCACAGGACATCAGTGCGCTTGCGGCCCTGGCAGGCTCGATCGATGGCGTGGTCCACGCAGCCGGCATCTCTAAGCTGGTGCCGTTGCGCATGGTCAAGCAAGCCCATCTGGAAGAGATGTTCGCGCACAACACATACGCCCCGATCCTGCTGACCAAGGAATTGCTGGCCAAGCGTCTGATCCGGCCCCACGGCTCCATTGTGTTCATCAGCGCCGTGGCATCCCACATCGGGCCACTGGCCAGCAGCGGGTACTCAGCCAGCAAGGCAGCCCTGCTCGGCGCCATGCGTTCGTTGGGCCTGGAGGTTGCCAAACAAGGCATCCGCGCCAATTGCCTTGCACCGGGATATGTGCGCACCCCCATGCTGGACGGACTGTCCGCAGGAGGCGTGGATACCGAGGAATACGCCAAGCTCGCCCCGCTTGGCATGGGAGAGCCGCAGGACGTCGCACTCGCAGCAGTCTTCTATCTGTCCGACGCCAGCCGATGGATCACCCGGAACTACTTCACTATTGACGGCGGCCTGACGGTTTCCATGGATGTCTTTGCATGACCCAAGCTGCGCACGACCCATTTTCCCTGCAGGGCAAGACCGTGCTGGTCACCGGCGCTTCATCGGGCCTGGGCAGGCAAATTGCCATTTCCTGCGCCCGGCGCGGTGCCCGAATCATCGCCACGGGGCGTGACCGCCAGCGCCTGCAGGGCACCTTCGACCTGCTCGAAGGCAGCGGCCACCAGCAGATCGAAGCCAACCTGACTGATGCGCAGGACAGGACAGCCCTGGTTCAGGCAACGCCGCGGATCGACGGCCTGGTGCACTGCGCAGGCCGCCAGATGCTCAGCCCCATACGCCAGCTGCAGGAGTCCCTCATGACGGAGATGTATGCCATACATTTCCTGGCACCCGTCATGCTGACCCAGCAGCTTCTGATCACGAACAAGCTGGCGCCCGCAGCCTCCATCATCTTCATGCTCTCGACGTCGGCCCACATCGGCACGCGTGGCGTGGGACCCTACTCCGCGATGAAGTCGGGGCTGCTGGGCATCATCCGTTGCCTGGCTGTGGAGCAGGCCCGGCATCGCATGCGGGTCAACGGAATCTCTCCCTCGGTCGTACCAACGCCCATGTGGGGCGATGCGGGGCAGAACGAACAGCTTCAGGCGCAGGAGGCCCGGCACCCCCTGGGTCTTGGCAAGCCTGAGGATGTGGCCAATGCCGCCATTTATCTGCTGTCCGATGCCAGCCGCTGGGTCACCGGCACCAGCCTGGTCATGGACGGCGGCGTCGTTCTTTGACATGTCAGCACCCCGTTGAAGGAGGAGCCATGCGCTCACGCATGTATCCCGGTTGCTACCTGGACGAGAGCATCTTCCAACGTGAGCAACGCAAGATATTCCGCAAGGTCTGGATGTTTGCGGGGCTCAAAATGCTGGTGTCGGAGCACAACGCCTTTCTCACCCGCAAGATTGCCGGCATTCCGGTGGTCATCCAGAACTTCCACGGTGAACTGCGGGCCTTCGAGAACGTCTGCCTGCATCGCAGCGCTCCCCTGCAGACCGGGCCAGTGGGCCGGCGCCCCCTGGTCTGCGCCTACCACGCGTGGCGCTATGGGGAACAGGGCCAGGTGGAGCATATTCCTGACGGCGACACCCTTTATCGCTTCAGCAGTGAGGAACGATGCGGACTGAAGCTTCGCCAGTTTGCACTGCGCACGGTCGGTAACCTGCTGTTCGTCAACCTGGACCCCAACCCCTTTCCACTGGAAGAACAGTTTTCCCCGGAATTCATCGCTTCACTGGAGAGCAGCTCCGAAGCCTATGACAGCGAAGTCATGGTGACCACATGGCACGGGAAGTACAACTGGAAGCTCGCCTACGAGAACCTGCGCGACGCAAACCACGCCCGATTCGTTCATCCGGGGACATTGGCCAAGACCGTGACCTTCGCCCCCCAGGTGAACGAGTCGCTGCTTGCCGAGACAGCGAAGCCGCTGCAGGACACCAGCCAGCAGGGATTGCGCCAGCAATTGCGCCGCCTCAGCAAAGGCGGCATGGATGCGCACATCAGCCGCATGCAGCGATTCGGCTGGCATGACCTGGTGCAACGCTGGGGCGCAGAGGATGCCTACTACAACTGGCTGGCCTACCCCAACCTTCACATCGCCAGCGCCAACGGGGGCCACTCCTTCATTCTGGAATACCACACGCCCCTGACACCGGACACCACCAGCATGGAGGTCTATCGCTTCTCGGCCCGCAAGAAGCAGGCTTTCACGTATTCCCATGCCGTGCTTCTGGCGGAAATGCATGCCAGCAAACTGGTGCTTGCAGAGGATGTGGACATCATGGAAAAAGTCCAGGCTTCCCTGCACCCCGACGCCCCCATTGCGACGCAAGGCGCCTACGAAGGCGACAACCGCCTGGTGGAACGCTGGTACCGCCACCTGATGGAGGATGGCAATGGCCTGTAAATGGATCATTGGCGCCAGCGCCTTCCTGGACGTGGCCTGTGAGGCCTGGCGTCAGGCCTGCCCCGGACTGCAGGTGGAAAGGATCCATGTGCAGCAAGACGCCCTCTACGAGTTCGATCTGGGGGTTCTGGACGCGCTTTCACCGGAAAAGGGGACGGCCTTCATTGCCTTCGACGAGCGATTTGGCAACTTCAAGCGCATGGAACTCATGGCAGCCGCCCAGGTACGGGGGCTGCGGCTTGATCCCTATATCAGCCCACGCGCCATGCTGGCCGCCGACGTGAGCGTGGGCATCAACACCTTCGTGGCGGATGGCGTCATCATCGGGTCCGGCAGCCGCATCGACGCCAACTGCGTCCTGCTGCCCGCCACGAATATCGGAAACGGTGTGGACATCCAGTCATCTTGCTGGCTGGAACCTGGCGTGATGGTGGGAGATGGCGCACGGATCTCGGCGCAGTGCACCCTGCGCAGCGGGGCCTTGATCGCGCCGCGCATCCACATCGGCCGCGAGTGCGAACTGGGCTGGCCCCGGCGCTATGACACGGACATCGCCGGCAAAACCGTTTTCGATCCCCGCTACGACGAACCAATCCGCACCTACGGATCGTGAAGGATAGGCCCTGCGCAGGGCGGGCCTGCCGTGTCCGGCCGCGCACCTGTTGCGTCAATCGATTTTGCGTTGCCAGAATTCCCGTACCGACACATCCAGGGCACTGATGTCGCTGGCGCGCTGCAAGGCAAATTCCTGATCCTGCATCATCTCGTCCCAGTCGCTTTGCCGAAAGCACATCTCGCTGGCCATCTTCACGTTGAACAGGGGTATGAACTTGTACGAAAACCAGTCCAGCCGGGAGTTGATCGGCAGCAGACGGTCATGTGCAAAACGATAGGAATCCTTCAGCGTCTCGGCGGCAAATCCCAGGCTCCTTGCATAGGACTTCCACAGATAGCTTTCCATGGTGACATCGGCCAGCTTCTGGAAATGCATGCCGGCCGAATGCTCGATATCCGCCTCGGACAGGCGGTCTTCCGGCACGGACCACAGCCTCACCATATCTTCCGTGCGCGCCAGCATGGTCTTTTCGGAAAAATGGAAAGGCACGTGGCGCCAGCCTGAGCGCAGATCGATGGCTATTTTTCCCTTGTTGCGTCCACCAGCAAAAAAATGCTGGATGGCCTCATGGATGCTGGAGCCCGTCAGGAGATTGTCACTGCGGCAACGCACGGCGTACTCGATGCCTTTTTGCGCCAGATGCTCCACGCCGAGGCGGGCGGACCGCGCAATATAGTTGGTGTTGTGCCGTCCCTTGTTTTCCGGCTGTGCCACCAGAATCAGCGCATCCAGCCATGGACGGCAGCGATCGAGCAGTTCCCTGGGCTGATGGTCCCAGGTCACCATGCACTGGTAGGCCGAAGGAAAGCGCATGCGGTTCCACGCCAGCACCTGGGGCGTGAAGTCAAAGGCCAGACCCTGTACAAAAATACCGGCTTTCGGTGTGCCCTTGAGGCTTCGCGCCATGCTGAGACCGTCCATCAGGCGCTGCCGTTCCTGCAGCTCGTCCATCAGGGGCACATCTCCCACATCCAGCTCCACTGCACGCATTACCTTGAACTTCCGGAACTCCCCGTAGGTGATCTCGCTCAATCGCTCCGAAAAATCGTATGAAAACACCAGAATCAGCGTGTTCTCTGGATCCTCATTCATCAAGGCTTCGGGAGATCTGACCTCCGCGCCGTTCAAAACCCTGCCCTGATTTTCCTGCCAGGGGCAAACCGTATATTCAAGCTTTATACGACTGCTGATCAGCGGATAGTATTTCTTGAAGAACTCTCCCGCACCCCAGCCCACGACACGCAGTTTGGCGATGTCCAGATCCGGATATCTGAGCAGGACCCTTTCCAATGAACCAATTATTTCAGCCATGCGGTTTCACCCCATGCATTTCCAATATATCCTCCACAGCAAAAGCGGTCATACCCGATCGCCCCGCTGAACCAGGTGACCATAACGCTGACGCCCGGCCTGCGTGGAAAGCAGATAGTTCAAATAATCGAGGTCCTCTTGATAATCTATATCAAACCTGCACTGGCGTGTCTGTACTGCATAGCCAATCCTGCCCCCCAGAAAATTTGAATCAAATCCATCAGGCATATTAAAGAACTCACCCGAAAATATCCGGTATGCAGGCGCACAATCCTGCCGCCGGATCATGGATCTTCCCTGAAAATCAGAGGTCACAGGGTGAATGCATTCATTGCGCACATTGAATATCCGCGGATCTTCTGGCGTCACTACGCAAACCGAACTGTAATTACCCGAAATGAATTTCCCGTATGCCTCCACAAATGCCGCCTGCTCGCGCAAGGGATGCGTAGGCCTCAGCCAGACCAGGCTGCGAGGCAGTTCGATATCTCTCGACTTCGCCTGCACTGACAGATCCAGCAGGATGTCTTCCTCCATGGACAGGTCTGCGGATGCGCTTTCAGAGCGCAGGAATGGAACATAGGCCCCATATTTTTCGCCAATTTCAGCGTACTCCTGGCTGTCC
Source organism: Delftia sp. WSY_12 (assembly GCF_043104645.1). Classification (NCBI taxonomy): domain Bacteria; kingdom Pseudomonadati; phylum Pseudomonadota; class Betaproteobacteria; order Burkholderiales; family Comamonadaceae; genus Delftia; species Delftia sp. WSY_12. The sequence goes on from NZ_JBICKW010000059.1 coordinate 51,603, forward strand.
GTGGAGAGAACGACCTTGCTGACAAAAGGCAGGCTTTTTGCAAATAGTATGGAATGCGCCAGCAAAGGCAAGCCATTGAGCTGCGCGATGTTCTTTCCGGGAAAGCCTTTGGAGCCGCTTCTAGCGGGCACCACGGCCCATAATTCATGGATGCTGGTCAATTTTCGATTTCCTCAAAGCGCATTCAGACAGTATTTTTCCTGAAATATTTATGATGTTCACTCTGGTTGATCTTCTTCACACCAGAGCCCAGGATCATTTCGGCTTCCCGAATATGATCCACATAATCCTTGAATGCTGGCGTGGACAGATCGACCGCCACAGCATCAAAATGCGCCCACTCCGTGTTCCCCATCTTGACGTGCTTCTCCACCATCCTGGCGCCGGCCGCCACCGCGAGGGCTGAGGCCTTCCATCCCATGTCATGGCTGGAGTAGCCGGGGATGATTCTGGGGTCAGCTCGTGCCATTTCACGGTACCGGTGCACCACGGCCACATTGCAATCTTCCAGTGGCGTGGGATATGCCGAATTGCATTGCAGCAGGTACAGTCGCTCGCAACTCTTGAATGTTTCCAGTACAAACTGCTCATAATCTGCACCGGTCATGCCCGTGGAAAGAACCACCGCGCCACGGTAGTTTTTCGCCACATATTTCAGGTAATCATGGTGCTCTGAAATCGTGGATGGCAGCTTCACCATGGGCATTTCCGAATCCATCTCCAGCATGAAGTGGAAGGATTTCTCATCCAGCACGGAAGCAAACCATCCCATGTCGAGGCTGCGGCAGAGCTGGTCCAGATAGCAAAAATCCTCCCTGCCCAGCTCGATCTGATGGCGGTAGTCCGCAAACGTCTTGCCAAAGGGAGAGACATAAGGGGATGACAGCTGCTCACGGGTATAAAAACTCTGCACATCCCTTTTTTGCACCTTGACCAGGTCGGCGCCCGCCGCCTTGCTGGCCCGCACCATGTGCTCCAGCCGGCCGCGGTCCCCGAAGTGATTGGTGGTCAGCTCCGCCACGATCGCCACTTCGTAGCCATTGCGCCCAGAACTCGCCTTTCCCAGGCTCTGGTTGAGATCCTGCGGGGTCAGCGCACTGAAAGGCCGGCTTCCCACATGCAACATGCGCACATTGGAATCCCTCAGGAAATACAGCGCATTGATGAAATAGAACTCCTGAACAGAAATACGAATGGATTTCTGCTCTTCGCCCTGAGGAGAATAATCATGCGTAATCGATCTGCTGTATCCAGCCGAGGCGTCGAAATCAAAACCGACAAAGTAGACATTCTGCCGACGCCGCCGGATACCCGCCACTTCACGGGCAATCTTCAACGCGGTCAGCAGCAATATGTCCTCGATCACAACGGGAACACTCATGAACCGCTGCATGAGGAGTTCCGAAGATTCCTGCGTCAACGGCACATGCGGAACATGGATGACCTTTCGCCCCGCCGGTGCAAACCCCGGCAATGAAGTCACATAGGCATGCGAACGGCATCCCTGGGCCACGATGGCATCACCCGCCCATTCTTCCCTGAATACCGTGATATCTGCCGGGCATATCTGCTCCGCATCATTCACGGCGATGATCAGCGATTTTTTGATCAGCCCGGTATCCACCAGATCGGCCGAGGAGCCTTTTCCCAGAATGAAGATATTGTCATCGCTGTATGTCGATACGATATTTTCTATCTGGCTGGAGAAATTTCCCATCGAATACCTCATCGTCTACGAACACTGTGCAACCATTTTCCAAGGCCAGCATGAGCCCGGGCATCAAATCCCAGGCACAGGCGCCTTTCGGATTGATGAATCTCTTGAACGACCCCGTGATGACGCTGTGAAGGTTGTATACCGCGCATCCGGTCACTCTGTACTCGCCAGCCTCCCGGATGCCCTGGAGAATGGATTCGTCGAATGACGAGGAAAACCCCGTGATCCGTGACTGGCGCGCAATCACCTTGTCGCCCGTGATCAGGCGCTCACCCAGCTCTGGCAGCATCAGCGCGCTGCCCAGGTGCTGCCCGCCTGCCCAGACGCTCAAGCAAGAGCCCCATTCCTTGAGGCCGGAGCAAAAATTCTCGGTTCCGTCAATGGGGTCCATCAACACCACATAGCCGCCCATGTCCACGGCGCTGTGGTCATGCGATTCCTCGCCGACAAAAACCACTCCGTCCAGCCGCTGCCGAAGCCAGTCTCCGATCAATCGTTCAATGAAAATGTCGGCCTCGGTCACCGGGCTGCCATCTTTCTTGTACCGGATGCTGTAGCGTCTTTCGAAGATGGCCGGCAGGGCCGACTCGATCACATCGCAAGCGTCTTCGAGCAAGGCTCGCATGTTCATACGCATCTTTCACTCATGAGAGTTCGGTGCCGCGCTCGCAGGAAAGACTAGCGTCACGGCTTCAGACGGTGCCATAGATCCTGACCGTTGAAGGAAACAGCGGATCGACGAAACTGCCATCGGGCAGAGATTGGGTGTACGCGCCGGCAATACCGATGGCACAGTGGCGGCCTACTTGCAGACCCGCAGCGATGTGCACATCACCTGCGACCACGCTGTGCGAGCCCAGTGTGGTGCCTCGACCGATGCTGGCGCCGGGGCCTACCCAGGCGTTGGCTCCCAGCCGGGCGCCAGCCTCGATGCGTGCGGCATCGCAGATGACAGTGTTGTTGCCGATCTGCACGCCATGGGCGATGACGGCGCTCGCCCCGATCCAGCAGTTTTCCCCGATGCGCACGCCATCGGCCACCGCTGCCGAAGGATGGCGCAGGCTGAGCGCACGAAATCCCCCGAGACGAAGCCTCATATAGATATCCAGGCGCGCATGGTTCAGAGCTTGATCGTCGATGGCCGTGAAGATGCGCAGGCCCGAAGGGTCCTGTCCCTGCAGCATCGCCATTGCCTGGTCGGCGACCGCGCCCTCGGGCGACAAAGGCATCAATCGCAGCGTGCCACCCGCCGCCAGTGCAGGTGCACAGGCGACGATGTCATCGAACAAGGTGCCGTGGCCCATGAGGGCCATCGCGACAGATGGTGCCTGGGTCATTGCGAACGCCCCATGAGTTGGCGGTAGGCCATGGCCACGCGGTGCAGTTGCACTTCGTAGGCGCCATGCCTGGCCACCGGGCCGGCTGCATGCAGCCCGCGCTGCAGTGTCTCAAGAATCACCCTGTCTTCGTCCAGCACACGCTTTTCGATCTTCATGTGCTCCCAGAGAATGGCCGGCATCGCCGCCAGGCGCTGGAGAGGCCGCGCAGTGGCCAGGGTGAAGCGCACGTCCGTGCGTGCGGGTGCCACAGGGTCAAACTGCTGGATCAGAAAGAAGTAGCCTCCGACCGAGATGAAGTTGGTGTTGGGGTAGAGAAAGTAGTTGTAGTAAACATCCTTGTCGCCAAAGCGGTCCACCGATCCGTGCCACGCACTGCGAGGCAGCTTGAGTGGCGTCTCCCGCAGGAAACTCAGGTCCTGCAGATCGGCCTCCTGCGCCGGGTCCGCCTCGGGCGCGACACTCAGTTCGTGCAACGCGCCTTTTTCCATCAGCGGCCGGAAAGACTGCGGATGGACGAAGGGCACGTGGTTGTAGTCCAGGACATTTTCAAAGTTGAGCTTCCAGTTGTAGGCCGCTGGCATCGCGCAATGGATGGCCTGCGCGCACATATGTCCGCTGCTGTCGGCAAGGGATTGCAGCAGTGCGGGCCCGAACTGCTGCTCTATCGGCAGCGGGTCCGCATCGAGGTTGACGAACAACAGATTGCCGATGCAGCGGACAGCGAACTCATCGAGACACAGCTGTTCACGCCGTGCATCGCCGTAATGGTAGAGGCGGTGCTCACCCGGCAGGCCATGAACGTGGCCCGTGTTGTCGTAACTCCAGCCGTGGTAGCGGCAGACCAGGCGGCGGCAGCCATATTCCTCCATCTGCAAAGGAGCCTGCCGGTGGGCGCACTGGTTGCGAAAGGCCTTGATGGCGCCATCAAAGTTCTGGACGACAACGGGTACGCCACCTATCTGGCGGGTCAGAAAACTGTCCGGCTTGTCCAGCAGCGTGCGCAGCCCGACAAAGATCCAGAGCTTGCGGAAGATGCGCGATTGCTCCTGCGCAAAGACGCCGTCATCGATGTAGTCAAGCTGTGAAAGTCCTGGATACATGGATGGCTAGCGGAACGAGAAGGGCTTGGCGGGATTCCCGAAGACCGTGATGCCGGGTGGCACGTCGCGGATGACGACACTGCCAGCTCCGATGACCGCACCGTCCCCCACCTTGATGCCCGGCAAGACGGTTGCATGAGGATGGATGGTGACGTTCTCACCGATCTGCGCGCCCCCGCCAATGAACACAAAGCTGGCAATGGTGGTGTACGAGCCCACCTGCACGTCATAGCCGATGATGGTATTGGCCAGCACAACGACAAAGTCACACACCCGGCTATCGGGTCCGATGGAAACATGGTGTTCGAACAGACAGCCCATCCCCATCTCCACACGGTCTGCGGTGTACAGACATGGTTTGAGGTTCATAAAATAGGCGCCCTGCTCCAGCAGGGGCTGCGCATATTTTCGGCGCGCGACCGGGTCACCGAGAGCGCACACGATGATCTGGGATGGCTCGTAGCGGAACGTCATCGGATCACCCAGGATCGGCAGCTCCGGCACCTGCTTGAGGCCCTGGCGTCCGTCCAGGAACCCCTTGATGACCCACTCCTTGCCATATGCAGGGTCCGCTAGCGCAACCGATGCCATGTTGCGACCGAAACCACCGGCATTGATGATGTAGACGTCTCTCATAACGAAGCTCTGTCTGGAAATAAATGAATTGCGCAGGGCGCTCCACTGCTGCGGGCCGCGCTGACGAGTTCAGCACGCACCGGCCACCCACTGTCTGACGCTCTCCCGCACACGCTGCTGCTGCGCATCGGACATGCCGAGAAAAAAGGGCAGGCCCAGCAAGGTGCGCGACAGCTCCTCAGCATGCGGGGTGTGCAAAAGCCTGCATTCGCGCCGCAGCACCGGCATGTCCTGCAGCAGTGGCTGATACCAGCGCCGTGTCGTGATGCCCGCTTGCCGGCACTGCTGCTCCAGCGCGATGCGTGCCTGTTCATCCGGCAGCTGCATGCAAATCACGGTCGGGGCCACCATTTCGCCTCCCGGACCGGGCTTCTGCCAGACCAGTCGATTGCCTGCCAGCCGCGACAACTCCTGCACCATGTCTGCATGCAACGCCTTTCGCTGCCGCGCATGCTGCTCCCAAACGTTCAGCGAGGCCAGGCCAATGGCTGCGTGGTATTCGCTCATCTTGGCATTGGTGCCGATACTGGCCAGCGCGCCCACCGGCAGGCCCGCCGAGGCATCCAGATTGATACCGAAATTGGACAGCTGGCGCACTTTGCCGGCCAGGCCAGGACGGGTGGAAACGACCAGCCCGCCCTCTCCGGCTGGCAGACTCTTTGTCGCATGCAGGCTGAAAACCAGGGTGCCCTCAGCCCCCTGGAGCCATTGGCTGCCGTAGGCTGCTGCGGCATCGACAACGACGGGAATGCCCATGTCTGCCTCGAATTGCCCCCACGCCGGCATGTCATGCGGCATGCCGAATGTTGTCACCGGCATCACGGCATCGATGCGTGTCTCCCGGCAGGCCTTGCGTGCCATATCCGGCGTCAACAGCCAGCTGTCGGGGTCTACATCGGCCAGCACCGGCACGTGGCCTGCGCGTACCACAGCGGTCGCGGTGGCCACAAACGTGAATGCAGGCAGCAGGACATGCGATCCCGCTGCAAGATCCAGCGCCTGCAGCACAAGTTCGAGCCCCTGTGTTGCATTGGCCACGGTGGTAATGCCCTCCGTCGACACGTCAAACTGGCTTGCGAACTCGGACTCCAGCTCCCGCACCAGCGGGCCGAAGTTCGAATAGTGTCGCGTTGCATGCATACGCTCCAGCCACGGCATCAGCACCTGGGGCGCGGGCATGTCAGGTACCAGCAAGGGCACCCAATCCAGTTCAGGCAGGCAGCTCATGCGGCGGCTTCCACCTGAGCCAGGCGCTGATCGAGGTCGGCGCGCACGTTCAATGTCTGCGGGTCGTTCTGAAGCCAGTTGAGCCACATGAAGCGATAGGCCTTCTCCAGATCGGCTGTGCGTTCGGAATAGTTCATCAAAATGCTGGCCTCGAGCTTGCGGCGGCTGACCTGCCGGTGATGCAGGAGACGTTGCGGATCGTCCATGAGGCGCAATGCCGCCTGCACATAGCCGTCAACGTCCTTGGTGATTTCACCGCCGAATCCTATGCCCCGCAATGCACTGGCCGTGGAAGCCTCCACACCGCGGACTGCGTCCAGCGTCACGATGGGCAGTCCCATCCACACCGCATGCAAGGTCGTGGTGCCGCCGGAAACCGGCGAGGTGTCCAGCGCCACATCGGCGATATGCCCCAGTTCCATGAAGCCATCCAGCGGCTGCTGGTGCAGCACGGACACACGGTCCAGCGGCAGGCCGGCGGCCTCCACACGTGGCTGCATATGGGCCTGCGCCGCATCGGGATCCTGCTCCTTGACCATGATGATCAGGCGCGCGTCCCTGCGTTCCTGAAGGATGCGGGCCCAGACTGCCAGCATCTCGTCGGTGAGCTTGGCAGAGTTGTTGAGCGAGATCAGCGTGGGGTAGCCGTTGCGCAGCATGGGAGGGTCTTCGCACAGCGGCGAATACTCGGGCGGCGCATAGCTGGCCATGCAGCGCAGTTGGAACAGCTTTTCCGAATAGTGGGGAGCATGGCTGGGCGGCGCTATGGCGCCATCCACCAACCGGTAATCCATGGCCTTCATCCCCAGCGTATGCATATAGCCCAGCCAGGTCACCTGCACGGGCGCGGCGCGGCGGGCGAAGACTTCCAGGCGGTGGCCCAGGGTGAAGCCGGACAGGTCCACCAGCACATCGATGCCGTCGGCGCGGATCTGTTCGTAGAGCTGGTCGTCGGTCTGCTCGACCACATCGTGCCAGTGCGGCACCAGGGCGCGCAGCTTTGCGGTCATCGCGTCGGGGCGGCCGCTGGAGTAGACGTGGATCTCGACGTTGTCCGGGTTGTGGTGCTCCAGCACGGGCCGCATGAAGAAGGCCACCGAGTGCTGGCGGAAGTCGGCCGTGACATAGCCGACCTTGAGCTTCTTGCGCGGGTTGCGATCGCGCGGGGGAAAGGGCTTGGCGTTGCGGGTCAGCGGGTCGGCGAAGCGCCGGCCCCAGTCGCGCGCCACCTCCAGGGATTTGAGCGGGTCGCTGCTGGTGTGCGAGTGGATGTAGGCCCGCGTCATCCAGTGCGTGTTTTCGTTCTTGGCGTGGCGGCAGGCGTCGTCGATCAGGTCGCAGGCCTCCTGCCTGCGGCCCGTGCTGAACAGGGCCAGGGCCAGCAGGCGCTGGGCGTTGGGCATGCGCGGCTCGATCTCCAGCGCCATCTGCAAGGCGTCCATGGCCTGGGGCCAGATGCTCATGCGCACGTAGACAAAGCCGATGTGCAGCCAGACCTTGGAGTTGCGCGGCTCCCGGGCCACCAGCTGCGCCAGCTCCGACAGGGCTTCGAGGAACTGCGCGCGATCGACCATGGCGCGGATGCGGGTCAGCTCGCTGTCGATGCTGGGCGGCTGCGCAGGGGCTGCAAAAGCGTTGGCAAGGGGTGAAGATGGCATGGCGGTGGAGCAGAGGAAGTATCAGGCCGGCCCGCGGTCGGCACGCTTGTGCGCGCGGTGACACAAAGAATAAAACTGTGCCGACTATCCTCGCATGCGCGCCGCGCGATCCACCGTTAAGCGCCCGCCTTGCAAGATTCAAACAGGCACCGATTTGCCGGCCTTTTCAGGCTTTTGGCGCGCAGCGGCGCGTTTACACCTTCATCTCAGGGCTCTCAAGTATGGATGCCTGCGGCCGATAGCTTGACAAGCCATGGGTTCGTCGATGGCCGCCACCCCGCCACGGCCCAGTGTCAAAACAAGCGCGCATTTCCAAGCCAGTTCCGACTTTTCCATCGGGACACCTCTGACAGAATCCACTCCCATGCTTGTCATCATCGGATACATCGTCGCCTTCGGTTGCATCTTCGGCACCTATGTGCTGCACGGGGGCAACGTCCAGGTCATTCTCAAGGCACTGCCTTTTGAAATGATCACCATTGGCGGCGGCGCCATCGGCGCCTTCATCGTGTGCAACCAGCCCAAGGTGCTCAAGGCCACGGCCAAGGCCATCCCTGGCGTGATGAAGAGTTCGCGCTACACCAAGGCCCGCTTCATGGAGCTGATGGCCCTGCTGTACGAGATTCTGCAAAAGGCCCGCAAGGAGGGCCTGATGTCCATCGAAGGCGATGTGGAGGCACCCAACGAGTCGCCCATCTTCACCAAGTACCCCGAGCTGCTGGCGGACCACCATGTGGTGGAGTTCCTGACCGACTATCTGCGCATGATGGTGTCGGGCAATCTCAATTCCCACGAGATCGAGTCGCTGATGGACAGCGAGATCGAGGCCCACCACGCCGAGGCCCATGCCCCCGTCAACGCACTGACCCGCCTGGCCGGCGCCCTGCCCGCCTTCGGGATCATTGCCGCCGTGCTCGGTGTGGTGAACACCATGGGCTCGGTGGGCCAGCCTCCTTCGGTGCTGGGCGGCATGATCGCCTCGGCCCTGGTCGGTACCTTCCTGGGCATCTTGCTGGCCTATGCGCTGGTGGAGCCCATGGCCGGCCTGGTGGAGCAGCGCGCCCAGGACGCCGCCAAGGAACTGGAGTGCATCAAGACCACCTTGCTGGCCAGCATGCAGGGCTACAACCCCGCCACCGCCATCGAGTTCGGCCGCAAGGTGCTGTTCTCTACCGAACGCCCCGGTTTCCTGGAACTGGAAACCCACGTCAAGGGCAAGAAGTAATCCTGCACCCAGCAGCGTCAAGCCATGGCAGAGAAAAAGTTACAGCCGATCATCATCAAGCGCGTCAAGAAGACGGCGCATGCGCCCCACGGCGGCGCCTGGAAGATCGCCTACGCCGACTTCGTGACCGCGATGATGGCCTTCTTCCTGCTGATGTGGCTGCTGGGCTCCACGGCCAAGGGAGAGCTGCAGGGCATCGCGGCGTATTTTTCCTCGCCGCTGAAGGTGGCGATGGCCGGCGGCGACGGTGCAGGCAACAGCTCCAGCGTGATTCCCGGCGGCGGCAACGACCTGGCCAAGGTGCACGGCCAGGTACGGCGCTCCGAGGCGGCCGACAGCTCCAACCGGCGCACCAGCGTCGATTCGGGCCGCGCCGATCAGGCCCAGGTGGACTCCAACCGCATCAAGGCGCTCAAGGCCAAGGTGGACGCGATGATCACCAGCAATGCGCGTCTGAACGAATTCCGTTCGCAGATCCGCACCGACGTGACGCCCGACGGCCTGCAGATCCAGATCGTGGACGAGCAAAACCGCCCCATGTTCGACAGCGGCAGCGCCCTGGTCAAACCGTATATGCGCGACATCCTGCGCGAGGTGGGCGCGGCGCTGGCAGGCGCGGAAAACCGCATCAGCCTGTCCGGCCACACCGACGCGGCCCCTTACGGCAATGCCGACCGCGGCTACAGCAACTGGGAGCTGTCGGCCGACCGCGCCAACGCCTCGCGCCGCGAGCTGGTGGCCGCCGGCATGCCCCTGAACCAGCTGGCACGCATCACGGGCCTGGCCAGCAGCGACCTGCTGCTGCCCGACGATCCGCGCGCGCCCCAGAACCGGCGCATCACCATCACCGTGCTCACGCAGGAGGCCGAAAAGCGCCTGCTGGGCCACCGTGGGCCAGTGACGCGCAACGCCTTGCCGCCGTCATTGGCCGGCGGCAGCGGCGGCACCGCGAATGCAGCCACAGCCGAAGCCACGGCCGGCGAGACCGCCGCGCAGCCCGCTGCCGCCGCGCCCGCAGCCGCAGCCGCCCCTTCGGCGCCCGCGTCACCTGATCGTGTAACAAATTAAGGTTTGAGCCCGATGCTGCCGAAAAGCAGGAAAATTCCCACATTGCGCCAAGAAGGTTTCATATTGTTACCATCGCGGCGGATTCTTACCAGTACCGAGCACCTACCGACCGAAAGGGCCTCACGTGGCTAATGCCCTGCGTTTTTTGATCGTTGACGACTTCTCCACCATGCGGCGCATCGTGCGCAATCTGCTCAAGGAGAGCGGCTTTCCCGAAGCCGATGAAGCCGAAGACGGCGTCGTGGCACTGCACAAGCTGCGCAACAGCAAGTTCGATTTCGTGGTGACGGACATCAACATGCCGAACATGAACGGCTTCCAGCTGCTCACCGAAATCAAGCAGGACGACAAACTCAAGCACCTTCCCGTGCTGATGGTGACGGCCGAGGCCCGCAAGGAGGACATCGTGGCAGCGGCCCAGGGCGGTGCAGCAGGCTACATCGTCAAGCCCTTCACCAAGGCCACGCTGGAAGAGAAAGTCAACCTGATCCTCAAAAAGCTGGGCCTGTAGGGCGCGCGCCATGAGCAACCCGGATGTCCCCGACAGCGTCCACTACAAGGTAGGCGTTCTCACGCGCCAGCTGCATGACTCGCTCAACGAGCTGGGCTATGCGGACCGATTGCGCGGCAGCATGGGAGAGCTGCCGGATGCGCAAAGCCGCCTTTCCTACATTGCGCGGCTGACCGGAGAGGCCGCCGAGAAGGTCCTCAACCGTGTCGAGCTGGCCAAGAGCCAGCAGGACCGGCTGGCCGAGCGCGTGCGCGCCATGCGCGCGCAGCTGGTCGAGGATCCCGTGGCGGCCGTGGCCAAGGGCCGGGTGATGAACTTCCTCGAAGAGGTCGAGCAGGACACGCAGCAGGCCGATGAGCACCTCACCGAGATCATGATGTCCCAGGACTTCCACGATCTCACGGGCCAGGTCATCGCCCGCGTGGTGTCGCTGGCCGCCGACCTGGAGGACCAGCTGGTGCAGTTGCTCATCCAGACCTCGCCCAACCCGCAGCAGACGGCGCTGGAGCCGCTGGAAAAGCCCAAGGAGCACCTGGCCGGCCCCGTGGTCGATCCCGAGAAGACACCCGATGTGGTGACTTCACAGTCCCAGGTGGACGATCTGCTGGCCAGTCTGGGGTTCTGACACACCCCGGGGCGCCATGCGCCTTTGCATTTGCATTTGCACGGCAACCCTTCCCGCTGCGGGGCAAGGGTTTGCCGGCGTGCCGCTGCCTGCCGCACCACACCCCAGACAGCGCATAAGCGCCGCTTGAGCCCTGCTTATCGGGGCTTCGCCCATCCGGCTTGTTCCGACAATGACGCAAATCCTTCCGTCATTGCGCCATGGACTCCAGCCAAGACAAAAACCTGCCAGCCACCGAACGCAAACTGCAGAAAACGCGTTCTGACGGCCAGGGTGCGCGCTCCCGGGACCTGTCCCACCTGGCCATCCTGGGCACGGGCGCGCTGATGATGCTGATGGGCGCCGAGCCCCTGATCCAGCACCTGCGCATGGCACTGGCCCAGCAACTGGCGTTCGACGCGCACACGGCCAAGACCCCGGCCCTGATGATGGAGCGCATGCTGTCCATGGGCAGCCTGGGCCTGAAGATTTCCCTGGGCGTTGCCGCCGTGACCACGGCCGCGGCCGTGCTGTCGGGCATGCTGGCCGGCGGCTGGATCCTGAGCCTCAAGCCCATACAGCCGCAGTTCAACCGCCTCAACCCGCTGTCGGGCCTGACCAATCTGTTTTCCAAGCAGCAGATGGTGACCGTGGCCAAGATGGTGGCGATGACGGCCATCCTCTCCTTCGTGGCCTGGAAGTTCCTGAGCAGCCACATCGCCGAGATCGCCGCCATCTCCTCCCAGCCTTCGGCCATGGCGCTGACCATGACCGGGCAGTGGCTGGCCAGCGGCGTGGCCCTGCTGCTGCTGGTGGTGTTCCTGATGGCCGTGATCGACGTGCCGCTGCAGGCCTACCTGTTCAAGTCGCGCCTGAAGATGAGCCACGAGGAAGTCAAGCAGGAGCACAAGGAGTCCGACGGCAACCCGCAGATCAAGAGCAAGATCCGCCAGAAGCAGCGCGAGATCGCCGACCGTGCCAGCGTCAACGCCGTGCCGCGCGCCGACTTCGTGGTCACCAACCCCACGCACTATGCCGTGGCGCTGCGCTACGACGAAAAGACCATGGCCGCCCCGCAGGTCATCTCCAAGGGCACGGACCTGGTGGCGCTGAAGATCCGCGAGGTCGCGGGCGCCCACAAGATACCGGTGCTCGAATCCCCGATGCTGGCGCGCGCCCTGTACGCGCACGCCGACCTGGACCAGGCCATTCCCGCCGCGCTGTACACGGCCGTGGCCCAGGTCCTGGCCTATGTCTACCGCCTGAAGGCCGCGCTGCGCGGCGAAGGCCCCATGCCTGGCGATCTCGGCGAACCCGCCGTGCCCGCCGAACTCGATCCGCACCAGGGCCGCCGCGCGCCCGCCGCCGCGACCACTGAAGGTACTGCTCCATGACGACGAATCCGCTCCAATCCCTGCAATCGATGTGGTCGGGCGAGAACACCAGGTTCGCCCAGGGCCTGATGGCGCCGCTGCTGGTGGTGGCCATCCTGGCGCTGATGGTGCTGCCGATTCCGCCGTGGCTGCTGGACACGTTCTTCACGCTGAACATTGCCGTGGCGCTGATGGTGATGATGGTGGCGGCCTACATGATCCGGCCGCTGGACTTTGCGGCCTTCCCCTCGGTGCTGCTGCTGACCACGCTGATGCGCCTGTCGCTGAACGTGGCCTCCACCCGCGTGGTGCTGCTGGAAGGCCACACCGGCCCCGGAGCGGCCGGTGCGGTGATCGAGGCCTTCGGCCACTTCCTGATCGGCGGCAACTTCGCGGTCGGCCTGATCGTGTTCGCCATCCTGGTGGTGATCAACTTCGTGGTGATCACCAAGGGTGCCGAGCGTATCGCCGAAGTCTCGGCCCGCTTCACCCTGGACGCCATGCCCGGCAAGCAAATGGCCGTGGATGCCGACCTGAACGCCGGCCTGATCGACGAAAAGGAAGCCAAGCGCCGCCGCGCCGAGGTGCAGGAGGAAGCCAACTTCTTCGGCTCCATGGACGGTGCCAGCAAGTTCGTGCGCGGCGACGCGGTCGCCGGCATCCTGATCCTGGTGATCAACATCATCGGCGGCTTCGCCATCGGCATGATCCAGCACGGCCTGTCGGCCGGCCAGGCCGCCGACAGCTACATCCTGCTGGCCGTGGGCGATGCGCTGGTCGCACAGATCCCCGGCCTGCTGATCTCGGTGGCCGCGGCCATGGTGATCTCGCGCGTGGGCAAGGAAACCGACATGGGCCAGCAGATCGCGCAGCAGCTGTTCATGTCGCCCAAGGTGCTGGGCATCACGGCCGGTGTGCTGGGCCTGCTGGGTGTCATTCCGGGCATGCCCCACGTCGTGTTCCTGAGCACGGGCGCACTGCTGGGCTGGCTGGCCTGGATGCTCTCGCGCCGCCAGCAGGAACGCGCCGCCCAGCAAACCCAGGCCCCCGCCCCCGTGGCCGCGCCCAGCGACGGCGAAGCCACCTGGGACGACCTGCAGCCCGTGGACCTGCTGGGCCTGGAGCTGGGCTACCGCCTGATCACCCTGGTGGACAAGGGCCGCCAGGGCGACCTGCTGACCCGCATCAAGGGCGTGCGCCGCAAGTTCGCACAGGAAGTGGGCTTTCTGCCCCCGGCCGTGCATGTGCGCGACAACCTGGAGCTCAAGCCCAGCGCCTACCGCATCACCCTGCGCGGCGTGATGGTGGGCGAGGGCGAGGCCTTCCCCGGCATGTTCCTGGCCATCAATCCGGGCGGCATCAGCACCCCGCTGATCGGCACCCAGACCACCGACCCGGCCTTCGGCCTGCCCGCCCACTGGATCGACGAACGCCAGAAGGAAGCGGCACAAATGGCAGGCTTTACCGTGGTTGATTCGGAAACCGTGATGGCCACCCATTTGTCACACTTGATGCAAGTGCATGCCGCCAAGCTGATCAGCCGTACCGAGACGCAGCAGTTGGTGGAGCATGTGGCCAAGCTGGCTCCCAAGTTGATCGAAGAAGTCATTCCGAAAATGGTGTCCATCACGACGTTCCAGAAAGTGCTCCAGCTGCTGCTGGAAGACTCGGTGCACGTCCGCGACATCCGCACCATCATCGAGACGCTGGCCGAGCACTCCTCGACCACCCAGGACCCCGTCGAGCTGGCCCGCCGCGTGCGCATTGCGCTGTCGCCGTCCATCGTCCAGCAGATCTACGGCCCGACCCGCGAGCTGAACGTCATCGCCATCGAGCCCGGACTCGAGCGCCTGCTGGTGCAGGCCCTGTCCAACCCCGGCGCCCCCTCACTGGATCCCGGCGTGGCCGAGATCCTCACCCAGAAGGCGGCCGACATGGCCAACCAGCAAGAAGAGCTGGGCCTGCCTGCCTGCCTGCTGGTCCCCGATTCCATCCGCAACTCCATTGCCCGCCTGGTGCGCCGCGTGGCGCCGCGTCTGCAGGTTCTCGCCCACAGCGAGATCCCCGAGACGCACACCATCCGCATCGGCTCGATTCTTAAAGGTGCATCCGCATGAACATCAAACGCTTCTACGCCCCTACCTCCCGCGAGGCCCTGGCCAAGGCGCGCATGGCTTTCGGAGCGGGCACCCTGATCCTGTCCAACCGCAGCACGCCCGACGGCGTCGAGGTCATGGCCACGGCCGAGGACACGCTGGAGCACAGCAAGGCCGCCGCCAGCAGCACGCCGCTGCAGCAAGCCATCGAGCGCCGCTCGGCCGAGGAGACCACGGGCCTGCGTCCCCAGCTGCAGGCCCAGCTGATCCAGGCACATACCCAGCCGCGCACGGCACAGCAGGCTTCGCCGGCGCCCTCACAGGCGGCTTCGCTGGCAGCCTCGCTGTCGGCAGATGGTGCCGAGCCCGCCGGCCTGCGCCAGAGCGTGCAGGAAGACACCGAGCAACTGGCCATGAGCACCCTGTCCTTCCAGGACTACGTGCGCGAACGCATGCTGCGCCGCCGTCACGAGGCCGGCGTCGACGAGCCCCTGCCCAGCTTTGCCCAGCGCCGCAGCCTGGGCGACGCCCTGCGCGAAGCGCCGGCCGCCGCCCCCATGGCCGCACAGCAGCCGTTCAAGGCACAGCCCGCGCCTTCCGTGGCCCGCCACAATCCGCTGCGCGCCAGCGCCGAGGCGCCGCTGCGCGAGCCCCTGCGCAGCGAACCCGCTCCAGCCATGGCCTCCCAGGCGCTGCGCGATGAGCTGCAGTCCGTGCGCGACCTGATCGAAGAGCGCTTCAACACCCTGACCTGGCTGGGCCAGACGCGCCAGAACCCCATCCACGCCAATCTCACGCACAAGCTGATCCGCGCGGGCTACTCCCCCGTGCTGGCCCGCGCCCTGGTCGAGCACATGCCCCAGGACCTGTCCGCCGGCGACGCCGTGCGCTGGCTGATGCAGGTGCTGGAACGCAATCTGCGCACCGACGCCGGCCAGGAGCCGCTGTACGAGCAAGGCGGCGTCTTCGCCCTGGTGGGCTCCACCGGCGTGGGAAAGACCACGACCACGGCCAAGCTGGCGGCCCTGTGCGCGGCCAAGTACGGCGCCTCCAGCGTCGGCCTGATCACCCTGGACACCTACCGCGTCGGCGCCCACGACCAGCTGCGCTCCTACGGCCGCATGCTGGGCATGGTCGCCCACCTGGCCCATGACCGCGCCGCGCTGCAGGACCTGCTGGGCCTGCTGGCCAACAAGCAGCTGGTGCTGATCGACACCACGGGCGTGGCCCCGCGCGATCCGCGCAAGGACGAAATCCTGGACCTGCTGGACCTGCCCGGCGTGCAAAAGCTGCTGGCCGTGAACGCGGCCGGCCAGGGCGATGCGCTGGACGATGTGATGCAGGCCTTCAAGGCACGCGGCTCCAGCCAGGCCATCCTCACCAAGGTGGACGAGGCCGTGAAGCTGGGCCCCTCGGTGGACACGCTGATCCGCCACCAGATGCAGCTGCGCGGCGTGACCAACGGCCAGCGCGTGCCCGAAGACTGGGAGCGCGCCGATGCGCAGCAGCTGGTCTCCGCCTCCATGCGCGCCTCCACCCGCTCGGCCTTCGATCCCAAGGCGCTGGACCTGGACTTCTTCTTCACCCCGTCCAGCCCCAGCACCATGGACAGCGAGGTCAGCCATGCTTGAGACCTTCCCCCAGCTGCACCAGGGCCTGGGCCTGCACGGCCAGCCCGGCGCCGCAGCACCGTCCAGCCTGCGGGTGCTGGCCATGCTGCGCGACACGGCGGCCGACCCTGAAGGTCAGTCCGAGCAATCTCTGCTGTGGCCGGTCTGCGCCAGCCTGCAGCGCCTGGGCATGCCTGTCCTTGTGCTCGATGCCAGCCAGGGCGAGGCGGCCGACGCGCCTGGCCTGGCCCAGCTGCTGCAGCAAAGCGCCTGGCAGGCCCGTACCGGCCTGCACCCCGACCCCCGCCACAGCTCGGTGGCCGTGCTGCCTGCCCGCCAGGGCCTGGAGCTGCTGCCCCTGCAGGCACGGCAAGCCGGCATGACGCCCATGCAATGGCTGCAGCGCCATGTGCGCGGCTATGCCATCGTCATGCTGTATGCCGATGCCGACACGCTGGCCCGCAATCTGCCCGGCCAGGCCGTGCACCCGCTGATGGTGCTGCCCGAACACGGCCCCCGCGTGCTGGGCTGCTACCGCCAGCTCAAGCAGCTGGCCGTGCATGCCGGCCTGCGCTGCCTGCTGGCGCCGCTGCTGCCCGGCGCTGACCCCGTGGATGTGACCAGCTACGATTGGCGCCGCGGACAGACCGGTGCCCGCAGCCAGGCCGAGGATGCGCAACGGCGCCAGTCACAGATCGACGCGCTGCTGCGCTGCGCACAGCGCCATCTGGGCCACGCGCCCGGGCTGCTGCCCGTGCGCCTGCACCATGCACCGGACCTGCAGCGCCTGGCGCTGCAGTTGCTCAACCATGCGGGCAGCGTATTGCCGCATGGCGGCCAGGACCTGGCCGCCGGCTACGCACCGCTGCCTGCATCCCATGCCTGGAGCCACTGACTGCCATGTACACCGCCAAAGGCCAACTCGACCGCGATGCACTGATCCGTCGGCACGTACCCCTGGTACGCCGGATCGCGCTGCACATGATCGCCAAGCTGCCTCCCAATGTGGAGCTTGATGATCTGATACAGGTCGGAATGATCGGCCTGGCCGAAGCCCTGTCCCGCTTCGAGAGCGAGCAGGGCGTGCAATTCGAGACCTTCGCCAGCCAGCGCATCCGCGGCGCCATGCTCGATGAACTGCGCGAGGGCGACTGGATGAGCCGCAGCTCGCGCAAGAGCCAGAAGGACATAGAGCACGCGCTGCACCGCCTGGAGCAGCGCCTGGGACGCACCCCGCTGGAGTCCGAGATCGCCGACGAGCTGGGCATGGACCTGGACGACTACCAGTCGCTGCTGGGCAAGGTGCGCGGCACGCAGCTGGTCTACCTGGAAGACATGTCAGGCGGCGACGAGGGCGAGGACTTCCTCGAACGCCACGTGGCCGACAGCGGCGCCGACCCCTTTGCGCTGCTGCGCGACCACCGCCTGCGCGTGGCCCTGGTCGAAGCCATCAAGGCCCTGCCCGAGCGCGAGCAGTACATCATGGGCATGTACTACGAGCACGACATGAACCTCAAGGAAATCGCCGCCGTGCTGGGCGTGACCGAATCGCGTGTGTGCCAGCTGCACAGCCAGGCGATTGCGCGCCTGCGTACGAAGATGCGGGCGCATTGACTGGGGGCACCCCCTGAGGCGCTGACGCGCCTTCCCCCTCTCTACCCGCTTCGCGGGGGAGGGGGACGACACCCTCGCGGCGGGGCGGCCCTTGCTCGGTGTCCCTCGCTTTGGGCCTCGCCGGTTTTTGGCGCCGTGCGCCTGGTCTGATCTGGATTTGCGGGGCGATGCCGATCTTCTCCGACGTCTCCCTTCCCTGCCCCATTCCCTTTTCTATGCGCTGCCGCGCATGGCCTGGACTTCGCGTTCGAAGATGCGCCAGAAGGCGGGTTCCTGCGTGGTGGCGAAGTTGATGCGCATGCAGGTGCTGGGCTGGCGGCCGGCGTGGAACATGGAGCCGGGGGCGATGAAGTAGCCGGCGTCCAGCAGGCGCTGGGCCAGGGTTTCGGTGTCCACGCCGGTGTCCACCCAGCCGAACATGCCGGCCGGCTCGGCCGCGAAGCGGGCTCCGGCCTGCTGGGCCAGTGCCACGCTGCGCATGCGGGCCTGGGCCAGGTGCTGGCGCAGGCGCTCGGCATGGCGGCGCAGCTGGCCCTGGTCCATGCAGTGGGCCAGGGCGCGTTCCGTCAGTGCGGGGGTGGTCAGCGTGGACAGCAGCTTGGTGTCCACCAGGCGCTCCACCAGCGCAGGCGGCGGCGCCAGATAGCCCACGCGCCAGTTGGGTGCCAGCAGCTTGGCGAAGCCGCTCACGTAGATGCTGTGGCCCAGGCGGTCCAGCACGGTCATGCGTGCGGCGTGGTCGGGCGCGATCTCGCCATAGGTATCGTCCTCCACCACGTAGAAGCCGAATCGCCGCGCCAGCTGCAGCACCTCGTGGGCGCTGGCCGGCGACAGGCTGTAGCCGGTGGGGTTGTGCAGCACGCTCACGCTGACGTAGAGCTTGGGTGCGCAGCTTTCGCAGTAGCGCTGCATCACGGCCAGGTCCGGCCCGTCGGGGCCGCGCGGCACGGGCAGCACGCGCATGCCCAGCGATGCCAGGCGCGCGAACTCCACGGCCCAGCCGGGCTCCTCCACCATCACCGGATCGCCCGGCTGCAGCAGGGCCCGGCTGACCACGTCCAGCCCATGCGTTGCGCCCATGGTGGTGATGATGTGCTGCGGCGCCGCCGCAATGCCCAGGCGCGCCAGGCGCCGCGACAGCGCCTCGCGCAGGCTGATGTCGCCCAGCGGGTCGCCATAGCCCACGCAGGAGTCGTGCAGGGATTTTCCCGAGCAGGCCTTGCGCATGGCAGCGGCCAGAAAGCCTGCCTCCAGCCATTGGGCCGGCAGCACGCCCGCGCCGGGCTGGGGCCTGCCGCCCACGCTCTGGTGGAACATGCCGCGCACCAGCATGGAGGCATTGATGCGCGTGCCCTTGGGCGCGCCGGTGGCCTCGTCCGCAGGCGCGGCGCGGGCCTGTTCGGACTGCAGCAGCGGTGCGTCCTGCACGAAATCGCGCACGAAAAAGCCGCTTTGCGGCCGCGCCTCGACCAGGCCCTGGGCCTGCAACAGGTCATAGGCGGCCACCACCGTGTGCGTGCTCACGCCCTGCTGGCGCGCGCATTCGCGCACCGAGGGCAGGCGTGCGCCCGCCGGCAGCAGGCGCATGCGGATGCGCTCTCCCAGGCGTTCGGCCAGCTGGGTACTCAGGGTCTGCGGCGCCAGCCGCGAAAGGGGAACGGGCATGAGGGAGTCACCAAAACGTCACTGTATCGGGATGGGCGCCGATACAGAACATGCAATTGAGGGTTCAACTGTATTGGTACTGTACAGGTCTTGCACCTATATTGCAGGCATTCGTGCTGCGGAGCAGGCCTGCCGTGCCCTCCTCCCCAACAGCCCCTTGCCGCCTGTATGGAGACCCCCGGGGCCACCGCCTCATGCCACCGTCCGAACTCACCGCCTTGCTGCTGCTCGCCGCTTCCATGAGCTTCAGCCCCGGCCCCAACACCACGCTGTCCACGGCCCTGGCCGCCAACCACGGCCTGCGCCCGGCGCTGCGCTTCGTCCTGGCCGTGCCCGTGGGCTGGTGCTTGCTGCTGGTGCTGAGCACGGCCGGCGTGGGCGCGGCGATCGTGGCGGCACCGCTGCTGCTGTGGCTGGTCAAGGCCGCCGGCATCGGCTACCTGCTGTGGATGGCCTGGCGCCTGAGCCGCAGCGCACAGATGGCGTCACTGCAATCGCAGCAGCAGCTGCAGGTGGGTTTCTGGCAGGGCGTGGGATTGCAATTCGTGAACATCAAGGCCTGGCTGCTGGCCCTGGCCATCGTGGCCGGCTGGCTGGCGGGGCACGACGACCTGAGCGAGCGCCTGTCCGTGGTGCTGCCCGTCATGGCCGCCTATGCCTTCTCCAGCAATCTGCTGTATGCCTGCGTGGGCGCACTGCTGCGCCACTGGCTGGCCCAGGGACGCAGGCTGCTGTGGTTCAACCGTGCCATGGCGGCCATGCTGGCGCTGACGGCGATGTGGATGGTGGCCGCATGAGGGTCCGCCATCCACACCCAGGCAAAGGCCGTACTGGCCTGCCCAGCTATTGAAGGGAGGATGCGCAGACCCTTCACGGCCGCGACAAAATACCCTCATTGCCGGCGCAAGAGCGAAAGCATCATCCGCACTGCGCTCTTCACATGCGGCCGGCCCGTGCCCCACGACGGCATGGCAATCCATACCAGCCCGCCCGCATGGCGGGCACCGCAAAGACCTGGAACTGCTTTTTTTATGACGACCTGGACGCTGGCAGACCGTGCTGCCAAGATGAACCCCTCCGCCATCCGCGAAATCCTCAAGCTCACCGACCGTCCCGGCATCATCAGCATGGCGGGCGGCCTGCCCTCGCCGCTGGCCTTCCCGCTGGACGCGTTCACCCAGGCCTGCCAGACCGTGATGCAGCGCGATGGCGCAGCGGCCCTGCAATACGCCACCAGCGAAGGCTTCGCGCCCCTGCGCCAGGCCGTGGCCGACTTCCTGCCCTGGGAAGTGGACCCCGACCAGGTGCTGATCACCACGGGCTCGCAGCAGGCGCTGGACCTGATCGGCAAGGTCTTCCTGGACCGCGGCAGCCGCATGCTGGTCGAAAAGCCCACCTACCTGGGCGCGCTGCAGGCCTTTGCGCCGCAGGAACCGATTCCCGTGGGCGTGGACAGCGATGACGACGGCATCCTCGTCGAGGACTTCGCCGCCAAGGCCGGCACCGGCGCCGACAAGGCCCGCCTGGCCTACGTGCTGCCCAACTTCCAGAACCCCACCGGCCGCACCATGGCCGAGGCACGCCGCCAGGCCCTGGTGGACAAGGCGCGTGAACTCGACATCCCGCTGATCGAGGACAACCCCTATGGCGACCTGTGGTTCGAGCAGCCCCCTGCCCTGCCGCTGGCCGCGCGCAACCCCGAAGGCGTGATCTACCTGGGCTCGTTTTCCAAGGTGCTGGCCCCTGGCCTGCGCATCGGCTTCCTGGTGGCGCCCAAGTCCGTCTACAACAAGCTGCTGCAGGCCAAGCAGGCGGCCGACCTGCACACGCCCGGCTTCAACCAGCGCGTGGTGTCCGAGGTCATCAAGGACGGCTTCCTGGACCGCCACGTGCCCACCATCCGCTCCATGTACAAGCGCCAGCGCGACGCCATGCTGGCCGCGCTGGAACGCGAAATGGCCGGCTTGGACGTGCAGTGGACCCGTCCCGTGGGCGGCATGTTCCTGTGGGTTCGCCTGCCCAAGGGCATGGATGCGCAAAAGCTGCTGCCCGCCGCCGTGGAACGCGGCACGGCCTTCGTGCCCGGCGCGCCGTTCTACGCGGACGAGCCCCAGGCCAACACGCTGCGCCTGTCCTACGTGACCGTGTCGGCCGAGCAGATCGACAAGGGCATCGCCGCCCTGGCTGCCGCCATCCGCTCCACGATGTAAACCACCCCCTGAGCGGCTAGCGCCGCTTCCCCCTCTCTACTTGCTTCGCAAGGGAGGGGGACGACGCCCTCGCCGCGAGGCGGCTCTTGCTCGGCGTCCCTGGTGTTTGGGCCAGTTACCTGCTTGGGCCAGAGGGAAGCCGACACGCAGTCGAACCAAAGTCCGGCTTGCCGTCGGCTTTTCCATCCTCCCTTCCATCTGCCCATTGCCATGACACCTGCATACGTCTCCCGCCAGCGCCCCTTCATGACCGTGGACGTGTTCACGGCACGGCCCTACCTGGGCAATCCGCTGGCCGTCGTGCTCGACGCCACCGGGTTGACCGATGCGCAGATGCAGTCCTTCGCGGCCTGGACCAATCTGTCGGAGACCACCTTCGTGCTGCCGCCCACCGAGGCCGGCCGCGCCGCAGGCGCCGACTACCGCGTGCGCATCTTCACGCCGGGCGGCGAGCTGCCCTTTGCCGGCCATCCCACGCTGGGCAGCTGCCACGCCTGGCTGGCGCAGGGCGGCGTGCCGCAGCAGGCGCAGCGCATCGTGCAGGAATGCGCCAAGGGGCTGATCTCGATTGCGCGCCAGGACGGACGCCTGGCATTCCAGGCACCGGCCACCGACATCGGCGCCGTGGAGCCGGGCCTGCTGGCCGAGGTGGCTGCCGCGCTGGGCGCGGAGCCCGGCCAGATCCTGCGCGCCGCCTGGCTGGACAACGGCCCGCGCTGGATGGGCGTGCACTTCGAGCATCCCGACCTGGTGCTGGCGCTGGAGCCCGACCATGCAAGGCTCAAGGCGCTGAACACCAAGGTGGGCGCCTGCGCGCTGTACGAAAGCGCGCAAGATGCACCGGCACTGATCGGCCGCAGCAGCCGCGAGGCACGCGCCTTTGCCACGGGCCAGCGCCCGGCCGGGGCCGATGCGGATGCCGCCCCCAGCCTGGAAGTGCGAGGCTTCGCCAGCCCCGTCGGCGTCACCGAAGACCCCGTCACCGGCAGCCTCAACGCCAGCCTGGCCCTGTGGCTGCGCGGCGAAGGCCTGCTGCGCGCGCCCTACATCGCCAGCCAGGGCTGCTGCGTGGGCCGCGACGGCCGCGTGCATGTCAGCGAGGACGCCCAGGGCGCGCTGTGGATAGGCGGCCATGTGGTGGAGTGCGTGAGCGGCCAGGTGCTGTTGTAAGGGCTGCCGGGGTGCTGGAATCTGTCGCCAAGGCGGCAGCCAGTCGCCCGCAGGACAAACGCCGGCGCCAGCGCTGGCCACAATCCGCGCCATGGGAACCCTCTATCTTGTGCGCCATGGCCAGGCCTCGTTTGGTGCCGAAGACTACGACCAGCTCAGCGAACGCGGCCAGGCGCAATCGCAAAGGCTGGGTGCCTACTGGCGAGAGCGCGGCCTGCGCTTCGACGCGGTCTACACGGGCACGCTGCGCCGCCATGCGCAGACGCTGGCCGGCATTGCCGAAGGCCTGGGCAGCCTGCCTGCCGAGCAGCACCGCACCCAGGCGCTTGCGGGCCTCGATGAATACGACAGCGGCGCGCTGCTGCAGGCCATCCACCCAGCGCCACTGCCCAAGCCCGACACGCCCGAGCTGTACCGCCACCACTTCCGCCTGCTGTGCGATGCCCTGGCCCAGTGGATGGCCGGCACCATCAGCCCCAAGGGCATGCCCAGCTGGGACGACTTCTCCGGCGGCGTGCGCCAGGTGCTGGAGCGTGTGCGCCACGACCATGCCGACGAAAACGTGCTGCTGATCAGCAGCGGCGGCCCCATCTCCACGGCCGTGGGCCATGTGCTGGGCACCTCGCCGGAGGTCACCATTGCGCTGAACATGCGCATCCGCAACAGCGCCGTGACCGAGTTCACCACCAGCCCCAAGCGCCTGATGCTGCAGACCTTCAACACGCTCAACCACCTGGACACGGACGAGCACCGCAGCTGGATCACGCACGCCTGATCCAGCCCCCGGCCAGGCTGCCACACGGCTATTGCGCCAGGGCATAGCAGCCAGAACACGGGCGATCTGGGCCGGCCTGCGCTTTTGCGCCACACTGGCCGGCCAGGAGACAAAAGACCCATGAACAAACGCCGCTTCACGCGCAGCGCCCTGGCCTGCGCGGCCCTGCTGCTGGCCGCCATCACCAGCCAGGCACAGCCCCTGTCGAACAAGCCCATCCGCATCGTCGTGCCCTTTGGCGCAGGCGGCGTGGCCGACGTCACCTCGCGCGTCGTTGCGCAAAAGCTGGCCTCGCAGCTGGGCCAGCCCGTCATCATCGACAACAAGCCCAGCGCGGGCGGCATCGTCGCAGCCGACACCGTGGCCAAATCCGCACCTGACGGACACACGCTGTTCCTCATGTCCAACGGCAGCGCCGTCACCGTGGGGCTGTTCAATCAACTGCCTTTCGACATGGTCAAGGACTTCACGCCGATTTCCACCCTGGGCTACTTCGACATCGGCGTGCTCACCGCAAGCGACTCGCGCTTCAGGAACCTGGGCGAGCTGGTGGCCTGGGCCAAGGCCCACCCCGGCAAGCTCAACATCGGCAGCATCGCCATCGGCAGCACCCAGCACCTGGCGGCCGAACTGTTCAAGACCACGGCCGGCATCGACGCCCAGATCGTGCCCTTCAACGGCACGCCCGCCGTGGTCACGGCCCTGCGGGGCAGGCAGATCGACGCGGCCCTGGAAATCCTCACGCCCATCATGGGCCAGATCAACTCCAAGGCCGTCAACCTGCTGGCCATCACCGGCGACAAGCGCTCGGCCCTGCTGCCCGGCGTGCCCACGGCCCAGGAGTCAGGCGTCAAGGGCTTCGTCGCCTCTTCCTGGAACGCCCTGGCCGCCCCCGCCAAGACCCCTCCGGAAATCATCGCCCGCCTGAACAAGGAAATCGCCGCCGCCGTGAACTCCCCCGAAGTCACGCAGAAACTGCGCGAAATGAACGTCCAGGCCCAATCCAGTACGCCCGAGCAGACCGCGCAATTGCTGCAATCGGAAATCAAACGCTGGGGCGACGTGATCGTCCAGGCCAAGATCCCGAAACAGTAAAAAAGGCCGAGCGCAGCGAAGGCCCGCAACAACTCCCCGTATGTCAGCGCCTGCGTCGTGGCGGTTGCGGGGTTGCAGTCCTGCCGAAGGACAGGACTGCTTCGTCATCTGACTCGCCGTGATGTTTGAACGTAGCGCGCAGCGCGAAGAGAGTTTCACGGCGAACCCCGCAACCGTCACGGCGCAGGTGGCCCCGCAGCGCAGCGAAGGGGTCGCGG